>DEHW01000001.1 GCA_002352135.1 Lysobacterales bacterium UBA2790
TTCATCGACTACGCCGGCCCGACCGTGCCGATCACCGACGCGATGACCGGCGAAATTCGCCAGGCAGCGATCTTTTTGGCCGTGCTGGGCGCCTCGAGCTACACCTACGGCGAAGCCACCTGGAGTCAGAGCCTGCCCGACTGGATTGGCAGCCATGTGCGCACCTTCGAGCACCTCAATGGTTGCACGGCCCTGTTGGTCCCAGATTATGTTCCGCGGAACATAATCTGGGTTATGTGCCCTTCGGCGTTATGTGCCCGAACGACGGAAGAACGGCGCTGGGCAAGGCGGTGCTCGGGATGAATGGCACATAAATTTCAAAGCGATTGCAGCCATTTCATGAGGTCCTGATCTTGACGCCATCCGATACTGGAGGGGGATATTCCGTCGGAATTGACAGGTGGGGTGCAAGCGGCTACCGCAGCCTGTTTGGTGCGCAAGGTGATTTCGGCGTAACGGTTGGTGGTTTCAAGGCAAGTGTGGCCGAGCCAACTGCGCACCACGTTGATGTCGGCGCCACTCTCCAGCAAGGAGACCGCTGCGCTGTGTCTGAAGACGTGTGGGGAGATCCCATGGTGTTGGCTGTCAAAGCGTTTGGGTCGCAACATCCTAGTGTGCCGCCTGACGATCTTATAGATCCCAAATCGCGTCAGCGCTTGCCTGCGATGCGAGGTAAACAAGGCCTGCGCCGGATCGCCGTGCTCAACACTTTCGAGTTGCCTGAGGAGCACCGCGGTCTCCGGCCAGATAGGGCAGGCGCGCCACTTATCGCCTTTGCCATGCAGCCGAACGCGAAAGGGGCCATCGAGGTCCACATCGCTCACGCGCAAATCGGCAGCTTCCTGAACCCGTGCGCCGGTGTTGTACAAGAGCATCAGGAGGGCCCGATCGCGTAGCGCCAGTGAGCCCTGTCTGGGTAGTGACTTGAACACGGCATCGATTTCATCGGGCTCCAGGTAGCGCGTTTCCGGCGCTTGCGTACGCTTGCTGGGAATGGCTTCGACGCGCTCGGCCTGCGCCAACATCTCGGGATCAGCCGTGGCGACATAGCGATAAAAGGTGTGCAGCGCAGCCAATCGTTGATTGCGAGTACGCGCGTGATTGGCACGCTTGACCTCGACCATGCTCAGGAACTCCAAGACCCTGTCGGAGTTCAGGTCCGCCACCGTCAGACGTGTCACCGGGCGCCGGCGGGTGGTTGCGACAAAGGTGATGAAGAGCTTGAGGGTGTCGCGGTAGCTCTTTACCGAGGACGGGCGAAGCCCCTTCTGAACCTTGAGGTAGTCCTCGAAGAAGGAGTGCAGTAGTTGTCCGAGGCTTTTCATAGTGCACCGTCTTTCGGCACGAAGGCGTGGAAGCGCTGGTCGACCTCGTGCAACAGTTTGTCGGTGACCGTCAGGTAGACCGCGGTCGAACTGGGATCGGAATGACCGAGGAAGGTGGAGAGCTGAATCAGGCGCTGGTTGGGATCGATTCCTTCCCGATACCAGCGTAGCAGCGTCCCGACGGCAAAGGAGTGCCGCAGGCAGTGGACCGTAGGCGAAGACACGCCCGGCGGGATGCGCAGGTGTAACTTGGGCAGGAGAGCATGAAACGTTTGACTAATCGTCCCTTCGTGCACGCAGCCGCGCTGGGTGAACGAGAACAGCGGCGTATCGGCGTGACCTTTGCTCCCGTGGAGATGTTCGACATACTGCCGTACACGTTGCGCGAGTCGTGGACCCAACGGAACGATTCGCGTCTTGCTGAACTTGGTCTCGCGGATAAGCAGGGTATCGCGGGTGAAATCGACATCGCCGAGCCTGAGGCGGGCGACCTCGCCCACGCGAAGTCCCACCCCATAGAGCAGCGCGAACAGGGTTTCATAGATGAGGGCACGGTGGGGTCCCTTGGGTCGATCGGGTAGCGCACGGGCGACTTCGAGTAGGCGTTTCGCATCGTCCAGGTCGAACAGATAGGGAATCCGCGCGCTGGTTTCACGGCGTGGCCTGGCGCTCACGGGATTTCGTTCCGTGAGCCGCTGCACGATGGCCCAGTCGAAGAATCGAGTCACCACACCGAGCAGGTGGTTATGGCTGCGCGGCCTGTTTCGGGGTCGAGAGGCGAGAAAACGGTCGATCAGCTCGCTATCGATGTCGTCCCACCCGGTAATGCGCTGATCGCAGAGGTAACGGTCAAACAAATTTAGGGCGAGCGCTTCACTCCGGTACTTGCGATTCAAGGCCCGCTTGTACTCCACGAAGGTACGGATGGCCTCGGACAGGACGCTGTTGAGGTCGGGCACGCGCGCTTTCATAGCAACTCCCCATCACCCATGGCCACTTCCCGCAGAGCGGCAATCGAGACCTTGGTGTAGATTTTGGTGGAGTCCGGCGAGCGATGTCCGACGTAGTCGCCAATGGTCTTCAACGGAAACTCGGCATCGATCAATCGTTGCACACAGGTATGCCGAAGGGTATGGGCCCCGGGCCGATGAACGTGGATATCCGCTTTGACAAGGTAGCGATGGGCGATGGAGGAAACCGCGGCACTGCTGATCGGCAGACGAGGTGCGATCGTGCGGAAGAAGAGATGACGGTCCGTGGTTGGCGGGCGACCGTTCTTCAGGTAATCGATCAATGCCTCTGCGATCACGCCAGCAAGCGGATAGACGCTCCAATGTCCAGCCTTGCGCTCGGACACCTGGAAGCGCTCGCGTTCCCAGTCGATGTCCTCAAGGGTGAGTTTCACCACCTCGTGTGCCCGCAAGCCATAGGTCACCAAGAGCAGCAAGATCGCGTAGTCTCGACGCCCACAGCCGCTACGCCGGTCCACCGCTGCCAGCATTCGGCGCACCTCGTCCCAGGTAATGGAGCGGGGCACGTCGGCCAGGCGGTAGCTCTGCGGCATTTCGACTGCCGAGGTCAGGTTCTCGGAGACCACCCGTTCCCGATAGCCATACCGCAGAAATACGCGTAGCGCACCACACAGATTGCGTCGGCTCGTGCGGGCCATGCCCGGGACGCTATCGACCACAAAGGCCGCAAGCAGTGCCGGCGACAGGTGCCCAAGGGAAGCGACACCAACCCGCTTCAGGTAAGCACTGAAGCGGTTGAGATAGTGCTGGTAATGGTAGACCGAGGTGTCTCGCAAGCCACGCTCTTCGCGCAGGTAGCGCAGAAAGCCTGGCGCTTCTTCCTGAAACGGAAAAGGTTTCGTGGGACGCTTCGGCTTGACGTCACCGTCGAGCGCCAGTTGAAGCATCTGTCGCACCGGACTGCTGGCATCGTTCAGCACTTGGTGCCGCGCTTCATCCGTCTTGCAACCCGCGCCGTGCTCGGCGAGCCAGTGTGTGGCGAAGGCGTCAATATGCAAGCTCGCGGCTGCGGGATCGGCCGCCCCGTGTTCCCTCGCAAAATCGGCGAACTGGCAGAGTATCGGAACCCGGTGAAAGACGTTGCGACCCGCGTAGCCTTGCGCATCCATCCATTCGACATACCGCTCGATCTGCGGCGCGAGCCAGTTGGAACGAATGCGGTCAATCGTCGAGGGCTTGATGTAGTACCGTTCGAACATGACAACCTCCATTGAGAAATCCAAAAAGGAGAGTCATCATCCGCCTGCACCCAATCGTTATGTTGCCGGCTACGTCAGTGGCTTAAGCGCCCACCGGGTTCTCCCGTCGTTCGGGCACATAACGCC
>DEHW01000106.1:0-2132 GCA_002352135.1 Lysobacterales bacterium UBA2790
CTACGCGATGCCAAGGCAGGCTCATTTGGACGAGTGCATCATGTCCCAACCACGCTGACAATCAAGGCACGTTTGTGTTTAGGCCTGTCGCGAGCGCAACTTGCCGCTGGACTTGGCGTATCCCGACGAACACTGCTGGCATGGGAGCGAGGTCGCCGTGAGCCTCGCGGGGCGGCCAAACTACTGCTCTCGCTGGCGACGACCCACCCGGCCACGGTTCGAGAAGCTTTCGGGATGGAAGCGCAAGACTAGGAGCCTGCACGGCAGAAACGATCGAGGCGAAAAGTTGGCTGCGCGAGAACAGATGCGCTGCACGTGAACCGAGATCACTTGGCCATGGCTTCAGCGCAACCTCGAATGCACCGCCGGGCCTGAGAGCACCAACCCCTATCGGAGGGCATCGATGCGTCAACCTCATCTGCAGCGGATTGCCGGCTCACGAACCCAGCCCGCCGCACGCGACTACCTGCAGGCGCTGCGCCGGGGTGACAGTGATTCCGCGGACCGGATCGCTGAGCAGATCTTGCAGGCACACGCGCTGCGTCGCTCGCGCATACACCTCGTGAAAGACATGGCAGTCGATTCTATCGATGCCGACGAGGGCGTTTCGCGCTCAGACGCAGATCACCGAGGCCCTTGCCGAACATAGTCAAAGAGGCGTTCCGCGTAGGGCCGCGCCTCACCGATCCGCTGGCGTATGTCCTGCGATCCCGCGGCAAGGAGCCAAACTGGCAAGGCGCGTCGACTACAAGCATGCAGCGTACCGATCAGCGCTGCCAACAGGCGGCCCTCGACACGATCCAACCGATCGATTAGCAGGACAAGGGTGCGCCCTGCGGCTTGCATGGCAAGCCCCGCACTTTCCAACACCGCTGCAAGATCCAGGTCGAGATCGCCGCTGTCCGCTAGCCCCGGCTCCATCGCGATGTCGATGTCAGACTCCGATGCCAGATCACCAAAGTGCATCCGGTGCACGTGGCTAAATCCAACCAGTGCGCGCCTTGCCCGGAGGCTCGCCTCACTGGTCGCCGCCAGAGGTGGCAGTCGCAGCAAGGCAGCCTGCAGCGGTTTGAGGAGCGCCGCTGGCATTGTCTGGCCATGGAGGTCCAACGCCACCACGGTGCCACCCAGATCCTCCAGCTCACATCCGAGAAGCGGAATCAGATCATTGAAGAGTCCGCTGTCCTGCCCCATCACGATCAAGTGCTTTACCGATCGGCCCGCCACGCAGCGCTGAACCGCAATGGATGCCAGCCAGCGCAGTGCATCCAAAGAGTGATCTCCCACATGGGCGAGGGCATGCGTTGATCGTGGCGATTGAATGGCGATGCGAGGGTCTTCGCGTTGTTCGTTCATGGTAGTCAACACACGCATCGGGGAACGCCGGACATCGTGTCCGGGGCCGTTCTCAGCACAAGAGACTGACCACGCCTATCCTGCGGCGTCTCGGGAGCGGCTGCCTCCGAGCGGTCACCATCATTTCGCTTCATTCGCCAAGGAGTCCTCATGCAAGAAGAACCCCTGCCACTTCGGATGACCATCCAAGCCGTCGCCTTTGCCGCCGGAAAACACCGACATCAGCGCCGCAAGGATGCCGATGCCTCGCCTTACATCAACCATCCCATCGCCTTGGCCGAGGTCCTGTCGGTAGAGGGCAACATCAGCGATGCCGCCGTGCTCTGTGCCGCCCTTTTGCATGACACGCTCGAGGACACGGAGACGACGGTAGACGAGCTGCGTGACCTGTTTGGCGAAGCCGTCACCGCGATTGTCGTGGCGGTATCGGATGACAAGTCCTTGCCAAAGGAGACGCGAAAGGCGTTGCAGATCGCCCACGCCGCCGCGCTATCCCATCCAGCCAAACTGGTGAAGCTCGCCGACAAGATCTGCAACCTGAGAGATCTGCTCAATGCACCCCCAGCCGACTGGACGGCAGAGCGCAAGCTTGCCTATTTTCAGTGGGCCGAAGCGGTCGTCGCAGGATTGCGCGGCACCCATGCCGGCTTGGAAGCCATCCTCGACGACTTGCTGGCGCGTGCCGATCGCCTGCGCTAGCCGCGCCACTTGCGCTGAAGCCTGCGCCGACGGCAACACCCAGACAAATGCGGTAACGGATGGACTCATCAGCGCCG
>DEHW01000106.1:2157-3574 GCA_002352135.1 Lysobacterales bacterium UBA2790
TTGGCTTGCCGGATGAACGTCCCTGTGACCCATCACGAACCATTGAACGCAGACGCACTGCGCTCACGATTCAAAGCACGTCATGACGCCTACGGCGAGGACAACCGGGTGCGGATCCATCGTGCATTGAGTTGGCTGCGGCGTGCAGAGCAGGAGTTGGAGGATCCAGATGCCCGCTTCATCTTTCTGTGGATTGCCTTCAATGCCAGCTATGCCCACGAATTCGGCCACGAGGAAGCCGAGCGCGAACAGCTGAGCCGCTTTTTCGCCCGACTGCTGACCGTTGATGGCGATGGGCGTCTACACGCGCTGCTTTTCCAGCGATTCAGCGGCCCGATTCGGACCTTGATCGACAACCGCTATGTCTTTGCGCCCTTTTGGCGAGCGCTTCGTGAGCACGACAGTTCCGGCCACTGGGAGGAAAGCTTTTCGTCCAGCAAGCAGGCAGCCTTGGCCCGGCTGCTGGGTGGCGACACCCTTGCGGTGCTATCGATCCTGTTTGAGCGCNNGTCAATCTGCTGCACAGCACGGTGCCAGTGATTCTTGACCTGATGATCGACCATCCCTCGCTTGAACTTGGCGCAGTCGCCTTTCCGGTTGTTCGCACCGGACAATCCTGAGCACCCGTCCCACCGTTGAGGCGTGGCTGTGCTTCACTGCAGGCGAGATCCACATGGTCGATCACCGTCTTGCCAATGATCTGTCGCGTCATCGATCACGATTCTAGCGGCTAGGTGTCGCGGCGCTGAGCATCAGTGGGTTTGACTTTCACCCTGAGGCACTTCGCCACACCGACAGAAATCACTTCTTCTCACGCCCGAGGTGAATCAATGACGCCACCCAAGAACCGGCTCGACGGATCCGCATCCCACCACGTTGTCATCTCGATCACGTGAAGCCTTCGCTGCACTCGCTGAGGGGGATGGACGCTTGCTGACAACGCTCGTCCCCACCGACCCAGCGTGAGAGTGGGGCAAGATCGCACCCGCGTTTGCATTGACATTCGATGGCCCAGCGGTGTCAGCGGATGTCTGCGGCAAGCCTACCCGCCTCTGTACCACGCCAACAGATCGTGCGCAGTTTGGCGGGTGAAACCTTGGCTGGCATCGGTCAGCATCAAATTGGGGCAATCCTCGTCAAAGAACAACGCGGTATCGTCCAAGGCAATCCATGCGCAGTTTGCAGTGGTCCATTGCGATGAGCGAAGGAAGGCTTCGATCTCTCGTTGCCTGCCGCCGACATCGTAGCCACTGTCCAAGGATGGCGTTGTTCCGATGATTTGATCCCGGAACTTGGCGGAAAAGTGCGTGCGCAATTCATCGAGGGACTCCGTTTCTCGCCAGCTCGAACTCACCACAATGCCCACATCGGGCATCTTCGAGAGACATTCCTCAAACAGACTGCGTTGAGAGAAGGT
>DEHW01000221.1 GCA_002352135.1 Lysobacterales bacterium UBA2790
CTCGGTTCGCCACGCGTTGAAGGTGCGGCGCTCCAGCGCGTTGATGTAGTCGATGATCGGCTGTGGCGTATAGCCTTCGATGGTGGTGATCTGGTTGCGATCGATACCGAACGCGAGGGCGACCGTATCAGTCTCGGTGATGGGCAGTCCGAAGATTGTCTTGAAGGACCCGGTGTCAGCCGTGTAGTTGGCAATATTGGCGTCGGCCTGGTCCAGTTCGCGATAGCTCAGGTTATAGCCAACTGAGACCCCGTCTTCGGTGAAATAGGGGTCGAAGTAGGAAAAATCGACTCGCTTCACGTAGGCGTTGTTCTGCACGGTGAAGCCGATCTGGTTGCCGGTGCCGAAGAAGTTGTTCTGGGTCACCGAGACCGAGGTGATCAGGCCAGCGTATTGCGAATAGCCCAAGCCAAACTGGAAGCTGCCGGATGTGCGCTCCTTGACGCTGATTTCGAGATCCACCTGGTCTTCAGTTCCTGCGACGGCCGGGGAGTCAATGGTGACTTCATCGAAGTAGCCAAGGCGCTGCAGGCGGATCTTGGATCGGTCAATGGCGGCCTGCGAGTACCACATGCCTTCGAACTGACGCAGTTCGCGACGCATGACTTCATCAGAGGTGCGGGTATTGCCCTTGAAGACGATGCGGCGGACATTGACGCGCTTGCCTGGCTCGACGACAAAGTTGATGGCGACGCGACGGTTTTCCCGGTCAACCGTCGGAACCGGAGTCACCTGTGCGAACGCATAGCCGATGTTGGCAAGCACATTGGTCATCGCCTCGGAGGTCAATTCGAGCAGCTTGCGAGAAAAGACCTGTTCGGTGCGGATGGCGACCAACTTCTCCATGTCCTCGACTGGAATGATCGTATCGCCGGACACCTTGATGTCGGAGACCGTGTAGATCTCACCCTCCCGCACATTGGCGGTAAGGTACATGTTGCGGCGATCCGGACTGATCGACACCTGGGTGGACTCGACCGCAAAGTCAATGTAGCCGCGATCCAGGTAGAACGAATTCAGCTTCTCGATGTCGCCAGACAATTTCTCGCGCGAATACTGGTCATCCCGCTTGTACCAGGACAGCCAATTGGTGGTGTCCGACTCGAAGGCTTCGAGAATTTCCTCGTCGTCGAAACTCTCGTTGCCGACAATGTTCAGGTGCTTGATCCGCGCCGCCTTGCCTTCTTTGACATCGATGACGATATCAACGCGATTGCGATCCAGGTTGGAGATCGATGGCGAGATGCTGACGTTGTACTTGCCCCGATTGTTGTACTGGCGAGTCAACTCTTGGGTGACACGGTCCAGCGCGAGTTGGTTGAAGGTTTCGCCTTCGGCAAGGCCAATGTCATTCAGGCCTTTGATGAGCTCCTCGCTCTTGATGTCCTTGTTGCCAGTCAGCGTGATCTTGTTGATGGCCGGGCGCTCAACGACCGTCACCACCAGGATGCCGCCGTCCTGCTGATCGAGTTTCACATCGGAAAAGAAGCCCGTGCGGAACAGGGCACGAATGGTCTGAGCGGCGGTACTGGCATCGACGCGATCACCGCGCTCGACGGGCATGTAGGTAAACACCGTACCGGCGGCGATGCGCTGCAGGCCATCGACACGGATGTCATTGACCACAAACGGTTGAAAGCTCTGCGCGTAGGCATTGGCGGCCATCATGGCGGCCACGAGGGGTAGCAAGGCAACTCGCTTCATTGTCACTTCCGAAGTTGGGCACCCGAAATGCCGGAGCAGTTCAGGCGAAGCCCGCAAAGCGGATCGAACTGGGTGCGCCAGACGACCATCCCTACGGGAACATGAAGCAAGCGATGCCGGGCCAGCTCGCCTGCCACAGGTGGAAATCCGTCGCTCAGGATGCGACCAGACGGAGGATGTCGTTGTAGAAGGCGATTCCCATCAGTCCCGCAAGGAAAACCATCCCAACATACTGTCCCACCATCATGGTGCGCTCGCTGACCGGGCCACCCTTGATCATTTCGATAAGGTAATACAGCAGGTGTCCGCCGTCCAAGATCGGGATTGGCAGCAGATTCATGATGCACAGGCTCAACGACAGTACGGCAAGGAAAAACAGGAACCAAGCCGCACCCATTTGCGCGGAAGCGTTGGCGTACTGGGCAATCGAGATCGGTCCGGAAAGGTTCTGAGTGGAGGCGACGCCGATCACCAAACGGTAGAGCATGCCAACGCTGGACTCCGTCAGACGCCAAGTTTCCTGCAGGCTGGCGCCGATCGCCGCGACCGGACCATACCGCAGCTTGGCATCGTGTGGTGCGCTGTCGCGCGCCACCTCGATGCCCATCAACCAACGCTGTGCCTTGGTGTCGAAATCGGGCTGTAACGTGACGCTTCGGACTTCAATGCCCCGGCGGATGCGCAGGGTCAGCGAACTGGAACTTGATGCGGCTGCCTGTAGTGCATCCGGAACCTCGTCCCAGTAGCCGATTTCTCGATCATCGATGGCGAGAATCAGGTCATCGGCTTGCAGTCCGGCAGTGGCTGCAGCAGAACCAGCCAAAACCTTGCCGACCTTCGCGCGTAGAAGCAGTTGCTGCGGTATCAGACCAATGTCACGAAACAGTCGGCTTTCGTCGGTCTCTTCAGGCAGTTGCGAAAAATCCAGGGTTTCGGTTCGCGGCGAATCCACGCCGCGTTGAACTTCAATGCTGACGGGTTGCCGATCCAGTCCGGCCGCGAGCAGCAGCATGTTCGCATCGGTCCAGGTCTGGACTTCGCGGTCACCGATGCGCAGCAAGCGGTCGCCTTCTTGGATCCCGGCCTGTGCCGCGACACCGGTGCTGCGGCCGACGACAGGCAGGTAGTCGTCTTTTCCAAGGACGAACATCCCCCACAGCAACAGGACACAGAGCAGCAGGTTGAACGCCGGTCCGGCGGCGACGATGGCAAAGCGCTGCCACACCGGCTTGCGGTTGAAGGCGAAATCGAGTGCGTGCGGCGGCACGTCATACTCGCGTTCGTCGAGCATTTTCACGTAGCCGCCCAGCGGAATAGCCGCAATCACGTATTCGGTGCCGTCCTTGCCAGTTCGCGACCACAGTGGCTTGCCAAAGCCAACCGAGAAGCGCAATACGCGCACACCGAAGCGTCGCGCGACCCAGAAGTGACCAAATTCATGAAAGGTGACCAGCACACCAAGGCTGACGATCAACCACCAGATAGAGCCGAATAGTTCCTGCATGCGGATTCCGTGGTGTCAGTGGTGAGTGTGGGGTTCGAGCCGGACCCGACGATCAAGTTCCAGCAAGTCTTCGAGCGTGGATGCCTGCTCTCGCGAAAACTGTTCCAGCATGTGTTGGACGTGATCGGCGATGGCTAGAAAACGCAATTGCCCCTGAAGAAACCCTGAAACGGCGGTTTCGTTGGCCGCGTTCAGCACCGTCGTGGCGCTGGGGCCATGGCGTAGCGCCTGATATGCCAAGTCGAGACAGGGAAAGGCTTCCCGGTCTGGTGCCTCAAAATCCAGGCGGGCCAATTGCAATAGATCCAACGGGGCAACGCCCGCGTCAATCCGATCTGGCCATGCCAAGCCGTAGGCCAGCGCGGTCCGCATGTCCGGAGTGCCCAATTGGGCCAGCATGGAACCATCGACGTAGTCGACCAGAGAATGAATGATGCTCTGCGGATGCACCACGACATCGATTCGCTCTGGCGCAGCGCCGAACAGCCAATGGGCTTCGATTACCTCCAGACCCTTGTTCATCAAGGTGGCAGAGTCGACCGAAATTTTCTGGCCCATTTGCCATCGCGGATGCGCGCAAGCCTGTTGCGGCGTCACCGCGGCAAGACGATCACGTCGCCAGCCCCGAAAAGGCCCGCCAGAAGCAGTCAGGACGAGTCGGCGAATTTCCGTTGAGGCCGCTCGTCCCAAGGCTGGCGCGGGCAAACACTGGAACAGCGCATTGTGCTCGCTGTCGATGGGGATCAATTCGCCACCGCCCTCTTTGACCGCGTGCATGAGCAAGGCACCGGCTACGACGATGGACTCCTTGTTGGCCAGCAGCAGCCGCTTTCCCGCGCGGGCCGCCGCCAGCGTGGAAGGCAATCCGGCAGCGCCGACGATGGCGGCCACCACAATGTCGATGTCCGATTGCTGGGCGGCTTGTACCAACGCATCGGGTCCGGCTTCCGCGCGAGTGCTCAAATCAAGATCGCGCAGACCATCCTGCAGAGCGCGCAAATGCTGAGCGTCGTTGATGATCGCCAACGAGGGCCTGAACTGGGCGCACAGGCGCAGCAAGCTATCAACCTGCGCGTTGGCGGAAAGGACTTCGGCTCGGAACCGGTCCGGGTGGCGCGCAATGACGTCAAGCGTACTGCTGCCAATGGAACCGGTCGCGCCGAATACCGCAACGCGTTTCACAGCAGGCTCCATTTCAACACCACGAACATCGGTAGCGCGGCAAACAAGCTGTCCAGCCGGTCAAGCACGCCACCGTGCCCCGGGATGAGATGGCCGGAGTCCTTCGCGCCGGCATGGCGCTTGATCAGGCTCTCACAGAGATCGCCGACAACGGAGATCAGCATGGCCAGGGCGGTCGCCAGGAGAAGTCCTGCTGTCGAGCGTAGATCGAGGCCCATGATCAGGGCCATGCTCACGGCGAGCAGGAGAGATGCCGCAAGTCCGCCCCACAAACCCGCCCAGGTCTTCCCTGGGCTGATGCTCGGTGCGAGCTTGCGCCCACCCCAACGTGTTCCCGCGAAATAGGCACCAGAATCAGCCACCCAGACGAGAATGACCGCATATAGTGCCCATGCGGGACCATGCTCTGGGTCAGCATGCAGGAGAGCGAGCGCACTCCACGCCGGGACCACCATCAGCAGGACGACGACGTATTTCCAGAGGCGCACACCGTTGGTACGTTTGGCTCCAATGTGCGGAAAGAACATCCAGACTGTCGCAATCAGCCACCACAGCAGACCGGCAAGAACTACCAGAGGGAACAAATGTGGCCAACCGAACTGCGCCAGCCAAGCCATGATGCCCACTGGCGGTAACAGCAACAGGGCGCGCACGAGCAGAGTCCGCACGCCNNCAGAAGGGCGGTAAGAATGCGTTGTTTCACGCCTTGACTTCCGGAAGTTGGTCGCTGGTCATGCCAAATCGCCGTTCGCGCTGCGCAAAGTCATCCAGCGCGGCTTGCAGAACGTGCTCGGTCAGGTCCGGCCACAGGGTTTCGGTGAAATACAGTTCGGTGTAGGCGAGTTGCCACAACAGGAAGTTGCTGATCCGGTGATCGCCGCCGGTACGAATGAACAAGTCCGGTGGAGGAAGCTCAGCAAGTGAAAGATGCTGGTTCACCAGTACCTCGTTGATCTGCGCGATGTCTACCTCGCCGCTCGCCACCTTTCGCGCAATCGCTTGCACTGCTTGAGTGATGTCCCAGCGGCCGCCATANNGAGACTTCATCCGCAGGCCGCTGCCAGTTTTCGCTCGAAAACGCGAACAGCGTCAGCACGTCAATGCCTTGGGATAGGCAGAAGTCGATGCTCAGGTTGACGGCGCGAGCACCTGCTCGATGGCCGAGGGTGCGCGGCCTGTGACGCGCCTTGGCCCACCGCCCATT
>DEHW01000157.1:0-8671 GCA_002352135.1 Lysobacterales bacterium UBA2790
CGACCGCCTGCCGAGCGCCGCCGCCAAACCCTATTTCTGGGCCGGACTGAGCGTGCATGGCGCGACGCGGAGCGAGGTGACGCGCTAGGTCGAAGGCGAGTCCAAGCGTGGTGCTGTGCACTCGCGTGATCGATTGTGATCGCTGAGTACGGGCAGTTGGAACAGCGCAGGCCTCGGTCTTGTGCAACCAGTGGCGGTCAACGCATCTTGTTGGCGGCACGGTCCCGATGTTGCAAGGCGGCAGATTCGGCCACGGCTTTGTCGGCGCCGGGCTGGGCACTCTTGCCGGGCCGACCATCAACGCCCGCTTCAGCTGCCCCGAAGGGTGAATAGTTGAGCGCACTCCGGTTGGCGGTAGTATCTCGGCAGTGACCAGTGGCTAGTTTGCAAATGGCACCTCGACTGCCGCGTTCGCGTTCAGTCAACGTGCTGGCGCGTATCTGAAAGGCGGTGCGGGATAGAGCGGGCAGCTGCTTCGCATGCCTCCATTGAGGACTCAATTACGTGACTATTCTCCAGCAGTCAAGCAATGCACGAGATCGTAAATTGAGCGAGTGGTATGAGCGCATCCGCACTGGCCAGCTGAAACTGCCCCGGTTTCAGCGATTCGAGGCCTGGGATCGCGGCCGTGTGGTCGGCTTCCTCAACACGATCATCCAGAACCTTCCCGTGGGCGTCACCTTGCTGCTGGAAGTCGGCGACAAAGAGAAGTTTGTCTCCCGCTATGTGGCGACCGCGCCCGAGGCTGGCGCACGGGTGACCGAGCACCTGCTCGACGGTCAGCAGCGCCTCACCGCCTTTTGGCGTGCGATGCACAACAACTACGAAGGCGAAAAGTACTTCGTCTATCTTCCGCAGTTTGATCAGCGCGACGACGACGACCGAGACGCCGACGACATCTGCATCGAGTTCCAAGGGCGCTGGCAACACAAGGACACTTTACGGCCCGTCTGGGCGGATTCGCCAAAGGGGTGCCTCGACCGCGGACTGGTGCCCGTTGACCTGCTGCGTCCTGGCGACATGGACGGCCAGATCGGCGAGTGGATTGCGAACGCGACCGCGCACATGGAACCGCCGGATGACGCCCCGGATGCGATGCCGCGCTACAAGAAGCTGACCGCGCTGCGTGGGGAACTGCGCGGCGTGCTGAACACACTGCGCGAGCGTGTCGCGCACTTCAACTTGCCCTATCTGGCCTTGCCGGCCACCACGGAGGCCGACGTTGCGCTGAAGGTGTTCGTCAACATGAACACCAACAGCAAGCCGTTGTCCATGTTCGACCTTACCGTGGCGAAGGTGGAGGAGGAGGCCGGCGCGTCACTGCATGGCCTGCAAGAGCAGCTCGAAGAAGCGCATCCACAGGCGACCTACTACGGCGATCTTTCCTGGCCGCTGCTGCAGACGGCCGCGCTGCTGCAGGGACTCGTACCCAATCAGACGGGCGTTGCCTCACTCGACAAGCCGCTGCTGGTGAAGGACTGGCCACGACTGCAAAAGGCCATCGTCAGGGCGGCTGACTTTCTCACCCGTGAGCACATCTTTGACGCCGCACGGCTGCCGACCAATCTCGTCTTTCCCGTCTTGGCCGCCTGCCTCGACTCGGTGCCTACCGAGGGCGACGCGGCCGGTCGGGGGGAGCGCCTGCTCCGCGCCTACATGTGGTCGGCATTCTTCACCAACCGCTACGAGGGCGCGGCCAACACACGCGCCTTTCAGGACTTCAAGGCGCTACTGACTCTGTTGAAGCGCAGCACGCTCTCGCCGGCCGACTACACCGAAGTGCCGGTGATGAACCGTCAGGACTACCCGCTGCCGGACCATGAACAACTGGTGCGCGTCGGCTGGCCAAAGGGGGCTGATCGCATGGCTCGTGCGGTACTCGCGACCACCTTGTATTTCGGTGGTTGGGATTTCGCCGACGGTCGGCGGGCGTCCTATGAGACGCTAAAGGCGCGCGAATACCACCACGTCTTTCCGGATGCGCTGCTGCAGGAAGCCGAGATCAACAGCTACCTGGCTCTGAACTGCGCCCTGATCACCTGGAAGACCAATCGCGCCATCGGCCGCAAGGACCCGCTTGAGTATCTGAAGGATCGTGTGGAGTGGGCTGAAGAGGCCGACGTCAGCCAGCGCCTAGAGACACACCTGCTCGACTACGGCCGACTCGCGGCCGCGCACTACGCGGACGAGGCCAAGCAACCGTTGGCTGGCCCTGCGTTGCTGGCGAAGCTGAAACCAGACTTCGAGAGGTTCCTGGAGCAGCGTGCAAGGCGTGTCGCGATTGCAGCTTCCAAGCTCGCCCATGGTGAGATCCCAAGCTGCAAAGCCGTGTTGGCAGAAGCGGATGCATCGGTGGCGAGTCAGCCGTCATCTGAGGCATTGCGCAAAGGTAGCGGCGCATGAAGCTTCCCGTGTTCTTCGATGCGCGAGACATCGCTCGGACCGTCGGCGGGTTCTCTGCCATTGAGCGCGTGATGGAGGAAGAGCGCGCGCAACGCGAACGACTTCTCCTTCTGCACGCGCTTCCCGACATGGACGATCTTTCTCTCTCTTTGGGAGGGCGTGCTGCATTCGAGAGCGCCATCGAACGGCAGCGTATCGAGGGTGAGCGATCGATCGATTCCTATCGGCGGCTCGTGGATCTCTCCCAACTCGATCTGGACGCGCACCAGGCGTTGGGCTCGCTGGCGAGCGCCGTAGAGTCCGCCCGCGTCGCCGGGTCGCTCGTCCTACCCGATGGGCTGGAGCAGTACAGAATCGCCGACTTGTCCCTCGCTGCACGGCTTGCCGACGCGCATCGTTTGTCGTGGTGGGACGACCTTCGGTTGGACGCGTTGAATGCGCATTCGGCCCTCTCGAGCATGTTCGATGAGATCAACGTCGTTGGCCGAGGCCAATGGCAGGCCATCGAATCGGTGCTGTCGGATCCGCTGATCGGGCTTGACTCGGCCCGACAGGCCCGTGAGTTCCTGGATATCGCGGGCCTTCTTCGGTTCCCCCGCTTCCGCACGTTGACGCTTCAGGAGAAGCGACGCCGGGTCAAGCGGCTGATCAGGGAGAACGCGCTGCCTGCTCCGGTGAAGAAGGCTCAGGGGCTGGTCCACCGTTACGAAAAGCTGCTGCGCGTGCTGATCGCCCAGTGCATGGAGGATGCGTACGGCGAGGATTGGGCCGAGGCCCGACTTCCCCTTTGCGACTGCAAGAAGCTGTTGGGCAAGTCTCTGGAAGGCGATGAGTCGGTGCTCGATCACGCCGACTACAAACACTACGAACTGATCATGTGCCATGACGAGCACTTCGAGTCCGTGTTCGCTGTGGCCTACACGGATATCGACGAACTGCGCCGAACGATCGCGCGTCTTGGTCAGTTGCGTGCCCGGTCGCACCACGGCCGAACCTTCACCGTCGAGGATCTGCGTGAGCTGACCGCGCTTTGGCGAGCCATGGAAGCCGGGTTCGAGGGGCTCATCGACGATGTGGTCATCGAGCCATGAGCGAGATCTTCAACATCTACTGCGACGAAAGTTGCCACCTTCCAGGCGACGGTCAGAGAGTCATGGTGCTAGGCGCCGTCTGGTGTCCGGTCGAGAAGGCGCGAGAGATCGCAGTGCGGCTACGCGAAGTCAAGGCCGCGCACAGGCTGTCGGCGGGGTTTGAAGTGAAATGGAACAAGGTGTCGCCGGCGAAACGGGCCTTCTATCGGGACTATCTTGATTACTTCTTCGACGATGACGATCTGCATTTCCGGGCATGGGTCGCGGACAAGAACGGCCTCGTGCACACCGCCTTCGGCCAGAGTCACGACGACTGGTACTACAAGATGATGTTCGGCTTGCTGGAGCCGATCATCAGGCCAGACGCCCGCTTCCGCATCTACCTGGACAAGAAGGACACGCGGAGTGCGCAAAAGGTCGCCAAGCTCCACGATGTGCTCTGCAACAACCTGTACGACTTCGACCGCAAGATCGTCGAACGCTTGCAGGTGGTGGAATCGGACGCGGTGGAATGCCTCCAGATGGCCGACCTCTTGCTCGGGGCTGTGGGTTACGTCAATCGAGGACTTGGTGGAAATGCAGGCAAGGAAGCTTTGATCGCGCGCATACGAGAGCGCACGGGTTACGAGCTCACGCGCTCGACCTTGCTTCGGGAGCCGAAATTCAATCTGTTCCTCTGGCGTGGCCGCAACGTAGCGGGGCCGGCGGCATGAGCGTCGATTGGTTGCCGGGTCTACTTCTTCTCGAAGACTACGGTGGGGACTGGACTCGTTACGTCGAAGCGCTTCACCAGCGATTCCTGACGGATTTCGTTGCGTCCAAGCCCGGTTGGCGCGGCAAGGACGTAAGGCTGAAGCGACATCCTGAGTACGATGGCAAGAGCGCTACGTTCTGGCACATGATTTCGGAGGGGGCTACCGAAGCTGATCGCACACCCGACATGAGGCGTTGCGAACGGATCGCTTGGCCGCGGCCGATCATGGATGAGCACGATGGGGCAGCCCCAGGGAAGACCGCGTGCAGGGTGCTGTGGTGGACGGAAATGCGTGGCACCGAAACGCGCTTTCACCTGGCACCCGACGACTTCAGCTACGTGGTCGTCGTGGCGGATCGAGGCGATTTCGTCTTGCCCTGGACCGCCTACTACGTGGAGTTCGCTTATCGTCGCGAAAAGCTACGGAAGAAATGGCGCGATTTCTGGAGCCAGAAAAGCTGAAGCCGCCCCAAAGGACGGCCTCGTAACTCCTTCAACACATGGTTGATGAGCTGGCGCGAATGGTACCGATCACCAGCTGGACCCGCAATGAACTCCCGACGGGCGGCCCGTGGCTCTCGGCAAGCGAATCTATCTCGTTGTTTAGTTGGGCCTTCCTTGCCGCCGTTCAAGGGGCGAGATGAACGAGAACCACCTCGAAGCGGTCTGCCTCGACTGGCTTGCCGGCCTGGGCTGGACCTGCCTGCTCGGCGATTGCGCAATGCGGTGGCTCGCCTGAATCCAGCGCTTACGGCCGCCGAGGTCGATGAGGTGACCGCCAGGGTGGCGAGCTTCGGCTCGTACTCTCTGGTTGGTGGCAACCGCGAGATGTACGACTGGTTGCGCAACGGTGTGCCGCTTGAGCTTGTGGAATGGGATGGACTGATCGACTTCGCCGACACTCGCCGATGCCATTGATCTGGTCGCCATCCACCGGAAGAAAGTTTGGAGCCCCGCTGCAAAAGCCGATCTACCAAGGCAGACTCCTCGCCACTTGTCGGCTTCCAGACTGGCAGGTGGTAGAGGCTTACCTACCGTCTCGCCTTCACCCCTGCTTGACCTGTTCTACACATGACCCTGTCGGAACGCCTGTCACGCTCTGGCAATGATCGAGCTTCGCTTCCCGCATGCCATTTCTCCGATCCTGCGCTACGTATGGCTTGTCCTGGCCGTTGGGTGGTCGTCGCCGAGCAGTGCGGTGGCGCGTTACTGGGAAACCTATGTCGGCGAGGCAACGGATCTCGACAGTGGCGAATGGCGTTACCGCGAGCGGCANNCTGGCGCCGGATTTCGTTTTGCAGGATGTCGGGCAGGGCACCGTCGAAGGGGCGATCGTGACGACGCAGCGAGCGAGTTCGTTTCGACTTGAGGCCGATGGGTCGGCGCGGGTGCACGTCCTGCCAACCGATGCGGTCGATCTGATCGACGCGGGTTTCGACGTCTGGATCGCGTCGCGCTGGGGTGATTTGATCGACGGCGAGCCGCAGCGCATTCCGCTGCTGATTCCCAGTCGTGGCGAGAGCTACGAGTTCGCTGTGCAACGCCGAGACGTGAGCGCTGATTCGCCGACCGGGCACGTTCTCCTGCAAGCCCGGCTCGCCAACTGGTTCGGATTCTGGCTGCCAAAGATCGAAGTCACCTATCGGCAAACGGATCGATGGCTGACGCGATTCGAAGGGCCGACCAATCTGAGAGGGGCAGACAATCGTCCTTTGAATGTCCGCATCGACTTCCCAGAGCTGCCAAAGGATGCCAGTGCGAAAGACTGGACGGATGCCTTCACGCAGCCCTTGGAAACTTGCCAGCGACCGTCGTAGTGGTCGGTGGGTGCAGGCGATAATGTCGCCATGCCTGCCATCGTCCTGTTCCAGCCCGAAATTCCGCCGAATACCGGCAACGCCATTCGTCTTTGCGCCAACACCGGTTTCGCGCTGCATCTGATCCGGCCACTGGGCTTCGAGATCGACGACAAGCGACTGCGCCGTGCCGGTCTCGACTATCACGAGTTCGCGCGTTTGCAGGTGCATGACAGCCTGCAGGACTATCTTCAGGCGCATTCGCCGGGCCGTCTGTTTGCCTTGTCGACGCGCAATGCCACGCGTTACGACAGCGTGGCCTATCGCGCGGACGACGCTTTCTTGTTTGGGCCAGAGACGCGAGGTCTACCAGCCGAGGTGCTGGCCGATATTCCGTCCGCACAGCGTTTGCGCTTGCCGATGCGTCCGGACAATCGCAGCCTGAATTTGTCCAATGCTGTCGCGGTGGTGGCCTTCGAGGCGTGGCGACAGATGGGTTTTGCGGGTGCTGTCGCGTGAATCTTTTGTTACAGTCCTGAGCAGACCTCGATTGCGGGTCTGATTCGCGCGCCTGTCTGGGGAGGGCGCATCCATCGGTTGTCAGCCAGGTTTCGCCGTTCTGCGTTACTTGGTCAGCCCGCCACGCGCGCGGGCGTCACCAGGATGTCGCATGCGATCCCAAGCTTCCCCAAACTCATCGCGAATGCCGCAGGCGCTGTTCTGGCTGATGGTCGGTCTTGCACTCTGGACGCCTGTGCAATGGGCCGAATGGCAGCGCGACAACAGCCAAGGACAGTGGTGGAATCTGTTTGCCACGGCGGGCTGGCTGCTGGTGCTTTGGGTCATGGCGTGGCGTGCGCAAGGCAGGCTGTCGCGAACGCTGTGGTCGGGCGTCTTGCTGGGCTCGATCTTTCTGCGTGTGCTGCATGCGGGCCTGGTGCACTTCAGTGGCCAGGGCTTCACGGTGGACGTGTTTCTGCACCTCGAATGGCGTTCAGTGCATTTGGCTCTGGCGCAGTACGGTCTGGCGATTGCTGTCCTGTTCGTTTGCCTCGGCCTGCTGGCGGTGGTCGCGCCCCGCGTCTTGGGCTTTTGTCGCGTGGGTCCGCAGCGCGGTGCAATGACGGCTGTAGTGACTGGTCTCGCCTTGATGCTGCTGGCGCGTGGTGGTCTTCCCGAGTATCAATTGCTGCGCGCTGCGCAGGCCTGGTTTACACCGCTGCAGACCGAATTGGCACCGGAATTGCTGCAGCGCTGGCAGACAGCATCCTGGCTGCAACTGGATCTGCTACCCAAGGAAAAGGTGAAGGCGCGCGCGGCGGACGCCCCGAAGAATCTGATCCTGCTCTACCTCGAATCCGGCGGACGTGCCCTGTTCGATCTGCCGCGATGGCCTGATCTGATGCCCAATCTGCGCGCCTTGGACCAGCAGTACGGGCTAGCCACCGACCTGCACGCCAGCGCCTTCATCACCATCGAAGGCATCGCCAACAGCCAATGCGGCACCTTGCTGCCATTCCAGCATGACAGCGACAGCATGGCGGCGGGAGACAAGGTCTTTGCGCGCATGACTTGTCTTGGCGACGTGTTGCAGCGCGCGGGCTACCAGAACGTCTGGCTGGGCGGCGCGGAGATGGGATTTGCTGGCAAGGGCGCGTTTCTGCAGGCGCATGGCTACAGCGAGCTGTATGGCTTGCGACACTGGCAGGCGCAGGGCCTTCCGGTGGATGAGCAGAACTGGGGTTTGAGTGATGTGGACCTGCTGTCGCAAGCCGAACGCGAATGGGAACGGCTGCATGCCGGCGGGCAGCCCTT
The DNA here is from genome assembly GCA_002352135.1 of Lysobacterales bacterium UBA2790. Classification (GTDB taxonomy): domain Bacteria; phylum Pseudomonadota; class Gammaproteobacteria; order Xanthomonadales; family Xanthomonadaceae; genus Aquimonas. The sequence goes on from DEHW01000157.1 coordinate 7,860, forward strand.
CAATCTGAGTTTGCTGACGCTGGGCATGCACCTGCCGGGTTTCCGCTATCCCGAGTGTGTCCCCTATGCGGGTTCCGACGCGCAGTTCCTGCAGGCCGCGCATTGCACCGATCAACTCGTCGGCGCCTGGGTCGAGCGCCTGCGTCAGCGCGGCGTGTTCAAGGACACCGTGCTGGTGATCACCGCAGACCACCATGTCTTCCCGAACCCGGAGATGCGCGAACTGTTCGGCGAAGCGGTGGAAGATCGGCGATTGCCCTTGATCATCATCGGCGAGGAGTCGTTGCCGACCTCGGTCAGCGCGACCGCCGCCCAAGTCGATTTGGCGCCCACGTTGCTGCATATGCTGGGCATCGAGCACAGCGCCCCCTTCCTGCTGGGACGCTCGGTGTGGGCAGCCGGTATCGCAGATCGCTATTTGCCGACGCGCTATCGCGATGTGTTTCGCGGCCAGGAGGTCGATGCGGCGGCGGACTGTGCGGCCGCGACGACACCGCCGACCTTGCCCCTGGATGTGTGTGGCAAACGCGAATTGATGCAGGTGCTGAATGCCACCGTTGGCGCGCTGCAGCAGGCGGCGCCACGGCTTTCCTGTGATCTTGAGTCGCCCGCGCTGCAATGGCGTGCGGTAGCCGATTCGTCCGCCGATTTGTTTCTCGACGAGAGACCGCAGCGTGCGCATTTCACCCGCGATGCCCGGCCATTGAGGGAGTGGCAAGCGGGCATGTATGCGCTTGACTTTGACCCGAACGGCGTCTTGCGGCATCGGCACTTCCTGCCGGCTGAACTGCCCTCGGACGATCTGCGCTGGA
>DEHW01000157.1:8789-10236 GCA_002352135.1 Lysobacterales bacterium UBA2790
GCGATGGGCTTTGACTGACAATGCGCGCCCGCTCGCGGGCTATTCGCATGCTTTTCAACTCGATTGATTTTGCTCTTTTCCTGATTGTTTCGCTGGCGCTTTACCACGGCCTGCGCGGTTGGCCGACCCTGCAAAAGATCGGCTTGCTGGCCTGCAGCTACTGGTTCTACGGGCAGTGGAACTGGATGTATCTGGGTCTGATCCTGTTCTCCACCGTGCTGGACTACCGGATCGGATTGGGACTGACGCGGGTGCGCAATCCGCGTGCGCTGATCGTCTTCAGCTTGCTGGTCAACCTTGGCCTGCTGGCGTTTTTCAAATACGCCAACTTCCTGATCGGCAATTGGAACGGCGCGGCGACGCTGCTGGGCATGGACTGGCAGTTGACTGCCCTCGACGTGCTGCTGCCGGTCGGTATCAGTTTCTACACATTCCAGAGTCTGTCATACACGCTGGATGTGTATCGCGGTGTTTCACCGCCGCGCCAGAGTCTGCTCGACTATGCCCTGTTTGTGGCCTTCTGGCCGCAGTTGGTGGCCGGGCCGATCGTGCGCGACACCGAGTTCTTCAGCGAGCTTGATCGTCAGCCGCAGCCGGATTGGGCGCAGATCCAGCGGGGATTGAGCCTGATGGCGTTCGGCTATCTCAAGAAAGTCGTGCTGGCCGACAATCTGGCCGTGTGGGTCGATCCGGTGTTTGATGGCACGCTGGCCAACCCGGACGCCTGGATTACCTTGCGTGCGATCTATGCGTTCGCCTTCCAGATCTATTTCGACTTTTCCGGCTACACCGATATCGCCATCGGTGCGGCGCTGCTGATGGGTTTCCGCTTTCCGCAGAACTTCGATCATCCCTACACCGCGCAGACCATTCAGGACTTCTGGCGGCGCTGGCACATGACCCTCTCGCGTTGGCTGCGCGACTACCTGTACATCTCGCTGGGCGGCAATCGCGGCAGCGCGGGTCGCACGCGCATCAATCTCATGCTGACCATGTTGCTGGGTGGTCTGTGGCATGGGGCGAGCTGGAACTTCGTGATCTGGGGTGGGCTGCACGGTCTGTATCTCGCCGTCGAACGGGTTCTGATGACGCGCCTTCCGGGCTTGTTTGGTGGTGGTCGCCTCGGCTCGTGGTTGCGTGTGTTCGTCAGCTTCCAGTTGGTCTGCGTGGCCTGGGTGTTCTTCCGTGCAGCGGACTTTGATCGTGCACTGTCCGTCTTCGCTTCCCTTTCCGGTGATTGGACAATGCCGGAGGAATCGGTGGTCTATGGGCTTCTCGCCCTGGCATTACTTTGGGTCGTTCATGCGCTGAGTGCCTGGGGCCGTTGGCTGGAGCGCGTGTCGAGCAGCCGTGGACCCTTGTTTGTGCTGGTGATCACCGGCGTCGCGCTGGCGATGATCTGGTTTGCGCCGACGCAATCCAGTCCCTTCATCTACTTCCAGTTCTG
>DEHW01000102.1 GCA_002352135.1 Lysobacterales bacterium UBA2790
GCGCGGGAGGAAGGCAACCGCGAAGCCTTCTTCGCCTACTTCGCCATGATTGAGCGGGGTCTGGCAGAAGCCGAGGAAAAGGGCATTCAGTTCGATTCGTCGGCACTGCGAACGCTCGACCCCTACCGCCTTTTCGGCGGCTTTGGGCCGCGCAGAACGGAAGCCCGACCCAGCCAAGGTGCGCCGCAGAGCCCTAGCATGGTCGGACTGGAAGCCCTCACGTCGCCACCCGTGCGGCACCCGCCATCGTCCGAGCCAAGGCAGAGCCGCGCATCGGGTCAAGTGTCGATTGAGGTCACGATTGAGTCAGGCGACGCCGGAGAGCCGCACGCAGCGGATACACCGCTACCGCCACGCCTGACCGTTGGACAGATCGTCCGTGGGCTGCCAAGCATGTTCCCGTTCGCCTTCCCTTCTGGCGTGCTGATGCTTGTCCTGATGATCGCCAGCATGATCCACGTCGGCGAGATCGCGCCGGGCGCCTTCATCCTGTGGGCAGTCGGAACGCCCATCCTCGCCGGGGTGTTCCGCGTGCTGTCCTGGTTCGTTCCACCCATGCCTAAACAGTGACCGCCAAACGGTCGGTCTTTCTGTTTGCATGTCGTGAATCGAAGAAAGTCGAAACCACGTCAACAATGGCTTCCAGTGGTTTGTTTTGGGGCACCCATAGCCACCATCACTAAACCCGCGAAAACGCGGGTTTCTTGCGCCCGACGGAACGAGTCCGGCGTGTTCAAATCAGTCGCCGTGCCCAACGGGCCTTCGATTCCACCTCGCATTTCCTGCCCAGTGCACCGATTCGGCGAGTAGGCACAGGCACGCACTGCAGCACGACTTCGACGCGACGAGTGCAGAGGTCTTTTGTGTGTCTGTACCGTCCCGCACGCTCAAGTGCCCGGAAACATTGATGATTCCTGCGTCCCGCTGCAGTGATATGCATCTCGTCGAGTGCGGCAGGCCCGCACCATCGGGACCTTGTTGCACTGGAGCCCGACTGGATCCGAAAACCCCCGTCGGTCCTGCGGATCAACTGAAGTTCAAGCCGGAATCGTTGCTGTCCCGCATCGCGTTGGCGGGAGTACCGCCAAAGCTGTCGGCATAGGGATCATGGTCATCGCTGGCGCCGTCGTTCAGGCGAATCTTCAAAGCAAGTCCATCGCGCGAGTCGGCTTTGCGCAGCGCTTCCTCAAGTTCGATCTTGCCGTCCTTGTAGAGGCGGTAGAGCGATTGATCGAAGGTCTGCATGCCTTCCTGCAGGGAGCGATCCATGGCTTCCTTGATTTCGTGTACCTGACCCCGGCGGATCATGTCGCGAATCAGCGGCGTGTTGATGAGGATTTCGGTGGCGGGCAGGCGCTTGTTGTCGATGCCCGTCACCAAGCGCTGGCTGACCACGGCTTTCAGGTTCAGGGCCAGATTCATCAGCACGTTCTTGTGCGCGGACTCCGGGAAGAAGTTGAGGATGCGCTCCAGTGTCTGGTCGGCATTGTTGGAGTGCAGCGTTGCCAGACACAGATGGCCGGTTTCGGCGAAGGCGATGGCGGCTTCCATGGTGGCCGCATCCAGAATCTCGCCAATAAGAATGACGTCTGGCGCCTCGCGCATGGCGTTCTTCAGCGCATTGGCAAAGGCGTGGGTGTCGAGCCCCACTTCACGCTGGTTGACGATGGATTTCTTGTGCCGATGCAGAAACTCGATGGGGTCTTCAACGGTCAGGATGTGACCCGTCGTGTTGGCGTTGCGATGGTCGATCATCGAGGCCAGTGTGGTCGACTTGCCCGAGCCGGTGGAACCCACCACCAGCACCAGGCCGCGCGGTTCCATCACGATGTCCTTGAGGATCTCCGGAAGCTTGAGGTGGTCAATGGTCGGGATCTCGCTCTTGATCGCGCGGATCACCATGCCGACTTCGCCACGCTGCTTGAAGACGTTGACGCGGAATCGACCAGCATCCTTCACGGCAATCGCCATGTTGAGTTCCAGATCGCGCTCGAACGCAGGAACCTGGCCTTCGTCCATCAGCGAATAGGCGATTTTCTTCACCATGCCGGCGGGCAGACCGGTATTGCCCAGCGCGTAGAGTTTGCCCTCGACCTTGATGTTGACCGGCGCGCCGGTGGTCAAGAACATGTCCGATGCGTTTTTTTCCGTCATCAGCTTGAGAAAGTAGCCGATATCCATGAAGCTGCCTCGATTGCGGTGGTCGTGTCGTATCCGGCAGGAGCGACGGGCTGCCGACTGCCCTGATCCCGAAGCGCGGGAAATACCCGCCACTCTGAACCCAGCAGACGAGCATCATATGACAGTGCACCCTTCATCCGTCCTTGCGGCAGTTCACTCTCCTGCAATTTGGAGGCCACGCTTGTCGCGCGGCCTTGGCCTCGCCCTGATGTTGGCCCCCTTGTTGGCGCTGCAGGCGCGGACACCGCCGCCACGGGTTGAGCTTGACCGCGCAGAGCGAGCCGTCCAGCGCGCCCGTGAAGCGGGCGCGTCGAGCGCAGCAGAAGTGGAGCTGCGGGCCGCGATGAGCTATCTCGAAGCCTCGCGTCTGGCGCGCGAGGATCGTAAGCGCAAGGATGAAATCGCCCTGGCGGCGCGGGCAGAATTGGAAGCCGAACTGGCAACGGCGCTGACCCGTGCTGTGCAAGCGCGTCAGGCGGTCGAAGAGAAGGCCGAAGCCAATGCGCGTTTGCGGCGTGAATTGCTTGGGGAGATGCCGCGATGAGCGCAACGAAATGGGCGTTGTTGGGTCTGTTGCTGGTCGCGCCATTGCACGCGGCACCACGTCCCGATCCCGAACTGGAAGCCTTGCAGCAACGCCTCGCGGAGTTGGAGGCGGATCCCAGTCTCGGTGGCCTGGCAGCAGGCGAGGTCGAACGTGCGCGGCAGGCAGTCCAGATCGTCGCAGAGACCAGCAAGCGCAAGCGACCGGAACCTGTTTTTGCCGCCCAGCGACGCATTGCCATCGCGCGAGCAGTGGCAGAACGCGAACTGGCCGAGCAACAGTTGATGCAGTTGGAGCGCGAATACGACCGCATTCTGCTGCAGGCCGCGCAGCGAGAAGCCGAAGCGGCTCGGCGTGAAGCGGAAAACTTGCGCTTGCTCAGTCTGGCGCGTGCCGAGGAAACCGAACGCGCGCTGCAGATTGCCGATGCCGCGCGGGCGGAGTCAGAGCTGTCGCTGGCCGAAGCCGAGGCGTCTCGTCGTGTGGCGGACGCCCAGGCCGAAGAGGCGTCGCTCGCCCGTCGCGAAGCGGAGCTGGCCGCCGAGGCCGCCGAGAGTCTTCGCCTCCAACTCAACAGCATGACCGCACGAAATGACGCGCGCGGTCAGGTCATGACGCTGTCGGGCGATGCTTTCGCCAGCGGCAAGGCGACCTTGCGTCCGGAGGCCGATGCCAATCTGCAGCGCGTGGTCGAGTTCGTGCAGGGGCAACCTGCCGCGCGCGTGCTGATCGAGGGTCATACCGACAGTCAAGGCAGCGCCAATCTCAACCAGGTGCTGTCGCAGAAGCGTGCGGAAGCCGTCCGGGATGCGTTGATCGCTGCCGGTGTTCCGGCGAATCGCCTGCATGCGATGGGTGCCGGCGAGGATCGACCGATTGATGACAACAGCAGCAGCGAGGGTCGAGCGCGCAATCGCCGCGTCGAAATCGTGCTGGAGCAGTGAGGATGAGGTTTGCTGGCCCGCCGTGTGTCGGGGATTCTCTCACCTGCCGACGAAGCAACGTTTTCCTAACACGGTTTTCACCTGAAAATCATCGGAAAAACGTTTTAAAACAATCACATGAGAAAATGCTTGCAGAGCTGAAATCAGGCGCGTAGGGTCGGGCTGGACGGTGCCACTCACCGTTCGGGAGGACTGCGATGAATTCGGCGTTTCATGGGAATCATGCGTACACCCAGCCCACACCTGAGCGGGTCGTTGGCGTCCTGAAAGGCCATCTTCGCCGTGTTCGCTAGTCGCCTCATGGGGCAACCCATGGGGCGTTGTTGTCTCTGAGCCAGGAGGAAAAGCGATGTTCGAAGGTCAACAGCAAGAGGTTGAAGTCCTGTTGCAACAGGACACGGAGTTCCGCCAGCTGTATCACCGGCACCGTCAGTTGGACCGTCAGGTCAGCAATGTCGAGTCGGGTGTGCAGGCAGTCGGTGATCAACGCTTGACCCAGATGAAACGCGAAAAGCTTCGAACCAAGGAACGCCTGACCCGCCTGTTTGATGCTCGCCACGCCGCACGCTGATTTTCTTCCCCCCATGCCGCGTTGGCGGCGTGGGGGGTACGGGGGTGGCTACTTCAGCGCGTATCCGAATTGCTGACGGAATTGCTCGGCAAAGCGCGCGTAGTCGAAACGTTGGTTTTGCGGGCCGAGATGCTCGATCTTCAGCGCACCCATCAATGATGCAATGCGTCCTGCGGTCGCCATGTCATAGCCGTTCATCAGGCCGAAGATCAGTCCTGCGCGATAGGCATCGCCGCAGCCGGTCGGGTCCACCACACGGATCGCATCGGCGGCAGGCACGGTCATCATGCCGGTCTTGCTATGCACTTCCGAGCCACGCGGTCCACGCGTGATGATGTAGGCGGTGACGCGTTCGGCGATGTCCTTTTCGCTGAGTCCGGTACGCTCCTGCAGCAGGCTCGACTCGTAATCGTTGACGGTCACGTAGGTCGCCTGCTCGATCATCGTGCGCAGCTCCGCACCGTTGAACAGCGGCATGGCCTGGCCCGGATCGAAGATGAACGGGATGCCGAGTTCGGCGAATTCACGCGAGTTCTGCAGCATGGCCTCGTAGCCATCCGGGCCAACGATGCCGAATTCGACATCGGCGACGTCTTTCACGTGATTTTCGTAGGAACGCATCATCGCGCCCGGATGGAACGCGGTGATCTGGTTGTCATCCAGATCGGTGGTGATGAATGCTTGTGCGGTGTAGAGGTCGTCGATGACCTTGACGTGATCGAGACGAATGCCGCATTCCTCGAAATGCTGACGGTAGGGGCCAAAGTCCTGGCCGACCGTGGCCATCGGGATCGGCTCGCCACCAAGCAGGTTCAGGTTGTAGGCGATATTGCCGGCGCAGCCGCCGAATTCGCGACGCATGCGTGGCACCAGGAAGGACACATTCAGGATGTGGACCTTGTCGGGCAGGATGTGATTCTTGAACTGATCCTGGAACACCATGATGGTGTCGTATGCCAACGAGCCGCAGATCAATGCCGCCATGTCGATGAACTCCACTCGGCGCTGGCGTGGCGGAGGCGATCTCCGCCGCAGGAGCGCTGCGCCGCTCAAACGGCCGCAAAGCATACCGATGCCAGAAGGACAGGTCACGGATGACCTCGTGGGTCGATTGGCGCCGCGCAAAACGCAGTCGCCCGTTCACGCGCGATTTCTTGCTGCTAAACCGCGCACTTGCTAGGCTTTAACGCTTTTCGCGCCTGGCCAAATTCCCCATGTTCAAGAGTCTCCGTGGTCTGTTCTCCAACGACCTCTCCATCGACCTCGGTACGGCCAACACGCTGATTTATGTGCGTGGTCAGGGGATCATCCTCAATGAGCCGTCCGTGGTGGCGATTCGACAGGATCGCGGTCCGGGCTCGCACAAGTCGGTCGCGGCGGTGGGTCACGAAGCCAAGCGCATGCTGGGTCGCACACCGGGCAACATCACCACGATCCGTCCGATGAAAGACGGCGTGATTGCCGACTTCTCGACGACGGAGGAGATGCTCAAGTACTTCATCCGCAAGGTTCACAAAGGCCGCTTCCTGCGCCCCAGCCCGCGCGTGCTGATTTGCGTGCCTTGCGGTTCGACGCAGGTCGAGCGTCGCGCCATCAAGGAATCGGCGGAAGAGGCCGGTGCGCGCGAGGTGTTCCTGATTGAAGAGCCGATGGCCGCGGCGATTGGTGCGGGTATTCCGGTGCATGAGGCGCGCGGCTCGATGGTATTGGACATCGGCGGCGGCACTTCCGAAGTGGCGGTGATCTCGCTGAATGGCATCGTCTATTCGGCCTCGGTGCGCATCGGCGGCGACCGTTTCGACGAGGCGATCATCAGCTATGTCCGTCGCAACCACGGCACGCTGATCGGCGAAACCACGGCGGAAAAAATCAAGCTGGAAATTGGCTGTGCCTTCCCGCAGGAAGAGGTCAAGGAGATCGAAGTATCCGGCCGTAATCTGGCCGAGGGCGTGCCGCGCAATTTCACGATCAATTCCAATGAGGTCCTGGAAGCCTTGCACGAGCCCTTGGCTGGTATCACCAGCGCGGTACGCGCCGCGCTGGAACAGACCCCGCCCGAGCTGTGCTCGGACGTCGCGGAACGCGGCATCGTGCTGACCGGCGGTGGTGCCCTGCTGCGCGACCTCGACAAGCTCATCTCCGAAGAAACCGGTCTGCATGTGCATGTGGCCGATGATCCGCTGACCTGCGTGGCACGCGGCGGTGGCCGTGCTTTGGAGCTGATCGACATGCACGGCAACGATTTCTTCGCGCCGGAGTGATCGGTGCCGCGCTGACGCCCACTAATTCCTCGTCGACCCGCTTCCGGATGCCCAGGTGAACGGTAACAACCGCAGCGGTCCGATGTTTGGTGAAGGCAGCAGCACGCTGCTGTTGTTGCTCTATCTGGCCTTGGCCATTGTGTTGATGGTGACCGACTACCGGACCGACGCGCTGGGCAAGGTGCGACATTCGGCCAGCTTGTTGGTGCAGCCGCTCTACACCCTGGCTTCGCTCCCGAAGCAAATCTCCGAGCAGTTGTCCGATGACTGGCGTTCGCATGAGCAATTGCAAGCCGAGCGCGATAGCGCCGAAAAGGATCTGTTGATTGCCCGTGCGCAGTTGGATCGACTGCAATCGGTGCAGATCGAGAATCAGCGACTGCGCGAATTGCTGGGCGGAACGCGCGGATTGCAGATGGGCGTGCAGCTTGCCAACGTCGTCGACGTCGACCTGGACCCGTTTCGCCATCGCATCCAGTTGGATGTGGGGGCGCAAGATGGCGTTCGTGAGGGATTGGCCTTGATCGATGCCAGCGGCGTTGTCGGTCAGGTGCTGTCGGTGGCGCCGACGCGATCCACCGCCTTGTTGATCTCCGATCCCAGCCATGGCGTGCCGGTTCAGGTCGTGCGCACCGGACTGCGTGTTGTCGCCTTCGGCACCGGTGAAACGGATCGCTTGCGATTGCCCAATATTCCGCAGAGCGCCGACATCCGCGTGGGAGACGCGTTGGTGACATCCGGGCTGGGCGGGCGTTTCCCGGCTGGATTGCGGGTGGCGACCGTGGCCAACGTGCGCCCGGACGATACCCGCCTGTTCATGATTGCTGAAGCCACACCCACAGCAGCTTTGGATCGCAGCGGCCAGCTCCTGCTGCTTTGGACCACCGAGGTTCCGCTGCAGACCGGCCCGCCGATTGAACTTGCCGATCCGGCAGCGCTGCGAGCGGTACCGACCGAGTCCGACGCCATCGAAGCCAGAGCCGGAGAGACACGTTGATGCGTCTTCCCCGGATTCCCGTTTTCGCGCTTTCGGTGCTGGTGGCGCTGATTTTTGGCCTCTTGCCAATGCCGGTGTGGGCAGCCGGTTTCAAGCCGTGGTGGCTGGCCCTGGTGATGGTCTACTGGAGTCTGGAGTCACCCCAGTATGCAGGCTTGGGGCGTCTGTTCCTGATTGGCTTGCTGGCCGATGTGCTGTTTGGCACCTTGCTGGGGGAGCAGGCATTGCGCCTGTGCATTCTGGGATTCCTGTTGTTGCGCTTCCGCGCACGCCTGCGCTTTTTCCCGATGTGGCAGCAATCATTGGCGGTGCTCGCCTTGTTGCTGAATGACCGCATGGTGGTGTTGATGGTGCGTGGCTTGTCCGGGGAAGGTTTGCCGCCCTGGGACTTCTGGATTGCACCGTGGATTGGCATGGCACTGTGGCCTTGGTTGTTCCTGTTGCTCGACAGCGTGCGCCTCAGCGCGCGCGGCAAGGCCTGAGGCATGCGTCGCCGCGTCCGGCTTCGAGATGCGATGCAGGACGCGCAGCGTTTCCGGCGTCGTGCGCTGTTGGCGTTTGTGCTGGTCGCGTTGGCCGTGTTGGCCCTGGCGGCTCGGTTCGCTTGGCTGCAGATCGTGCAGCACAAGGAGTACGTTACGCGCGCGGACAGCAACCGGATTCGTACGCTGCCGATCGTTCCGGCACGTGGCCTGATCTTTGATCGACGTGGGCGCTTGCTCGCCGACAACGTGCCCGCTTATCGCTTGGAACTGGTTCCCGAAGCAGTGGGTGACGTCGATGCCGCCATCGAACGTTTGCGCGAATTCCTGCCTCTGGACGAGGATGAGTTGGCGCGGTTCCAGAGTCAGCGCAAGACGCAACGCCGTTTCCAGTCCTTGCCGCTGAAATTCCGCCTGACCGAGGGCGAAGTGGCCGCGTTTGCGGTGCGCCGTCATCTGTTTCCCGGTATGGATGTCGTGCCCTACCTGACCCGGCGCTATCCCTATGGCGAGCTGCTGGCGCACGTGGTGGGCTATGTCGGTCGCATCGACGAAGCTGACCTGGAGCGACTGGATGAGGCGGACTATCGCGGTGCCACGCACGTTGGCAAATCCGGCATCGAACGTTTCCACGAAAAGCGCCTGCACGGCCGTGTTGGCAGCGAGCGGGTCGAGATCAACGCCGAAGGGCGTGTCTTGCGTGTGCTGGATCGCGAGCTTGCTGTGTCGGGCGAGAATCTGTACCTGACCATCGACCTCGATCTGCAGCAGGCCATGGTCGAGGCGTTTGCAGGACAGTTCGGTACCGCTGTGGCCGTGCAACCGAGCACGGGTGAAGTGCTGGGGATGGTCAGTCTGCCCAGCTACGATCCGAATCCCTTCGTCAACGGAATCGGGCGCCAAGCCTATGCTGACCTGCTGGCAGCACCGGGACGGCCGTTGTTCAATCGCGTCCTGCTCGGGGGTTACGAGCCGGGTTCCACCTTGAAGCCCTTTGTTGGACTGGCCGGTCTGGAACTGGGCTTGCGCACGCCGCAGGACACGGTGTTTTCCAGCGGGGCCTATCGATTGCCGGGTCAGGAACGCGAGTACCGTGACTGGAAACGCGGCGGGCATGGTCAGGTCGATCTGCGTGAGGCGTTGGCGCAGTCGGTCAATACCTACTTCTACACGCTGGCGATGGAACTTGGCATCGACCGTATGAGCGGCTACATGCAGCGCTTCGGTTTTGGCGAGCCGACTGGCATCGATCTGCTGGGCGAGGCCGTCGGAATCCGACCAACTCAGGCCTGGAAACGCGCGACCCGCAATCAGGCCTGGTATCCCGGTGAAACCGTCATTGCGGGGATCGGTCAGGGCTTCTGGGTGGCCACGCCGCTGCAGTTGGCGCAAGCGACCTCGATGCTCGCGGCAGGCGGCGTACGTCATCCGTTGCATTTGCTGCGGCAAACGCAGGCGGGATTCGATGCGCCGCTTCTGGATGTTCCTCAGCCGCCGGTGGAAGCGTCCGTGATCAGTCGTCCGCAGAATCTGCAGGCAGTCATCGACGGCATGGTGGCCGCAGTGCACGGCCCCACCGGTTCGGCGCGTGAAATGGGCTTGGGTGCAAGCTACCGGATGGCCGGAAAGACGGGGACAGCGCAACGCGTCAGTCGAATCGGCGACGAGGCGCGGGATCAGAGCACACTCACCCAGAATCAGCGCAACCAGGCACTGTTCATCGCCTTTGCTCCCGCCGAGTCACCGACCATTGCGCTGGCCTTGGTGGTTGAGGGCGGCGGGTCGGGCGCACGCGCCGCCGCGCCGGTCGCGCGGCGCATTCTGGACGCTTGGTTGGAACCAAAAAACCCATGAATCTCGCCTTGCTCGCGCGACGTTGGGGCCCGCGATTGTTGACACCGCGTGTCGATGTGCCCTTGTTTGTCGCCTTGGTATTGCTCGCCATCGTGGGCTTGATGACCCTTCACAGCGCCGCAGCAGGCGACCCCGGTCTGCTCCAGGCGCAGGCGATGCGCTTTGCCTTCGGCTTCGCGGTGCTATGGGTGATCTCGCGCATCCCACCACAGCAATTGCGCTTGTGGGCGCCCTGGCTGTTCGCTCTCAGTGTCGTGCTGTTGCTGCTTGTTCCATTCCTGGGAACAGGCCGCAGCGCGCGCTCGTGGCTCAATCTGGGCTTCTTCTATCTGCAACCCGCTGAATTGCTGAAGCTGGCGGTGCCCCTGCTGGTCGCGTCATGGCTGCACAGTCAGGTCTTGCCACCCCGATTGGGAGCGCTGGCGGTCAGCGCGGTGATTATCGGCTTGCCCACCGCCTTGATCGCGATTCAGCCGGATCTCGGGACCGCTCTCGTCGTCGCGGCCAGTGGTTCCTTCGTGGTGTTCTTTGCAGGCATCCAATGGCGATGGATCGTTGGCCTTGGAAGTGCCGCCCTGCTGGCGGCACCGTTGGCCTGGCCGTTTCTGCGCGAATACCACCGCAACCGCTTCATGACTTTCCTCAATCCGGAAGCGGATCCGCTGGGCGTTGGCTGGAACATCATCCAGTCGAAGATTGCCGTGGGCTCGGGCGGCCTGTTCGGTAAAGGCTGGGGACAGGGCACGCAATCCCGTCTCGACTTCCTGCCCGAGCACACCACCGACTTCATCTTCTCGGTGTTTGCGGAAGAATTCGGCTGGGTCGGCGTGTTGGCGATGTTGGGCCTGTATTTGTTCATCATCGGCCGCAGCCTGTGGATCGTCGCCCAAGCGCGCGACACCTTCTCGCGCATCCTCGGCGGCGCACTGGCCCTGACCTTCTTCGTCTTCGTGCTGATCAACGGTGGCATGGTTGCCGGGATGCTGCCGGTGGTCGGCGTTCCGATGCCACTGATGAGCTACGGCGGCACATCCGCAGTGTCGCTGCTGGCGAGTTTCGGCGTACTGATGTCGATCCACTCGCATCGACGATTCATGGGCGAGTGATCAGGGTCCGTTGCCTTCAATGCCGTTCGCAAAAATGGCGTCGCCCAGCGCGCAATCCACCAACGCCGCTTTCAGTTGGAAGCGCGCTTGCTCGTCGGGTGTTGGCCGCAGACTGCTGGTGGCGCGCACGCTGAAGCGGCCATCGTTGTCATTGGATTGGGCGCTGAGATCAATCGTGCGCAAGGCGAAGCGGTCTGCCTCGACTGCTTGAAGTGCGCCCACTGACGCAACACTGAGCAAGCCTCCCAGCAGGCACTTGCTTAGGTTCATGGGATGAAGCCCTCCGGCAAGGTGTAGCGCACGCGAACCTTGGCGATCGTGCATTCGGTCGAGGCGACTTCCACACGCACCAGCACAGCACTGCCAGTGAGCAGATCTTCGGCGGGAATGGTGGTGGTTCGACTGCTCGGACTCGCCGCATTGGTTGCTGCATTCACGCTGACCAGCTCGAAGGTCGGCGGCGAAAGGCCCGGACCGTAGAACAGCTTCGCGCGACAGGTTTGCGTGTCGGTGTTGCTGGCAATGATCTGCAGCCCGACGATGTTCGCGTTGTCGGTGATTTGCACCGAGTGATAGGCGACACAGGTGCCCGCCCCGAAGTTGTCGTTCTTGCGAATGCCACTGGTATTGGCAAGACAGTTGTTGTCCTTGGTCTCGCTGAAGCCGCCGCCCGGCAGGGTGATCTCGTGCACGCTGCGTTCGCTGAACTTGATGCGACCGCTGGTGCGGATGTCACCGCTGACATCGAGCGATTCGCTGGGAACCATGCCGATGCCGACGCGCGACGGTGCGTCGCGAAGAATGACCAGATGGTCGGTGTCGTCCGCCGCCAGATTGGAAGTTGCCGCATGCCCGCCCAGCGCCAGTCGATTGCTTTGTCCGTCAAAACGGATATAGCCGCCACGTGCCGTGTTGCTGGTCGCGGTCTCGACGAATCGGATGCGCCCGGACTCCACCTGATCGGCGACCTCGCCGGCGAAATGCAGCGTCGGGCCATCATCGTAGTCGTCGGGACCGCTTACCGTCAGCGTGTCCCGTGGGGTGCTGGTGTTGATGCCGACGCCCGCGCTGGAGCGCAGTACCAAGGCCGCACCATCGTTGGTGCCAAGGTAGTTGAGCGTGGGGTTGATACCGCTGTCGCCACTCGTGCTCCAGCATTGTCCCGCAGTCGGTGCGAGACTGGCCTTCTGTCGATCGGGCAGCGTGGCAAACGCGCCGTCACTGTCGGCATCGCGCACTGCCAGTTCGACCCAAGCGCTGTCGTTGCCGACGAGCTGTTTGCCGAAGTCCGGCTCCAACACGAACAAGCCGTCTTCGATGAGTACATTCTCGTAAACCACCGGCTCGCTGGCGCGTCGTGGGCTGTTGGCATCGACAAATGGCGTGAGCTGCAAGTCGTAGCGTCCGTTCGCGGGCAGCCCGCGATCCAGCAATTCGCCCTGATAGCGCAAGCTGACCGCAAGGGTGGACGAGGCGCTGCTCACGCCGAAGAAGAGCAGTGCGATGAGGATTGGATAGCGAGCCATGTGGCATGCTCCAGAGTGACCTGTCGCGGAGAACCCGACACGATGCCCCTTCCCGCCAACACGGCGATGCGGTGATTCTGCAATTCGCCACCGCTTCTGCGGCACCATAGCCGTGCTGCCCCACTCGGAAGTCTTCCATGTCCCGTTTTGCTCTGGTGCTTTGTCTGATGATGTCGAACCTGTTTGCTGCAACGCCTGGTGGTCTGACGCTGGAAGCGCTGACCGGCGATCAAGCCCTGTCTGGGCCGACCTTGATGCAGCCGAAAATCGCGCCGGATGGGCGGCGGGTGACCTTCCTGCGTGGGCGCGATGACGACCGTTACCAGATGGATCTGTGGGAGTACCACGTCGCCTCTGGTCAGACACGTTTGCTGGTGGACTCCAAGCGCCTGCTGCCCAATGAGGTGCTGTCGGACGAGGAAAAGGCGCGTCGCGAGCGTCAGCGCATCGCGGCGATGTCGGGCATTGTCGAGTACCACTGGGCACCGGATGGACGGCGTTTGCTGTTCCCGCTGGGTGGCGAACTGTATCTCTATGACATCGAAGCCGAGCCCGCGCAGGCGGTGCGCCAGCTCACGCATGGCGAAGGCTTCGCGACCGACCCCAAGGTGTCGCCCAAGGGTGGCTTCGTCAGTTTTGTGCGCGACCGCAATCTGTGGGTAGTCGATCTTGCCACCGGCAAGCAGACCGCGTTGACGACCGATGGCAGCGACACCATTGGCAATGGCGTCGCGGAGTTTGTCGCCGACGAGGAAATGGACCGCCACACTGGCTACTGGTGGGCTCCGGACGACAGCGCCATCGCTTACGCACGGATCGATGAATCGCCGGTGCCGGTACGCGAGCGTTTCGAAATCTACGCCGACCGCACGGCGGTGATTGCGCAACGCTATCCCGCCGCTGGCGAGCCGAATGTGCAGGTCGGGTTGCATGTGGTCTCGCCTCAGGCCAAGGCGCACAAAGCCATCGATCTCGGCACCGAGGCCGACATCTATCTGGCCCGCGTGGACTGGATCGATGCCGACACGCTGAGTTATCAGATCCAGTCGCGCACTCAGCAGCGGCTGGATCTGTGGCGTACCGATCTCGGCAGTCTGAAGGCAGAACGCGTGCTCACCGAAACGAGTCACACCTGGGTGCCGCTGCACAACAATCTGCAGGTGCTCGCGGATGGCAAGCGCTACCTGTGGACCTCCGAGCGCAGCGGCTTCGCGCACCTTTACCTCGGTCGCTTCGATCAGCCCGGACTGACGCCGCTGACCGAGGGCGAATGGATGGTCGAAGATTTGCTGGGTGTCGATGAAGACGCGGGCGCGGTGTACTTCAGCGCCACGCGCGACTCCGCGCTGGAGCGACACGCCTACGCGGTATCCCTGGCAGGTGGCGAGCCGCGCCGCTTGACCCAACCTTCAGGCTGGCACGATGTGCGCTTTGCCGACAATGCCAGCATCTACGTCGACGCTTGGTCGAACCCACAGACGCCGCCACAACTGGAGCTGTATCGCGCCAATGGCGAACGCCTGGCGGTGCTGCTGCAGAACGACCTCGATGATCCCAAGCATCCGTATGCGCCGTTCCGTGCCGCGCATCGCCCCATCGAGTTTGGCAGCCTGAAAGCTGCCGATGGCATCACTGACCTGCACTACAGCGTGTTGAAACCTGCCGACTTCGACCCTGCCAAACGCTATCCGGTGGTCGTGCTCGTCTATGGCGGCCCCGCCGCGCAGACCGTCAAACGGGTATGGGCACCCGACTTCAATCAGTATCTTGCCCAGCAGGGCTATGTGGTGTTCTCGCTCGATAACCGTGGCACGCCACGACGTGGCGCGGCCTTCGGTGGTGCCTTGTATGGACGACAGGGCACGGTGGAAGTGGAAGACCAGCACGCTGGCATCGCCTTCCTGCGTGCGCAGCCCTGGGTCGATGCCGAGCGCATTGGCGTCTACGGCTGGTCGAACGGCGGCTACATGAGTCTGATGCTGTTGGCCAGAAATGGCGACGACTACGCCTGCGCCGCCGCCGGTGCGCCGGTCACCGACTGGGCGCTCTACGACACCCACTACACCGAACGCTACATGGGTCTGCCGCAAAGCAATCCCGAGGGCTATCGCCAGGCCTCGGTGTTCACCCACCTTGATGGACTGACCAAGCCGCTCCTGCTGCTGCACGGCATGGCCGATGACAACGTGCTGTTCTCCAACAGCACCCGCCTGATGTCCGCCCTGCAGCAACGCGGCCAGCCCTTCGAACTGATGACCTACCCCGGCGCGAAACATGGGTTACAGAAAAAAGACGCCCTGCATCGCTACCGCCTGACGGAGAACTTCTTTGCGCGGTGTTTGCGTCCGTGAGGCCTGCCGCCAGCTGTCATTCGTGTGTCGATTGAATCTGCTGAACTGAGTTGTCTGCTCGCTTAAGAGTGCCTATGAAAACCGATCCAAATCTCGCCCGTCGCCACTTCGTTCGCTTGTCCGCAGCAGGCTTTACCGCTTTGGGCCTGTCGCCCTTTGGTCGGTTGCTGGCGCAGGCTGGTCTGCCTGCAAGGCGCATTGAGGGTTTCGGGCCGTTGGCTCCGGTGGCGGATGACGCAACAGGTCTGCCTTTGTTGATGCTGCCGAACGGGTTTTCGTATCGCAGTTTCGGCTGGGTCAGCACACCGATGAGCGATGGCCGTGCAACGCCGTCGAATCACGATGGCATGGGGGTGGTTCATGCCGACGGTTCGCGATTGACGCTGGTGCGCAACCACGAATGTCCGGGTGTCGGCGGGACGTTTGCCGAGGCGTCGATGACCTACGATCCCGATGTTGACGGTGGAACGACCACGCTGGTGTTCGACGCGGATAAGGGCGAACTGCTGGAATCGCGGGCCTCGCTGTCAGGCACCTTGCGCAATTGTTCCGGGGGCATCACACCCTGGAACAGCTGGTTGAGCAGCGAAGAGGCGGTACTGAATCCCGGACGCGCGGTGCTGGATGAGCGTGTCGTCGACATCCAGCATGCGCACGGCTTCGTTTTCGAGGTGCCATTCAACGGGCCCTCGCGTGCGGAGCCTCTGGTGGCGATGGGCCAGCGCCTGCACGAAGCCGCCGTGGTGCATCCCGCCAGCGGCGACGTCTTTATGACCGAAGATGGCGATCCGCTCGCGGGCTTCTATCGCTTTGTGCCTGACGTGAAGGGCGAGCTGCAGCGCGGCGGCACGCTGTGGATGTTGAAAGCCGAAGGCGTGGCGGATTTGCGAACCGGTCATCAAACCGGCGACCGCTTCAAGGTCAGTTGGGTGCG
Source organism: Lysobacterales bacterium UBA2790 (assembly GCA_002352135.1). Taxonomy (GTDB): domain Bacteria; phylum Pseudomonadota; class Gammaproteobacteria; order Xanthomonadales; family Xanthomonadaceae; genus Aquimonas. Next base: position 15,752 of record DEHW01000102.1, read on the forward strand.
CATTGAGCATCCCGAGCAGGGCATGGGGACAGACGGCCACCGGGACGGCAATCTGCAACAAGGCCTTGCCGAGGGCGGCAGTCGCTTCATCCGACTGGAAGGCTGCTATGTCGAAGGCGACATCGTCTACTTCACCTCGACCAGCGGCGGCGACGCGGGTTGCGGACAGGTGTGGGCCTACGACGCGAAGGCGTCCGAACTCTTGTTGCTGCTCCAGTCGCCCGCGCAGGAGACCTTGTATTACCCCGACAACCTCGCCATGTCGCCGCGTGGCGGACTGGTGCTTTGTCAGGACAGCTACCGCAAGGAAGCGCAATCCTTGTTCGGCCTGACACCACAAGGCGGCGTCTTCGAGTTTGCCCGCAATAATGGCAAGTACGACAACTTCCGCGGCTTCACCGGTGATTTCACCAACAGCGAATTCGCTGGTGCCTGTTTCTCGCCGGACGGCCGCTGGCTGTTCGTCAATGTCTACACCCCGGGGTTCACGGTGGCGATCACCGGGCCGTGGCAGCAGGGCCTGTTGTAACGCGACAGCCTATTCCAGACAGGCTGTCCAAGAATGCCAGTGATCTGACCCATTGCGGCGAACAAGTCAACTTACTTGGCCGTTGGAATGGCCCCGGCTGGCAGAACGCAAGTCCATGGCGGCTAGGCGGAAGAGTGACGTCTGTCGTGAAGTTGTCAGCCCGATGCCTGCGAAAAGCCACGAGTCCAAGAGAGTCTTTCTGCCAAGGTCTGCAAACGCGCTCGCAGATGACACATCGACCCCATTTGGCTCGGCTCAATGGCGGCGCGATCCACGTGGAAGGAGATTGAATGACCAATTCTCAGCCCGTTGCCACGCCATCGGTGTTGCCCCATTTTCCTTGGGGCACGCTGCTGCTCAGCACGGCGACCGTTGTCCTGAGCGCTTTCGTTGCAATAGAGATCAGCGGGACGTGGATGGGAAAGGTCAGGATCGTCGACCTTGAGCAATATGGCGTACGTTTCGAGCATGTCCAGAAGCTCGAACTCTGGCGGCTCGTGACTGCGCAGCTTGTCCATGTCAAACAGCTACACATGGTATCGGACGTGTTCTGCCTGCTGTGGGTTGGGACCGCCATCGAAAAGCATGTGGGCGGAGTCCGCTTGCTCTTGCTTTGGCTGATCGGCGGTTCTCTGGCAACGCTTTTCAGCACCTTGTTCGTTGCCCCGCCGTGGAACCTCGGTACCGGGGCCTCCCAAGCGGTCATGGCAATTGCGGGCACTGGGCTCTGGCTGGCGATTGAGGGTGTCGACCGATCGAGGTCGCTGATGTGGCCGGTGGCGTTCTCGATCGGCCTCGCTTTCGCCATCGATATCGTCCACGTCTACCACCCCAAGCCTGGGCATGTTGCCGGCCTGCTGCTCGGACTGCTGGCTGCAATGCTCCACAAAAGGAAAGCCGAGACGTCGCCTTGAATCGGAAGTCGTGTTTTGTGTGCGGAACAGCTCTTCAGCGGTTCATCCGGAACGCGCTTTCACGTTAGCTTCTCTCGGCCAGATTGACTGGCAATACGCCGAGCGCGTCCCCTCACTCCCGCACCGGCAGCTCCAGTGTTTCCTTGACCTCTTCCATCACCGCATAGCTGCGCGAGCCCGCCACGCCGGGCAGGGTCAGCAGGGTGGTGCCGAGCAGCTCGCGGTAGGCGACCATGTCGGCGACGCGGGCTTTGATGAGGTAGTCGAAGTCCCCCGAGACGAGGTGGCATTCGAGCACTTGGGGTAATGACACCACGGCCTGTTTGAAGGCTTCGAACACGTCGTGAGAGGTGCGTACAAGTCGGATCTCCACGAACACCAGCAGCCCGGCCTGCAGCTTGGACGGGTTGAGACGGGCGTGGTAGCCGCGAATAAAGCCCTCGTCTTCGAGCTTTTTGACCCGCTCCAGGCAGGGTGTCGGTGACAGGCCGACGCGCTTTGCCAGCTCCACATTGGCAAGGCGACCATCCTTCTGAAGCTCGCGAAGAATCTTGCGGTCAATTCTATCTATTTGATTTATAAGTACTTTAGTGGTTTTCATGGAATTTTATGCTGGCGATTCAAAGGCGGCAGTGAATCAGCGATGTTGATGTAAAAAATACAGGCAATAACTCTGTCAGAGCGCACATAGACTCCGCAAACATTTTGCATGTCGCAAGTGGAACAGCCAAAACGGCCTGTTGCGATGCGACAAATTCCCAACCCAAGCAGGAGTCAGCCATGCGAATCGGTGTACCGAAGGAAATCAAGAACCACGAATACCGCGTCGGCATGGTGCCCGCCTCGGTCAAGGAACTCGTGCTGCAGGGCCATCAGGTGATGGTCGAAACCAATGCCGGTGCAGGCATCGGCTTCACCGATGCCGACTACATTGCTGCGGGTGCGACCGTGCTGGCGACGGCGGATGAGGTGTTCTCCAAGGCCGAGATGATCGTCAAGGTCAAGGAGCCGCAGGCCGTCGAGCGCGCGCGTCTGCGCGAAGGGCAAGTGCTGTTCACCTATCTGCATCTCGCGCCCGATTGGCCGCAAACCGAAGACCTGATCAAGTCCAAGGCTACGTGCATCGCGTATGAAACCGTGACCTCGGCCAGTGGCGGTCTGCCCTTGCTGGCACCGATGTCGGAAGTGGCGGGTCGTATGTCCATTCAGGCGGGTGCGACGGCGCTGCAGAAGGCCAATGGCGGACGCGGCATGCTGCTCGGCGGCGTACCTGGTGTGGAGCCCTCCAAGGTGGTGATCCTGGGTGGCGGCGTGGTGGGAGCCAATGCGGCGCTGATGGCGGTTGGTCTGGGTGCCCAGGTGGTGATTCTGGATCGCAACGTCGACGTGCTGCGTCGCTTGGTCGCGCAGTTCGGTACCCGCATCGAAACCGTGTTCTCCAGTGCCGATGCCGTCGAGCGGCATGTGCTGGATGCCGATCTGGTGATCGGTGGTGTGCTGATTCCCGGCGCTGCCGCGCCCAAGTTGGTGTCGGCTGATCTGGTCAAGCGCATGAAGCCGGGTGCGGCGGTGGTCGATGTGGCCATCGATCAAGGCGGCTGTTTTGAAACCGCGCACGCCACGACGCATGCCGAGCCGACCTACATCGTCGATGACGTGGTGCACTACTGTGTCGCCAACATGCCCGGCGCGGTGCCGCGCACCAGCACCTTCGCACTCAACAACGCGACCTTGCCCTTCATCATCGAGCTGGCCAACAAAGGTGCCAGGCAGGCCTGCGCCGACAACGTGCACCTGCGCAATGGTTTGAATGTGCATGCCGGTCACGTCACCTACAAGCCGGTCGCCGATGGTTTCAATCTGCCGTATGTCAGTGCGGAGCAAGCGTTGGGGATCTGATTCACCGCCGTATTCATGCGCCAACGTCGCACACACAACAACGCCCGGTCAGCCGGGCGTTGTTGTTCATCGCTGATCGAAGCCGGGCTTGCCCCAGCCGTGGCAGCCGAGGCAACTGGATCGTGGCACCGGATCATGGTGATCTTGAGAATCCTCAAGCGCCGCGAGTTCTCGTTGGATCAGGATGAAAGCCCCCAGCCGCAGGAGGCCGACATGTCGATGGCAACGATTTGGCGCTTCGTGGTCTGTGGTCTGTCCCTGCTGGCCGCCGGGAGAGCCGAAGCGGACCTGGTAAATCTGGCCCTGAACAAGCCTGTCACGGCGTTGACCGACACCGTTTCAGGTGCGCCCGAGGAGGTAGTGGATGGCCTGAGCGAGACGTCCTGGTGGAGCTACCAGGGAACCGTCTCCAGTCTGTCGTTCGTCGTCGATCTGGGCCGCATCGAGCCCTTTATCGCAGTGCTGCAGCAGGCAAGGCAGACCTCGACCTTCACCGTCGAGATCTCGGTAGACGGCAATAGTTGGCGAACGATTCACCAGCAGTCACTGGCCTGGCCGGGCAACGTCGAAATCTCGTTCCTGCGTCTTGAGCGTCCGCGTGCGCGCTATTTCCGTTATGCCGCCAGCAATGCCGAGACCGCTTACGTGGGCATCGCGGAGTTTCAGGTCTTCGATACGGATCGCGTGTTCGTGGATGACTTCGAAGGTGATCCGGTCGGGCTTCGATAAGCGGCGGGCGAGTGGACTGATCGACATTTCGATCTGCGTCGACATGGGCGCATGGCGTGCTCACGGGTAGCGCGCGGGAGGCTGCTACCTCACGCGACCCTTGTGTCCGGCGGCGTTCATGGCAGACTCCCGCACGGGGACGAGGATGGTCCCCACATGGATTCCGGCCCGGTTCCGGACATCATGGTGGAGCGGACACCACAGCGGCGGAGAGCCATGCATTGCCTGATCTACAAGAGCCGAAAAAAGGAGCAGGTGTTCGTCTATTGCGCCTCGGTCGCGGTGTTGAGCCTGTTGCCGCCGATCATTCGTGATCGACTCGGCGCGCTTGATCCCGTGATGACGCTCGCTTTGGATCCCCGGCGCAAGCTTGCGCAAGCGTCCGCGAGTACCGTGCTGAGCAATCTGCGGCGTGTGGGTTATTACGTGCAGAGCAGCGATTCGGTCGACGTGCTGGAGTTCAATGGGCGTCTGCTGGAAGCCGGAGACGAGGTGTCGGCGTGAGAGGGCTGATCGCCGCAGTTCTGCTGGCTTGCGCGCTCTTGGGCGTTGCAGCCATGAGCGATTCGGCATTGTATGGTGCGTTGTCAGGTGGTTCGGCTTGGCTGGTGCTGGTCTGGGCGGTGTTTCGTTTGCCCAGCGATACGGGCGCGCTTGTTGCGGACCGGAAGATGCTGCAACAGTCCACAACGCAATGGCTGTTGACGGTAGCGCTCCTTTGCCTCCCCTTGTGGGCCTATCAGCAACGCCCCGGCGTTGTCTGGATCGTGGTCGGGTGCTTTTCCTTGTCTGGCTGGGTCTTCCTGTTGGCACGCAGCTCGCTGTGGACCTTGGTCTGGCGACGTGCGCGTCGTGGTCTGCCATCGTCAGCAAAGCGTGTCCGGCCCGACCCGAGTGTTTCTACGCAGGTCGTGCTGACCCAGATGATCGTCCTGCCCGTCCTGCAGTTCTGGGCGTTTCCACTGCCACCCGGCGTCCGTGCTTTGGTGCCGACGCACAAGTTCGCACTGGTTGCCGTGATCGTGTTGCTCTGCGTGGGCCTGCTGGGTCTGGCAAGACGGGCCATGTGGCGCGGATTGTCCGCCGTCCAGCAGGTGGCTGGCGAAGCGGAAGTGGCGGTCGATGCCGACCCCGAAGACGCGCAGTGCATCCAGGCAGTCCAGATAAGCTCGCAAACGGCACAGCTGGAGCAATGGGCGCATGCGGGACAGTATCAGCGTGTGGTGGATTGCTTGCAGGCCGACCCTGCGCTATGGGTGATGTTGCAAGAGCATGGCGCCAAGCCATTGCGCCGACTGCTCGCTCTGGCCTGTCAACACGACAATGTCGAACTGCTACGGGATCTGATACTGCTGGGTGCCGATCTCAATATGGGCGCGGAAGATCGGCGCTTTCCGTTGTTGTCAGCGGTGCGCGATACCCTCACGGGACGTCCATCGATCGTGGCCATGCTGCTTGCCAATGGCGCAGATGCAAAGGTGGTGGACGCCGAGGGGCGCACTGCGCTGCACTATGCCGCGCGCTACGCCGATCTTGATGTCGCTGCGCAGTTGCTGGACGCCGGTGCCTTGCTCGACGTTCCTGACAAGGAAGGCAAGACGCCCTTGTATGCCGCGTGCGAAGGAGGCAACTGGCGCGCTGCGAAGTATTTGCTGGACCGTGGAGCGAAGAGTGAGTGGCCGGGCACAGAGCCCGCCCTGCTGGGCGCGGCATCCGGTGAGGACGATACGGCCGGTGTGGAGCTGTTGTTACGGCACAAGTCGCGCATCAATGCGGTGGGTCGTTTCGGACGCAATGCGCTGCATGAAGCAACTTTGCGCGGCAATCTCCGTATTGCCAGCGCGTTGTTGGCGGCGGGTGCCGATGCGGATCACCCCGACCAGGCCGGGGCGACGCCCTTGATGGAGGCCATCCGCTCGGGCGTGGATGCCGTGGTCGCACTGTTTCGCACGGCGCGCGTTGACATCAATCGGGCGGATCGCTACCGGCGAACGCCGCTCGTCCTTGCGTGTTCCACACCGCGAACCAGCGCGAGCATCGTATCGACGCTATTGGGTATGGGAGCGCGCAGCGACGTGCGCGACGAGCACGGTCTTTCTGCGCTGGATCACGCGTTGCAGCGCGGCCGCTGGGATCTGGTGCGCTGTATTGATCCAGACCGCGATTTGCCTGCCGCGATCAGCGACGACCACCTTGGCGAGGACGCGACCGGCGAGACCTTCGAGCGACTTCGCCGCGCCGCCTTGGCTGATCGTGTCGATCTTGTGCGCGCCTTGTTGGGCGATTCGCCGGCGCAGATTGCAAGGCTGAGCGAACGCCTGCTGCTTGAGGAGGCGAACGGCGCGTTGCCCCTTTCGCTTCGCGATTGGCTGATTCGCCAACTGCCCTCAGAAGGTGTGGATCGTGTCTTGGCACACGTAATGAGGATCGGCGAGTCCGATCTGGCAGCCGCCCTGATGCGACTGGGTGGGCAACCGAGCGGCGCTGGCCTGCTGGCGGGTTGGCTGAGTCAGGTCTTGGCACTGCCGTCGCGCTATCGTGCGGCGGCGGCCTTGTGTGCGGAGATGATCGAACGCGGAGCGGATCTGCATGGTGGAGACGCCGGCATCTACCCCTTGCACAGTCTGGTCCGGCTGGGGTGGACCGATTTGCTGCGCACCGCCCTGGGACGCGGCTGTGATCCGAATACCGTGGACCGCGCTGGTTTTACGGCGTTGATGATTGCGGCGACCAAGGGCGATCTCGGATCGGTGGAGGGTCTGGTGAAGGCGGGTGCCAGGACGGACCTGCAATGCGCCGACGGACGCACTGCCTTGGGCATGGCGCTGAGCGCGGGACGTCGCGAATTGATCGATTGGCTCGACTGGTCGCGCTGGCCACACCCACGGCGACCGCTGCGTGCGGCGGACCTGATCGACGCTGCCCGAGCGGGGGACTTGAACGCGGTGCGTTGCCTGCTGGCTTGCGGGTTTGCGGTCGATCAGCGCGATGCCAAAGGCAGTACCGCCTTGCTGCATGCGGCGGGCAGCGGCGAGCTGCGCATCGTGCAAATGCTGCTGAACGCGGGTGCCGATGCGGGCGTGGTCGCCGCGACGGGGGCGACGGCGCTGAGTGCCGCGATCATGCGTGGGCATGCCGAGGTCGTGCGCGAACTGCTGACCCGGCAAGGTGTCCAGAGCCACCGCTTCGACGGCGGGATTTCTCCGCTGATGCTGGCCGTCGCGCTTGGGAGGCAGGAAATTGCCGAGCTGTTGCGGGCGCAGGGTGCGGACGTGTGCGAGTGCGATGACCTGGGTAACAGCCTGCTGCACTACCTTGCACGCTTCGGCTTTTCCGCACGCGAACCACAGGCGGTGCTACGCCATTGGCAGTCGCTGCTGGGGACGCCGGTTGTGGGTTTGATCAATCAGGTCAACCGCCGAGGGGAAACGGCACTGATGGTGTTGCTGGGTGCCGATGCCCCGCCACAGGCATTTGTCTGCGAAGCCGGTATCACCCAGCAGATCACGTTGCTGGTGCGGCACGGCGCACAACTGGATGGACAAACCGGGTCCGGTGCCAGCGTCCTGCACCTGGCTGCACAACGCGGGGCCTTGAGCTTGGTCGATGCCTTGCTGAATTTGGGTGCGCCGCGTGGCTTGCGCGACACGATCGGCAGGGATGCCAGTGAAACCGCGTTAAGCAAGGGCTACGTCGATGTCGCTGCGGCGCTGCGCACCTCAAGTGCACCGGTATCGATGGCGCGTTTGCTGCGGCAGCCGGAGAACTGATTCCAGCGGTGGCGGGTGCAGGCAGGTTCTGGGGTTGCTCGTAGGGTCATTCACCAGCGGACCTCGCCATGAACTTGCTTCCGATCCTCCGATTCGCACTGCTCAGTTGCGGTCTGTGTCTGAGCCAACTCTCGATTGCCCAATCGGCCCAGGACGGTTTTGACCCCAACGTCAATGGCACCGTGCGCGCGCTGGCGCGATTGGATGACGGCAAGCTGCTGGTTGGTGGCGATTTCAGCAGCGTAGGTGGCGTGTTCCAGACCCGTCTGGCGCGTCTGCATCCAGATGGTCGTCGGGATAGCAGCTTCGGCAATCCGATCACGGGCGGCAGCGTGTGGGACATCCATATCGCACCGAATGGGGATGTGCTGATCGGTGGTGAAAATCTGGCCGTGACCGACATTGCGATACCGGTCGGTGGCTTGGTACGGATCAAGGCCGATGGCTCGATCGATCTCGATTTCGATCCGGTGTCAGCGGGACGCGTTGACGCGATCATCGATGACGGCGCGGACGGCTTCTATCTGGGCGGGACGTTCACGAGCGTCGGCGGACAGCCGAACGCCTTTTTTGCCCGCATCAACGCGCAGGGATCCTCGATCTCCGGCAATCTGCTGGGCGTGAATGCCCCGGTTCACAGTCTGGCTCGGGATACGTCCAATGGGGCGATTTTCATTGGCGGTGAGTTCACCCAGGTCGGCGGTCTGCCGGTCAACCGGATTGTTCGATTGCTTAGCGACAATGTGCGCGATACGCGTTTTGTGGCGGACATCAATGGCAGCGTCCTGGCCATGTCGTTGGCGCGCAATGGCGATCTGCTGGTCGGTGGCGAGTTCACGCTAGTCAATGGCGCGTCGCGGCTCAATTTCGTGCGGCTGACCGCGCGGGGCGGCATCAATACCGACTACCCCGAGCGCGGCATTGACGGTCGTGTCAGGGCTGTCGTGGAGCGCGCAGACGGCGACATTGTCGTCGCCGGGGATTTCACTCGAGTCAGCAACAGGACGCACAAGCACATCATCCAGCTTGACGACAACACGACGCGAAGCGTGATCATCGGAGGCATGGATGCGCCGGTCCATGCCTTGCTGTTACTGGAGGGTGATCATCTGATCCTGGCGGGCGAGTTTGCGGATGCGGGGGGGCTGGTGCGCAACCGCGTGGCACGCGCGGAAGGGCATGGTGGGGTGGATGAGTCACTCGACACGGCCTTGAACGGTGTCGTGACCACGGTCGTGCGCCTTGCCAGCAATCAATGGTTGGTAGGTGGTGACTTCAGTCAGTTCGATGGGGCGACGCGCACCCGACTGGCTCTGATGGACAGCCAAGGAGAAGTCGTTTCGCCCCTTTCCGGCACGACGGATGCGCAGTTGAATGGCGTGCCCTTGGCAATGGCCGCACTGCCGACGGGCGAGATCATCATCGCGGGCGAGTTCACCAGCGCCTACAACGCGGGTGCGGGCTTCGTGATCCGTGTCAATGGCGACGCCAGTCAGCGCTCCTCGTTCGCAAACTTCGCGGCGGATGCCAATGCCACGGTGCGCGCCCTTGCGGTTCAGCCGGACGGCAAGATCCTCATCGGCGGCGACTTCAGTCAGGTCAGCGGCTTCAGTCGTCCAGGCATTGCGCGCTTGAACGCCAACGGCACCTTGGACACCACATTCAACGCGCTCCTCAATGGTGGGGCGGTGGTCCGCGCGATCGCGCTGCAACGCGACGGCAAAGTGGTGATCGGCGGGACGTTCTCCAGTGCCAGCGGGTCGCTGCGCAATCATCTGGCACGGGTCAACGGTGCGGGCGGTGTGCTGGACACGACCTTCGATCCGAATCCGAATGGCCGCGTCGATACCCTGTTGCTACAACCCGATGGCGACATTCTGGTCGGCGGCGAATTCACCACGCTGGGAGCGACGAGTCGGGTAAGGGTCGCGCGGATCAATGGCGATGGCAGTGTCGACACGGGTTTCAACGCCAGTCTGAGCAGTGCCGCCGTGGCGCGCGTCTCGGCCTTGGCTCTGCAAGCGGATGGGCGCGTGCTGATCGGCGGCAGCAACGGCCTGATCACGCGGCGTTTGGCGACGGGAGCGACCGACCCGACCTTCGCCGTGACCAGCAACAGCAGCATTCTGGGTATCAACCTTGGGATCGATGGCAAGATTCTGGTCAATGGCAGCTTCACCAGCATGGCTGGACAAGCCCGGGATGGCTTGGCGCGTGTCGTCGCTTCGGATCGTGATGCGGGGATCGCTTTCGCTTACAACAGTGCGCTGGGCAGCATCTTGTGGGGTGTTCGAGACAGCGCCGCCCAAGTGATTGGCACGCCGGTGCTGTCGTTTTCCAGCGACGATGGCCAAACCTTCGAGGTCATTGGCGAAATGACGCGCATCAGTTCGCTCTGGCGTGTGGCGGTCGATCCGCCCACCACGCAACCCGTGCTTTACCGGATCGAGGCGAGCGTCGCCGGCGGGAGTGCGGGTAGCGCCATCTCGCGTGTGGTCACGACACACCTGCTGCAATTGCCCGCCGCGCTATTTGCCGACGGATTCGAGTGAGGCTGTAGACCTGTGACGCTGTGAAATGCGCAGACGCCCGCGCTAAGGCGTCTGCGCATTTCTCACACGATGAGGGAGCCGCGCTCGATTTTGCGTTTCCTTCACACCAGTGATCCTGTAGGTCACAGGTTCGCCAAATTCTGGAGGGGAATATGCGCAAGACGATGTTGGGGAAATGTGTGCTGTGGAGTTGCGGCCTGGTGCCGATGGCAGCGCTTGCCTTGGGTGACGGGCCGGTGCTGCAGCGGCATGTCGATCAAGCCGCTGCGGAATCAGGCGCCGAGACCTTCGATGCGCTGTTTGCACAGGGCCATGAGTTGTTTATGGCCAAGTTCAATCAGTACGACGGTCAGGGACGTCCGGCCACGACGGGCGGTGGTGCGCCGCGTGTCGCCGGATCGGCACCGCTGTTCCTGCGCACATCTGGACCGGACTCCAATTCCTGCGCCGGATGCCACAACGATCCCTTCGTCGGTGGCGCGGGGGATGTGGTGGCCAATGTCTTCGTGCTGGCGCAGACGCTGGACCCCGTGACGGAATCGGTCTCGGGTCGCTTCAGCAACGAACGCAACACGCTGGGCATGCAGGGCTCCGGCGCCATTGAAATGCTGGCACGCGAGATGAGTGTGGAACTGCGCAATCAGCGCGCGGCGGGCATGCAGCAAGCGCGTGCGAGCGGGCAGCCCGTGCGGGTGAATCTGTCGACAAAAGGGGTCTCCTTTGGCGCGTTGGTAGCGCACCCTGGCGGGCACTACGACAACACGGAAGTGCAGGGCATCGACGCCGACCTCGTACTGAAACCGTTTCACCAGAAGGGCGTGGTGGTTTCGCTGCGCGAGTTCAGTGTCAACGCGATGAATCACCATCATGGAATGCAGGCGGTTGAACGTTTCGGAATGGCACGCACCGGCAGCGCGGACTTCGATCAGGATGATGTGGCAGACGAGTTGAGCGTGGGCGACATCACGGTGGTGACCTTGTATCAGGCCGCCTTGGGCGTGCCGGGACAGGTCCTGCCCAGCGATACCGAGACATTGGTGTCGACCTTGGTGGGCGAGCGGGTCTTCGAACGTGTCGGCTGCGCCGACTGCCATGTGCCGCTTCTCGCCCTGCAAGGGCGCGAATTTGTCGAGCCCAATCCGTTCAATCCGAGTGGAACCGCCGGTGTCGCCGAGCTTCGCAACATTCGCTTCGACCTCACCACGCAAGGGCAATTGCCGCGTCTGGAGCCGGCCGCGGATGGCGGCGCGCTGGTGCGGGCGTATACCGATCTGAAGCGCCACAATCTGTGCGACGAGGAAATCCGGCACCTGTGCAATGAGCAGCTTGTGCAGGCTGGGGTGGCGACAGAGCTCTTCGTCACCCGCAAGCTGTGGGATGTCGGCAACTCAGCGCCGTACGGCCACAAAGGCGATCTGACCACGCTGACCGAAGCGATTGACGTGCATGGCGGTGAAGCACGCTACTCGCGCGATGCCTATTTCGCCCTCGATCAGCGTGGTCGTGATGCCGTCATCGACTTCATGAAGTCACTGCAGATGCTGCCGCCCGGCACGCCCGATCTGATCGTTGACTCGACGCTGCAGGGCGTGCAGAAAACCGCCTTGCAGCAACGTCACAAACTGGCGGTCCAGCATGCCCTGGCAGAAGTGCCCGAGCGCCCATTGCATGACAAGGGGCGGCGCTGAGCGAC
>DEHW01000029.1 GCA_002352135.1 Lysobacterales bacterium UBA2790
GCCTTGTGCCAGTCACGATTGACGGTACGTTCGGTGACATCCAGCAACTCGGCGGTTTCGGTGGGCGAATAGCCCGCGAAGTAACGGTACAGAACAACCTGTGCGAGACGCGGCTGCACCTTTTCCAGCTCGTCCAAGGCCGAGTCGATCTCAATCAAGCGGGCAAGATCATTGGCGTCATCCATCGGCTTGTCACGCAATTCACGCTCGACATGGACCATGCGCTTCTGCTCGGACAAACGCGAGCGCGCGTGGTCGATCAGAATCTGCCGCATCGCGCGCGCCACCAACGAGAAAAAATGCGCACGATTGGCCAGATTGGGATAGTCGGCGCGACGCAACTTCAGATACGCCTCGTTGACCAGCGCGGTGGTCGAAAGCGTCTCACCCGGCTCCATCTGACGGCGCTGCGCGCGCGCCAGCCGACGCAGATCAGCATGCACGAGCGGCAACAGGGTATCGAGAGGATTGCCCTCGCCGGCCGCAGAAAGGATGGCGGTAATCTGACCCAGTGCGTCAGTGGTGGACATGGGCAACTCCGGAAGGTGACACCAAATTGTGCGGCCTGCGGGCATTTCAGCCAAGCAAGCCGAACTGACGCATTTCGCTTCAATGTGCCGCACCAGCGCACTCAGGCCAATGTCATCGTGCAGTCGTTACACTGCGCGCCTTTTCGCGCCACCGTTGGCTGCGATTCGACGGCTGCGGGGAAGCACGTGTATCGGCGACCACTCTTATCACTCGCACTGCTATCGGCCTTGCTGCTGGGACGCACCAGTGTGGCGGCGGACGTTGATCCGGCGATCTGGGCGGACCTGGCTGCGCAGGGCAGGACACGGATCATCGTCGACCTGCGGATCGAAGATATGGTGGACCGCTCCGCCGCCGCGCAGGCCGAACACATCCAGTCTGCCCAGCAAGATCTTCTGGACGCGCTCGGCAATCAGCGCATCACCGTGCGACAACGCTATCAACTGATCCCGGCCGTCGCGCTGGAAGTCGACGAAACCAGCCTGCGCGCCATCGCTGCGCGGCGGGATGTCGTCGCCATCGAGGCCGACGTGGGCGGCGTCGGGCACGGCATCACCGTCGACGAGTCGCTCGATCTGAATGGTGTGACGCCACTGCTGAGCGTGGGCGCCGACGGCAGCGGCATGAAAGTCGCCGTCCTCGACAGCGGCATCGATACCGATCACCCGGACTTTGCCGGGCGAATTGTCGCTCAAGCCTGCTTCTGCAGCGGCTGCTGCCCGGGTGGCAGCAACGCCGCCGAAGACAACAACGGACACGGCACCTGGGTATCCGGAATCCTCGCCGGCAACGGCGATGTCGCGCCGCGCGGCGCACTGCCGGGCGTGCAGATCGTCGCGGTCAAGGTGCTGGATGCCAACCAGGCCTTTCAGAACCTGTCCAGCATCATTTCGGCACTCGATTGGGTTCGGGTCAATCACCCGGATGTGGACGCGGTCAACATGAGTTTGGGCACCTCCGCCCTCTACGCGGGGAACTGCGACAGCAGCAGCGGATCGCTGAATTCGGCCATCAACAATCTGCGCAACATCGGCGCGGTGGTCAGTGCCTCCAGCGGCAACCAACAGAGCAGCAACAGCATGTCCAGCCCGGCCTGCATCGGCAACGTCATGGGCACGGCCGCCGCGTGGGACTTCACTGGCGTTGGCAGCACGATCTACGGCTGCAGCGACGCGGCCACGCCCAAAAAGCCGGCCTGCTTCAGCAATCGAAGCACCACGACCGATCTTTACGCCGCCGGAGCCTATCTGACCAGCACCGCGATGGGCGGTGGCATAGGAACCAATCTGCACGGCACCTCCTTCGCCTCACCGATGGTCGCGGCCTGTGCCATCGCACTCAAACAAGCCGCCCCCAACAGCACGGTCGCCGAGCGCGAAACCGCCATGCGCAATGCACCTACCCAGGTCACCGACAGCGTCAGCGGGCGCAGCTATCCCTTCCTTGATTGCATGAATGCGCTGGGTCAACTGATCGCTGTGCCCGATGCGGTGTTTGGCAACGGCTTCGAGTAGCTTGAGGCGCGCCACACCGCTTGCTGCGGCGAGTCGCCACGGGTGTGCGTAACGAAGGTCGACGTCCTCGGAGCAGGGTGGAACGCGATGGAAGTGCATTCACTTTTCTTTAAATTCCATTGAAACTTAAAGAACCGTCAACGCAGACATCATCGACATCGACTGCCGCAACGCATTGCTCTAAACCGGCCCGCGCCGCCGGATCGGTATCCGCCCCGCCGGAAAACTGGCGACTTCGCCACCGCCTTGCAAGCGCATCGGTTGACCCGGCTCCGGGCCCCAGGCGTGGGCGTAGATCACCTCGTAGGTCGCGCTGTAGCGCGCATCGGCGTTCGCGGGATAGGCCTCGAAGACGCGCTGCATGCGACGTTTGCCCGTGAGTGTGCGGCGTCGATCCTGTTGCGCATTGGCGGCGCCGATGGCGCGCAGTTCGTGCATCAGGGCGGGGACGTCGGGATAGGTCAGCTCGAAGCGGTCGGAATCCAGCACCGGATTGCGAAAGCCCGCACTCATCAGGGCATCGCCCACGTGCTGGATCGGTGCGAAACCACTGACATGTGGCTCGCCATCGACGGCGGCAAAGGCCTCGCGCAGTTCCTGCAGACTGGCCGGTCCAAAGGTCGAGAACAACAGCAATCCGCCGGGCCGCAAGACGCGGCGCAAGCCGTCGAGCACGCTGGGCAGGTCTTCCACCCATTGCAGACACAGGCTGGAAAAAACCACATCTATCGAGTGGTCCAACAATGGCAAGGCGCGCGCATCGGCGCAGACACGATCAAACCGCTTCCGTGCAGGCGTGTACCAACGCCAGTCGCGACCAGCCTCACGCAGCATGGGAACGGCCATGTCCAAAGCCAGCAACTCCGCCTTCGGCCAGCGCTGCCGCATGACCCGCGAGGCATTGCCAGGGCCAGCGCCCAGATCGACGACGCGCTGCGGGGTGGCTTGCAGGTAATCCAGTTGTTCCAGCAAACGACTTTCAACCTCGTGCTGCAACACGGCCGCCGTCTGGTAACGGGAAGCAGCGCGGCCAAAGGCGCGGCGAAGTTGACGCGTATCGAAACCCGTCGGAGGAGGAGGCGTATTCATGGGCCGCGTATGGTAGCGGCTGCGACGGATTACCTGTTCAGTGCACCGTGGATCGTCGTCGTTGCCTGACCACCAATCCAGACCCGATCTTCGTCGTCGATGCGCAGATGCACCCGCCCGTCATAGCCGATCTCACGACCCTGACTGCTGCAGTAGCCCCGACTTGGCAACGCGCCATTCGCCAGCAGATAGGCCGCAATCGCACCATTGCCACTACCGCAAACCGGATCTTCGGGAATGCCATCGGCGGGCACGAAGGAGCGCACAACCAGATCCGCTTCGCCGCTGGCATCGCGCCCGTACACGCTGATGCCCACAGCACTGGTTGCGCGACTGAGCGCGGCCAGCGCGGATAGATCGGGTTGCAAGGCGCGCACCGCCACACCCGATTCAAGGCCCGCGACGATCCAGATGGGACCGACATTGACGCACTCCGCCAGGGTGATGTCTGCGCCCAGCGCCGTCATCAGTTGCGTCTGCTGCGCGCTGTCCAACGCCTGATGCCGCGCCGATGGAATTCGCACAAACAACTGCCGTTGACTGCCGGACATATCGATTCGCAGCGGCAGCAGTCCGGCGGCGCATTCCTGCACCAGACCGCCCTGCGCATTCGGTGCGGCGATACCCGCCTCCAGCACCGCGTGGGCGGTGCCGATGCTGGGATGTCCGGCGAACGGCAATTCCTGTCGCGGCGTGAAGATGCGCACCCGATAGCTCGCCTCGGCGTGCGTCGGCGGCAGCACGAAGGTCGTCTCAGACAAATTGGTCCAGCGCGCCATGGCCTGCATGTCTTGCGTGCTGAGACCTTCGGCATCGAGGACAACGGCGACCGGATTGCCTGCAAAAGGACGCAGGCCAAACACATCCACCTGGGCGAATCGGCGCATCACTGGACTCCTGCAGAACGACGCCGCGAGGGTGCACGGTCCTGGCATGGCGGTCAATGCGGCACTGACGAGAACAACTGACACGATTCCGGGGCTATGCTCCGCCATACCTTGGAAGGAGGACATCGACATGCAACGCAATCCGGTGGGCTGGTTCGAAATCTATGTGCAGGACATGGATCGTGCACGCGCGTTCTACGAGCAGACGCTGCAGGTAACACTGAATCGTCTTGCGGTCGATGGCATCGAGATGTGGGCGTTCGACATGGAACCCGATGCCGGCGGTTGCTCCGGCGCGCTGATCGCGGTGCCCGGTGTGGCCTCGGGTGGCAACAGCACGATTGTCTACTTCAGCTGTGCCGACTGTGCCGTCGAGGCAGAACGCGCCGTGGCGGCAGGTGGCAATCTGGCGCGCGGCAAGATGTCGATTGGCGAATACGGCTTCGTCGCGATGGTGAATGATCCCGACGGCAATCTGATCGGCCTGCACTCCAACGCCTGAGCGCGAGGGGCAGGCGCTACGAACTGCAGGACAGCACCGTGCATCCGGGCAAGTCATTCGCCCACTCTGGTCGGCGCTGCGCGTAGGCGCTGGCGTCGGCCTGCTCGTCGTAGGGGCGCTGCAGCACGCGAAGCAGATCATGCAAGGGCGCGAGGTCTTGCTG
>DEHW01000039.1:0-2452 GCA_002352135.1 Lysobacterales bacterium UBA2790
TGCAATTGCCGGAAGGCTACGACAGTGAAGTCGGCGAACGCGGACTCAAGCTTTCGGGCGGCGAGAAGCAACGCGTCGCCATTGCTCGCGCCCTGCTGAAAAACCCGGCCATCCTGATCTTCGACGAAGCCACCTCGGCGCTGGACTCCAAATCCGAACGCGCCATCCAGAGCGAACTCGACCGCATCCAGCAAGGCCGAACCACGCTCGTCATCGCGCATCGCCTGTCCACCGTGATGAACGCCGACGAGATTCTCGTCATGGACGCCGGCCAAATCGTCGAACGTGGCACTCACACTGCCCTGCTCGCTGCCGATGGACGCTATGCCGCGATGTGGCGATTGCAGCAGGCGGAGGCCGTTGACGCGGTGGACGCAAGCTAAGGCAAGACCACGCCACACCGTTGTCGAATGCGAGCGCTTGCCGATATCGACGCATTGCGCCACCATCGTTCATACAGATCGAAACCGGCGCGCCGCCTCATTTTCTGCGCCGTTTCACTGTGCTGTTCGGATTCTTCGCTTGCCGTACAAAGCGAAACCGCCGCATCGGTGGGTCAAGCGGGGGCTTGGCGAATACGGACGCAACGAGGTGAGCGAGCCTCGCGCAACGGACCACGTACCAAGCCAACGTCCGCAATCCGGTCAACAGCAAAGGCAGGAAGCCATGAGGTGGTCAATGATTGCGCGCCCGAATACGACAGCCAGAATCAACCGGCGATCGCCCATGGCGGTCAGCGGCGCACTGCTTTTCGCGTGGCTGGTCATCACGCCCATCACGCTCCCGGCGCAGATCGCCTTTCGAGATGCCATTCAAGTCCGTTCTGCTGGGGGCTGGGATGAAGGCAGCGGCCACAGTTGCGCGCTGTTGCGCAGCGGTCAGGTGCGCTGCTGGGGGTCCAACCGCTACGGACAACTCGGTGATGGCACCACCATCGACCGAACCGCCGGTGTACAGCCCGTGGGATTGACGNNGGAGACGGCACAGAAACCCAGCGATCCGTGCCGACGCCGGTCAGCGGCATCCAGGGAACAGCGGTCGCCATCACGACGGGCGACTACCATTCGTGCGCCCTGCATTCGGATGGCACCGGCAGTTGCTGGGGGAGCAATCTGAAGGGGGAACTTGGCAACGATGGCGCCGGTAGCTTCAGCCTGATCCCCGTCCCTGTGCTTGCCCCCGATAGCCGTTTTGTCGTCATTGACGGCGGCGGTTCGTCGACCTGCGGCATCACCTCGACGCGCGAAGTGCGCTGCTGGGGNNTGGTCCGGTGCTGGGGGCAGAACACCTTCTTTCAGCTCGGTTATGGCAATGGACTGAATGAACCCATTCCGCACGAAGTCATGGCGCTTCCGCCGGGTATCCAGGACATCGCGTTGGGTACCGAACACAGCTGCGCTGTGAGTTCCAGTCGCGGACTGCTGTGCTGGGGACGCAATGAGAACGGGCAGCTTGGCAACGGTCATACATCCGATGCAGAAGGTCCGAGCGACGTGATTGGACTCACCGAACCGGTTACGTCGGTTTCCGGGGGCGACTTGCACACGTGCGTGAGCCTGAGTGACGGCTCCGTCCGGTGTTGGGGCGACAACTACGATACGCAACTTGGCAATCACCGCCCCACGCGCCAATGGACGCCCCAAGCCCTACCTATCCCCGGCGCATATGCCGTGCAGCTTTCGGCGGGCACCTACCACACCTGCGTGACGACCAGCGCTGCCGACGCGTATTGCTGGGGCTTGAATGACGCTGGCCAACTTGGCCATCCGCTCCAGACCGCGCCTTTGCCACCACAAGCGGTTCCCGGTTTGTCCGGCAACGTTCTGCAGATCGCCGCTGGCAGCCGATTCACCTGCGCACTGACGCTGGACCGCACCGTCAAATGCTGGGGTAGCAATTACTCCGGCCAACTCGGCGATGGCAGCACGACGACGCGCTACGAACCCGTCGATGTGTCGGGACTGGGCAATGGCATCTCTGCGGTGGCTACTGGCGGCACACACACCTGCGCCATCCTGCCCACAGGCGGGATCAAGTGCTGGGGCAGCAACAGCCAGGGACAAGTCGGCAATGCCACTGCGAGCAGCCAGACAACGTTTCCGGTCGATGTCAGTGGCATCAACGGCGACACNNGTTGTCGATATCGATTTGGGTGGCGCACACAGTTGCGCACTGACCTCGACCGGCCATCTCTACTGCTGGGGATACAACTATTTCGGTCAGCTTGGCCTCGGAGACGCGCTACCGCGCGCACTACCGACCCTCGTCGCTGACGTCGGCAATGGCGCTGCGGCGCTGAGCGTCGGGATGAATTCCACCTGCATCGTCATGCAGGATCACAGCGTGAAATGCTGGGGCAACAATCGGCGCGGGCAACTGGGCGACGGAAGCAATATCTCGCGCTCGACACCGGCCAACCTGACGGGCATCACGAACCCCATCGCCATCGCGG
>DEHW01000039.1:2572-14355 GCA_002352135.1 Lysobacterales bacterium UBA2790
GGCTCCCATCCGGAAAACAGCAGCAACGGCCATCCGCAATGATGTCGCGCAGGCTGCTAGCGCTTCGGAATGAGTCGAACGAGTGCCGCGCGCACGACCGGCGATTGCACCCCATCTGGCGTTGGCGACCAGGTTGAGACAAGCCAGGTTCGGCCATCACTGCTCACGTCGACGATGTCGCGATGCTGCAATCGCTGTGGCTCCAAACCATCGAGAATGGCCTGCGCGGACACGAGACCGGTCGCTTGGGTCCAGATCCAGGCCTGCGAGCGGCTGGTCAGACTGTTCTCGGCAAAATCGTAGTGATAGACGCCCGCGACCAGACTTCCGTCCGCGCTGACATCCGCGATGTAGGTCAACGCATCGGCAGCCAACTCATCAGGCTCCCCGAGATAGACAACCTCACCGGATGGATGCGCATACCACGGAGCCACGCTGCGGGCGTCGGCAGGGTCTCCATCCGACCAACCCACACCGAAGGCGAGACTGCCGTCGTGGTTGGTCATTTTCGCCGGCCCCAACACCGCGCCATTGTGCTCCGCGTCGATCATTAGCTGCGCGCCACCATCCCCGTGCCAGCGAAGACCAAACATGGAAACGGTTGTGGCGGTAATTTCCTGACCGTAACCGACAGCCACATCGCCAGAGTCGGAAATAGCCAGCGGGAGTTGCAGCGGCAGTATTGGCAACATCACGACACCGCTCGCCTCGCTCCATTTCCATGCCGCAGCGGGAGCGTCAGCAAAATAGCTGACCCCGACCAACCAGTTCCCGTCCCGTGACATCCCTTGAATTTGATCACTTTCTGAATTCGCAAACGAGTTCGCAACAGGCTCCCAGTCTTGCCCACCACGTAGACGATGTATTCGCACACAAGTTTGATCGCAGTTCGGCCCATCAACGACGCCCCACTGTGCGTAGACCGTCGTGCCATCCGCCGAGATATGGGGATTGCTGGCATTGGCCCGCAGCAACTTCCATTCGGATGCCTCCGGTTGCAGTCGCAGAACACCGCGCTGTCCATTCAGGCTACCGACTCCGACCACCGTTCCGTCGTCCGCAAGAGATGACATCCCAAATGTTCTCTGTCCGCGAACGATGGTGCTTTCAGGGGGAACCGGCAGCTCAACCCATTCCAGGTCATACAGCTCATCCAGCTTCGGCTTCACCCAGGGGCAAGGCAGGTGCTGCAATGACGTCACGCGGTAAAGATCAAAGGTGCCCGCCGCAAAGCCCGCCATCTCGGGGTGGTAGGTGCCGGTGCCGCGATCACACTGCAGCGTGAGTTCCAAGCTGCCCCAGCGGGTCAGATTTACGGCCGCCGGATCAAACAGGGCGTCGAATCGGCCACCGCGTGCGGCATACAGATCGGAGAAGACGATCTTCTCGCCCACGCTTTGCCCCGTGCCGATCAACCAGAACGGATTGCCCTGCGGGTCGAAGGTGAACCACATCAGGCCCGCAATGTCGTTGCTCAGCCATTGCAGGGAAAACCCCTGCCCATCGCTGGCAGGGTCATACCAACTTCCACTGTTTCCGGCGTAGGCCTGCACGGCCTCACCCGGTAGACCATGGATGGGATCGCAATTGGCGCCCATGGTGCGGGTCAAACGGGTCAGCGGATAGGTGCCACGCTGACCATACGCGTCGTACACGATCTCGCCGGATTGGCAGTCGGNNACCAGCCAGCGGGCATTCCCGGCATTGTCGTAGGTGAACCAGTAAACCACCGCATGGTCGTCGGGCAGAATCTCCAAAGTCCAGCCTTCACCATTGCGCTCCGGCATATACCACATGGCACTGTGGCCGGAATGGACTTTTCCAGCCGCGTTGACCGCGTCACCGGGAAAAAGGATCGCAAGAAGCAACATGACCGATTGCAACAACCAACCGCCATTACCTGCTCGTTGTGTAGACAGCATGTGATCGCTTCCTGCAGTTTCTAATGACCAAGGCAAACACCAAAACGTGTCGAACAATAGCGCGCTTGGGCATTGTCGCCATGTACGACACTGATTTCTGTCGATTGCCGCCCAAAATTTGACGCCAACGAATTGTGCCCATCTTCACGAACGTTTGAGGTCGGAAGCCGCCCCGATCAAACGTAGGAAATTTCCTACTCACTGCGCCTGACCAACCGGGCGATCTGGCTTCAGATCAGAGCTCGGCACGTTGACTGCTCGCCCTGAGGTGGGTCACCCGCCTGCTAAACTCCACGCCCTTTTTCGTTCCTCCGGTGTGGTGATTGTGAGCAGTCTGTTGCGCCCGCCGTTGCCGGGCAAAGGGCAGCAACGTGCGTGGTGGCGGCGACCGCAGAGTGGGTCGGCGCTGGCTTTGGCGGTGGCTTCGGCGGCGGCGCAGCATGCTGGGCTGCTGGTGGTGGTCACCCGCGATACGTTTGCCGCGCAGGCGCTGGAAGCCGAGCTGCGGGTGTTTGCGCGCGATCTGGCGGTGCTGCATTTCCCGGATTGGGAAACCCTGCCCTACGACGTTTTCAGTCCGCATCAGGACATCGTGTCGCAACGCGTGGCGACGCTGTATCGCCTGCCGGGCACCTCGCGCGGGGTGTTGATCGTCCCGGTGGCGACCTTGATGCAGCGGCTCGCGCCGGTGTCCTTCGTCAGCGGCAATGCCCTGCAGGTGAAGCTGGGCCAGCGTCTCGATCTGGACGCGGAAAAACGTCGTCTGGAAGCCGCTGGTTATCGTCACGTACCGCAGGTGCTCGACCCGGGTGATTACGCCATTCGCGGTGCGTTGCTCGACATCTTTCCGATGGGCAGCAGCGAGCCGTATCGCATCGAGTTGCTGGACGACGAGATCGACTCGATTCGCACCTTCGATCCGGAAACCCAGCGTTCGCTGCACAAGGTGGAAGACGTGCGCCTGCTGCCGGCGCGCGAGTTTCCGCTGGATGAGACCTCGACCAAGCGTTTTCGCAGCACGCTACGCGAGCAATTCCCCATCGATCCGCGCCGCTGTCCGTTGTATCAGGACCTGAAGGAAGGCGTCGCGCCGAATGGCATCGAGTACTACCTGCCGCTGTTTTTCGAGCAGACCAGCACGCTGTTCGACTACTTCGGTCAAGGCACGCTGTGTCTGCTGGCGGATGGCGCGCTGGAAGCCGCCGATGCCTTCTGGGCCAATACCGGCGAGCGTTACGAACAGCGTCGGCACGATATCGAACGCCCGGTGCTGCCGCCGGAGCAACTTTTTCTGCCACCCGAGCCGCTGCGCGAGCGACTGAATCAGTGGCCGCGCATCGAAGTCTGCGCGCCCGGACATTCGCGTTTCGAGTCGGCGCAGGATCTGGGCGACGCCCCCGCTCCGAGTTTGCCGCTGATGCAGAAGGGCGAGTCCAGCGGCCACGCGCTGCGCGACTTCCTCAATAGCTATCCGGGCCGGGTGCTGATTGCGGCGGATTCGGCAGGGCGACGCGAGGCCTTGATCGAACAGCTCGCGGCACACGACCTGCGCCCCGGCGCGAGCAATGACTGGCGCAGTTTTGTCGAGGACGACGGCGCGCGCTATCAGATCACCATTGCCGCGTTGGAAGAGGGTTTCGCGCTGCGCGAGCCGGCGCTGTGCATCCTCACCGAGCGCCAGTTCTACCCGGAGCGCGCGGCCCAGACGCGGCGNNGGCGCGCCCATCGTCCACGAAGATCACGGCGTCGGACGCTATCGCGGCTTGGAAAAGCTCGACGTGGGCGGCAGCGCGGCCGAGTTCCTCGCCATCGAATACGCCAAGGGCGACAAGCTCTACGTGCCGGTCTCGCAACTGCATCTGGTCAGCCGCTATTCGGGGGCATCACCCGAGCTGGCACCGTTGCATTCGCTGGGTGGCGAAGCCTGGGAGAAGGCGCGCAAGAAAGCGGCAGACAAAGTGCGCGATGTGGCCGCCGAACTACTGGAAATTCAGGCCCGCCGCCAAGCCCGCAAAGGACTCGCAATCGATCTGGATCGACCGCAGTACGAGCAGTTCGCCGCCAGCTTTCCGTTTGAAGAAACCCCCGATCAGCTCAGCGCCATCGAAGCCGTGCTGAGCGATCTGCAGTCCAGCCTGCCGATGGATCGTGTGGTCTGCGGTGATGTCGGATTCGGCAAGACCGAAGTCGCCGTGCGCGCGGCGTTCGCCACCGCCATGAGTGGCCGACAAGTCGCCGTGCTGGTGCCAACTACGCTGCTGGCCGAGCAGCATTTCCGCAATTTCCGTGATCGCTTCGCCGACTGGCCGCTGCGCGTCGAAGTGCTGTCGCGTTTCAAGACTGCGAAAGAGATCAAGGCCGAACTGGAGCGTCTGGCCAATGGTCAGCTCGACGTCATCGTCGGCACGCATCGGTTGCTGCAGGAAGACGTGCGTTTCAAGGATCTTGGTCTGGTCATCGTCGACGAGGAACAACGCTTCGGCGTGCGGCAGAAAGAGGCGCTCAAAGCCCTGCGCGCTGAGGTGCATCTGCTCACCCTCACCGCCACGCCAATCCCGCGCACGCTCAACATGGCGATGGCCGGGCTTCGCGACTTGTCGCTGATTGCCACGCCACCCGCGCATCGCCTGGCCGTGCAGACCTTCGTCACGCAATGGGATGCCGCGCAACTGCGCGAAGCCTTCCAGCGCGAATTGGCGCGCGGCGGGCAGGTGTATTTCCTGCACAACGAAGTGGAGAGCATCGAACGCACCGGGCGCGAACTCGCCGAGCTGGTGCCGGAAGCGCGCATCCGCATCGCCCACGGGCAGATGCCGGAAAAGGAACTCGAACAGGTGATGCTCGACTTCCATCGCCAGCGCTTCAACGTGCTGTTGTGCACGACGATCATCGAGTCAGGCATCGACATTCCCAGCGCCAACACGATCATCATCCATCGCGCGGATCGTTTCGGGCTGTCGCAATTGCATCAGTTGCGTGGACGCGTGGGGCGCAGTCATCACCGCGCCTATGCCTACCTGATCATTCCCGACCGCAAGGCGCTGACACCCGACGCCGAGAAACGGCTGGAGGCCATTGCGTCACTGGAAGAACTCGGCGCCGGTTTCGCACTGGCGACCCACGACCTGGAAATCCGTGGTGCCGGTGAACTGCTCGGCGAAGGCCAGAGCGGGCAGATTGCCGAAGTCGGCTTCAGTCTCTACACCGAACTGCTGGAACGCGCGGTGCGCAGCATCAAGCAAGGCAAGATCCCCGACTTCGACAGCAAGACCCGTCACGGTGCCGACGTGCAACTGCATATCCCGGCGCTGATTCCCGACGACTACCTGCCCGACGTCCACACCCGTCTGACGCTGTACAAACGCATCGCCAGTGCGCCCAACAGCGATGCCTTGCACGAACTGCAAGTCGAAATGGTGGATCGTTTCGGCGTGCTGCCCGACCCGTGCAAGCACCTGTTCATCGGCGCCGAACTCAAACTCGCCGCCGACCCGCTGGGCATCCTCAAGCTGGAACTCGGCGAACGCGGCGGCCGCGTCCATTTCACCGCCAAACCCAATATCGACCCGCTGCACCTGATCAAACTGATCCAGCAACAACCGCGCGTCTACGCCATGGACGGCCCCGACAAACTGCGCCTGAAACTCGATCTCCCCGACGCCGCCTCACGCATCCGCACTGCGAGGCTGCTGCTGGGATATTTGGCGGGTAAGACGGGGTGAGTTGAAACGACAAGCTGACGACTCGCGCCCACTAGGGCATACGGCCATCAGTCATCGCGCACCACGGACTCGACTTGGTCACCCGCTGATGCCTCGGTCTGTCTGCCTTGGTAAGCCAGAAAGGCGAGCAGCAGGATCGGCAGAAAGGAGGCGTATGTCGTTGGCGTCACACGGCGAAACATCTCAACAAAGGGCAGCACATACGCCACCGGGAACACGACCGCTGCAGCGAACGCGAGGCGGTATCGGCGGCGGTGCGACAGCCACGCACCGAGGACCGCGAGCAGACCGGAGAACAGGAATACCGCCCGGAGNNGGTCCGGTTGCCAGCCATAACATCAGCACCACGCAAGCATTACGGAAATACGTTTCGAATTTCTTGCCGACCACAAATCTCTGCTCCACGTACCTGCGCGTGCCCACCAAGTTCACTTTGACTTACGGCGGATTAAATGACTGGTATGACGTAGTGATGAGGGAATTGGACTCCAAATCGCCACGCTACTCATATCAGGCGGACGTCGTTGGTATGCACACCACCAAAAATTAAGGGCCGACTGAAATTCAGTCGGCCCCAATTTTCACGCGATGTCTCGATGGATCAGCTTCGGCTGCGGGCAGCGAACAGCATGCCCAGTCCAAGGAAGCTCAACAGCATCGCCCACAGACCAACCGTGCCCAGCGAGGGAACGACCGTCGGTGCCAACGACACGCCGACTGTGGCGCTCAGCGGATAGGTGAACGGACCACCGGATGCGGTGGTAACGCAGTTCAGCGAGCCGGTGAAGGTACCTGCAGTGGAACCGCTATAGGACACCGTGACCGTACCTGGGACACCGGGGCTGAGATTCAACGGGCTTGGGGAAGCACTGAAGCCCGCACCGGAAGCCGTACAGGTCACCGAAGTGGCGCTGCCAGAAGCGGTGAATGTCAAGGGCGTTGACGATGTCGTCGACGGCAGGCGGATGGTCGGCAGCGTTACCGTGGTGCCAGACACCGTGCCAGGACTGACTGCCGCCGCTGCCGCCGGACAGGTCAATGACCAGGTCCGTGTGAAGGGCGAACCGGCAACAGTGGGCGTTGCGGTTTCGGTACAGGACAGCGTAGCCGTCGCCTCCGTTGCTCCACGCGTGCAGCTCAGACCAATCGAACCACTGGTTGTGGTGCTGTTGATGATGCCGTTCGCCGGTGTAGTGGAGACTGCGCCGAACGAGGCAGCGCCAGGACCGGTGATTCCGCAACCGGTGACCGCCGATTGCCCCGCACCCGCCGCGCCTGCAGAGGTGATGGCAATGCTGGCCGTGGCTGTACCCGCCGCACCGCCGGGGAAGGTCACCGTACTGGCCGGGTTGTAGGTCAGGGTCGGGGCCGCGTCGACACCCGCGCCCGTCACGATCGCTGCACCGGTGTTGTCGTAGCAGTATTGATTGATCGTTGCAGGGAAGCCGTTGGACGCACCGGTATCGATCTGCATCCAGCCGTAATTGATCGCACTGGTGGCTTCATTGAAGAAGCGAACCCCAAGGTAGCGCCCTGTCTGGGCGGTCGTGGTTTGCCAATTCACGTAGTTCGCGGCCCCGCCGCCACCAGACGCAACACTGTATGCCTGTGCCGCGCTGACTGTGGCTCCTGCCAACAGCGAGTCATACACCGTGCCTGTCGCGACGCCACCATAACTGCTTGCCGGTGTCGACGNNGCGATGTTCAAGTACACACCGTCGAGGTTGGCAGGGACCGAAACCGGCGCAGAACTGCACACCACAGCAGCCATCGCCGACGTTGAGCCCAAGCAAAGAGCCGCCGCTTCAAGTACCACGGCCGTGCGGCTTGCCAGCCGCTTGGCAATATTCTTCGAAACCATAAATTGTTGCCCCCAACAGAAATAACGCAAAGTCTGGTACCAGCACTCACTCCCTGAGTGTGGCGCGCTGTACGCGTCGGTCAGCTCCCGACGGACAAGGCAAGGTTAGCATCCCGAAACACCGATGTGTGATCCATTCGGCGGAATTGCATCGTTTGCCGGACACCTTCCTTACCGCGTCTCGGCGGCACTCAGCGCGTCTCGCAGCGCAAGCAACGCATTGCCATAACACACCGCGCGCGTCGACGCCTGACGCATCGGCTGTCGTACCTGCAATGCGCTCGGCGTGCGAATCGCTCGCTGGGCGCTTTGAAAGGCAAGGCACGCGTCATCGAATGGCAGTCCACAGAACGCGAGCAGCTGCCGGATCTGTCGCTCGGAATCGCTGACCAGGTCTTCATAGCGCTGGATGCGTACGTGCCGGGGATGCGCCTCAGCGTAAAGGTCGCCCGATGTCTCGCAGGCGCGCCAGTACTGCGCGAGACTGTCGAAACCATAGCTGTACGCAGAAAGACCGGGGCCGAACAACTGCTTGTAGCAGGACCAGCACGTTTCCAGTGGATCTCGCCGACAATCGATGACCCGCGCTTGCGGCAGCATGGCGCGGATCGCACCAACGTAGAGCCAGTTGTCGGGCAGCTTGTCGGTGGCCATCGGCTTCTGTTGCCGCCAGCGGGCGCTCAGCCGCAGATAGTGCTGACCGAGGCGAGTCCAGTCATCTGCCGTGGCTTCGCCGACCCAGGTGGGGAAGCCACGACCACGACGGCGCGACTCGGCGTCGAGCACCTGCCCGAGATACGGCAACTCACTGGCACCTTCAACGAGCGGATGTGCGGCAAGCACCTGCTCGATCAAGGTACTCCCTGATCTCGGCATACCCACCAGAAAGATGACCTCACCGCCTTGTGGCGAAGCTTGCGCGACGGGCACGTCAGCAAACGCATGTTGAATCGACTCGACACGTTTTGCGAACGCGCTGGCGTGCCATGGCGTGGTGATCCGGACTGCGGCGTTGGCGCGCTGGAACGCGAGCAACGCACGTTCAAACTCGCCGGCTTCCTCCAAGCCATGTCCGAGCGCGAAGTCGAGCAACACCCGGTCCTCCGGACGCAAGTCACTGCGCAGCGAAGCCATATCAAGTTGGTGCAGCTCGTTCTCGCTCAACGACACCGTCTTCAGGTCGGTCAACGCAAACCACGCGCGGCCGATCTCCCGATCCATGGCAATCAAGCGGCGACAGTCTGCGGCAGCGGCTTGGGCATTGCCCAATGCTTTATGACAGCGCGAGCGTTGCAACAAGGCAACCGCAGCGTTGCCATCCAATCGCCACGCCGTTTCGACGGCATGCAATGCCTGCTTGTACCAGCCCTGACGGTCGAACTCGGTACTGAGCTTCAGCCAGTCTGCGGCCTTGCCTTCACAGGCCGCAGCACGTTGAAAACTCGCCTCGGCCTGGAGGAGATCGTCATCGTTGGCCTGTGCGGTTCCCAGCAAGAGCCAAAGCGCAAGGTCGTCAGCGCGCAGTTCAACCGCCCGGCGCAAGACAGTGCAGGCCTCCGACCACGCGCTGTTTTCCATATGCAGCACTGCCGACCAGCGCAGCAATTCCGGATGCTCCGGTGCCTCCTTAAGCAATCGGCTCAGCTCAAATGCAAAACCGAACCGATCACCCGAAAAATGAAGACGAATGATCTCGCGCATCTTTACGGCGTGTGCGGGAGCCAGTCCACGCAGTCGTTGGCGCAGCTCGGCGGCATCCGGCTCGCTGCCGGGTCGGTTTGTCGTGGGCATTTGCATGGCTCGATTATGCCGTGATGTCGGCAGAGACCTCGACCACAATGATTGCGTGCTGCATTGCCAGATGGAAACCTGCAAACAATGCCAACGGCACAATGCGTTTCATCCGACGCGGGCGCTACGCGGCCTCCAGCAACAACATCATGAACACGCTATTCGGGTCTTCACGATAGTCACCGAACGGTTCGCAATACTGAAACCCGAACTTCTCGTACATCCGATGTGCTGCAAGAAATGCGGGATGGCTTCCGGTTTCCAGACTCAAGCGCTGGTAGCCGCGACGACGCGCTTCGTCGATCACATGGACCAACAGTGCGCGGCCAGCACCCTGACGGCGCCGCGCCGTCGGTGTGCGCATCGACTTCACTTCCCCGTGTCTGGGCGTGAGTTGTTTCAGCGCCGCCGATCCGGCAAGTCCAACGTCATCCCAAGCAGTCCAGAAGGTGACCTCTGGAACTCGCAACCCGTCGAGGTTCAAAGCGTGAACGCTTTCCGCGGGTGAGAGCGCATGCATGTCCTGCAGATGCTCGGCGAGCAGTGCGTGCACGGCGGGGCGAGTCAGGTCGTCAATTTCAATGCGCCACATACCGTTCTCCCAATCGCATTGACCCGCGGCGTTTCATGGCTTTCGGCCAGCCACTGCCGCACGCCCGCGACATTCTGTCGCATTGGACCGATCCAAGCCCGGTGCTAAAAGCCTGCCACGTTGCTGCCGCTCAGTCGACGGTCTATCTCGCCTCCACTCACCTCTCCAGAAGGTTTTCAATGACCACCCCGCAAGGTTCGCCCGCTCTTCAACGCGTGCTGATCCGATCCTCACTGCTTTGCCTCGGCGTCGTGCAGCACACATGGGCTGCAGACGCGCAGCAGCTTGACCGTGTCGATGTCGAAGCGTCGCGCCTTTCAGATGCCTACTTGAGCGACACGGCGGCGACGGCGACCAAGTCGCCTGCATCCTTGCAACTGACGCCAATGAGCATCGCGGTGATTCCCGCTCAAGTGCTGCAGGATCAAGGCATCACCAGCAGCGGTCGGACCAACAGCTTGGCTTACCTGGGCGTTCAGACGCTGGGTACCCGCGAGCAGGCGGACTACACCATTTTCCGGGGCTTTTTGACCTCGACCACGCTGTGGAATGGCTTCCGCATCGAAGACGCGACACCCGGTATCAACTACGCCAATGGCAGTGTGTGGATGGACAACGTTGATCGGCTCGAGGTACTCAAGGGGCCAGCCAGCATTCTCTACGGACGCGCCGAGCCAGGCGGCATCGTGAATGTCATAACACGACGCCCGCTTGGTTCTTTTGCAGGCAGTCTGGAGGCGGGCGTGGGTTCTTTCAGCGCACGCTGGATAGGTGCCGACATCACTGGCCCAGTAGCGCACTCGACCGACGTCCAATATCGTCTGAACGTCGCGCAGGAAGATGCGGATGCCTGGTTTCGCCACGGTCGGGACTACCACTCGGCGGGTATCGCACCAGTGCTGGCATGGCAGTTGTCCGAGGACACCGAATTGAGCCTGGTAGGTCAGTTCCGTCGTCTGGAAGGAAGCGCCGGGCAACCGTACATGCCGATCGATCCCGACTCCGGCGAGCCGCTGGAGATGGATCCGCGTGACACGTTGTTGCCGGGCAATGAATCGACGTTCCGGCAAGATCGCGCGATGGTGTCGTTGGACCATCGCTTCGCGTCGGAGTGGTCGCTGTCCTGGAAGGCCATGCTCAACAAGGCACGAAGCCCGGACGGATTGACCTCGATTGTTTGCGGTTGGTGCGGTGGTGCTGGTTTCAACTTCCCGATAGAAGACGGCGTGTTGCTCACGGATCTGATGGTTGGCGCGAGCGATAGCGAGCAGGAAACCCGAGCGACCATGCTGGATCTGACAGGGAACGTCACGCTACTCAGCATCGAGCATCAGCTGCTTGTCGGTGCGGACCACTACAACAAGCACTTCGACCAACTCAGCGGATGGGACTACGCGCAGAGCACGGACTACTTTCACCCGACACAGCCCGCTGCAGTGGAGAAGACCGATCTCTGGGTTCTTCGAAATCGCGAGACCGCCGTCTACGTCCAGGATCAGATGCAACTTCCGGGAGAATGGCACCTGCTGCTTGGGGGGCGGTATCAATCGATTGACGAGGACAACAGCTTGAACGGCGACACCTTGCCCTATCGAAAACACGTGTTTCTTCCGCGTGCTGGAGCGCTCTGGGAAGTCCACCCCGGCTTGAGCGTCTACTACAGCTTTGCGGAAAACACAGGGTCAAGCAATGGCCTCGACTTCGAACAGAAGCCCATCAAACCCGAGTCTTCGCGCCAGCATGAGTTGGGGCTCAAGGCGCTTTGGTTGCACGGTCGCGTGTCCGCCACGGTCGCGTTGTTTGACCTGACCAAATACAACATCGCATCTGCCGATCCCGACCATTTTGGCTTTAACAGGCTGTTGAAATTCGCCCAACCGTCCACCCCGGCGGAG
>DEHW01000193.1 GCA_002352135.1 Lysobacterales bacterium UBA2790
CGAAGGCCAGACCGATTGCAACGCGTTCTGGGACTTCCACCACCACAACAACGCGGGTCGACAGCGGCTTGCCGAGCGCTTGAGTCCGGAGATTGCGGCGGCTCTGGGTGAGTAGAGCCGCCTTGTCATACATCCGCTGGGTTCAATCGCTCAGTGCTGACCGAGCCCTTCAGGCTTCGCCGATGCCGAACCCGATATCCGCCGCAGCCAGGCGAACAGCCGCTCGCGGCGGGTTTCGAAGCTGTCGTAGAAGGTCGGTACGACCAGCAGGGTCAAGACGGTCGAGGTAATCGTGCCGCCGATGATGGCGATGCCGAGTGGGCGATAGAAGTCCGAGCCTTCGCCCAGACCGATCGCCACCGGCAGCATGCCCGCGACCAGAGCGAAGGTGGTCATCAGGATGGGGCGCAGGCGTTCGCGTCCGGCCATGATCAAGGCTTGCTCGCGATCCATGCCTTCGGCTTCCTTCTTGCGCGCGAAGTCGATCAGCAGGATGGCGTTCTTCGCCACCAGACCCATCAGCATCACCACGCCGATCAGGCTCATCAGATTGAGTGTCGAGCCGGTGAACTTGAGCGCGAGCACCACGCCGATCAACGACAGCGGCAAGGACAGCATGATGGCGACGGGCACGAGGAAGCTGTGGAACTGCACCACCAGGATCAGATACATCAACATGACCGCCACGCCGAGCGCACGCAGGATGCTGCCGAACACTTCCTGCTGGTCGCGACCGGCACCACCGACGACGAGGTCATAGCCCGGTGGAAAATCCATCGCACCGGCCAGCGCCATCGCTTCGCCATAGACTTCGCCGAAGCTACGGCCTTGCACGTTGGCGGTGACCGCGATGGTGTTCTCGCGATTGAAGTGCTCGATGGTCGACGGTCCTTTGCCGAGCGTGATGTTGGCGATCTGTTTCAGCGGCACGACATCGGTGCCGGTGGTGATGATCGGCAGGGTTTCCAGATCTTCGGCGGCAACGCGATCCTCCGGTGCCAGACGCACCGAGACATTGCGTGTTTCGCCAGTGGGATCGACCCAATCGCCAATTTCCACGCCCGCAAAGGCCACGCGCAGCGCGGTCGCGGCATCGCTCATCGAGATACCCAGGCTCGACGCCAGACCTCGGTCGATATTGACCTGCAGTTCGGGCTTGGCTTCCTGAGTGGACAGGCCGACATCGACGGCACCCGGCACCTGCCGCAACTGCAGCATGAAGGCGGTCACCAGCTCGGTCAGCTTGCGGCTGTCCGGGCCACGGAACTGGATCTGCAGCGGCTTTTGTCCACCGTTGTTGAGGTCGTCGGTGACATTGAACTCGGCACCGATCAGGCTGCTGATCGACCCGCGCAGGTCTGCCGCGATCTCCTTGGCGCGGCGGTCGCGCTGATCCTGATCGACCAGATCGATGTAGATCTCGGCCTTGCTGACATTGCCATCGGTGCCGACCGTGGTCTGGGTGTAGTTGACCTCCGGAAGTTCACGCGCCATCGCCGCAGCCTGTTCGGCCTTGATGCGCGTGTAGGCCAGACTGGAACCTGCCGGTGCCGTCACTTCGATCTGCATGCCACCGTTGTCGGAATCGGGAAGAAAGCTCGAACCGACCGACTGCGTGGCGATCATCACGAAGGCACCCAACAGCGCACCCAAGGCCAAGCCCCACATCGACAGGCGGTGATGCAAGGCCCAATCGATGACGCGTGAGTAGCCTTCGGCTTGGCGATCAAACCAACGATTGAAGCGCTCCAGCGTCTTGCCGATGCGCGAGGTATGCGGCTGCGCGCCGTGGTTGTCGCCCCAGTAGGCCGACAGCATCGGATCGAGGCTGAAGGAAATGAACAGTGAGACCAGCACCGAGGTGGCCACGGTCAAGCCGAAGGGCTTGAACCACTGCCCGGACATGCCGTCCATGAAGGCCACCGGGATGAACACCGCAATGATGGCGAAGGTGGTCGCCATCACCGCCAGACCGATCTCCGCCGTGCCCTCGCGCGAGGCGGTGATCGCGTCCTTGCCCATCTCCATGTGGCGGACAATGTTCTCGCGCACCACGATGGCGTCATCGATCAGCACGCCAATCGCCAGACTCAGGCCCAGCAGGGTCATGAAGTTGAGCGTGAAGCCGCTGACCCACACCGCGATGAACGCCGCCAGCACCGAGGTCGGCAGCGCCAGGGCGGTGATGACGGTCGAACGCCAGGAGTTGAGGAAAATGAACACGGTGAGGATGGTCAGGCCCGCACCCAGGGTCAGTGCCTCGATCACGTTGTTCAAGGACGAACGCACGAACTGGCCTTCGTTGAAGACGATCTTCACCGCCACACCGGCTGGCAGGCGCGGCTTCAAGGCATCGATTTGCGCCAGCAGCTCGTCGGTCACACTGACCGTGCTGGCCTCGCGCGACTTGGTCACCTGCAGACCGACGGAGGGCTCGCCGTTCAACAGCGAAAAACTGCGCTGCTCGGCATGACCATCTTCGATGCGCGCGATCTGCCCAAGGCGCACTGCTGCATCGCCGCGCGTCTTGACGATCACGCTCTCGAAGTCACGCACATCCTGCAGACGGCCCAGCAGTCGGATCGATTGTTCGGCCAGATCGGATTCGACGCGGCCAACCGGTGCGGCCAGATTCTGCGCACGCAGCGCGTTCAGCACCTCGGCCACCGAAACATTGGCTTCGCGCATCGCGGCACTGCGCAACAGCACGGTCATCTCGCGAATCTGCTCGCCGTTCAACTCGACCTGCGCCACACCGGGCACGGTACGCAGCTCGCGTGCAATCACGTCCTCGGCCAGACGCGACAATTCAGTGGCCGACACCTCGGTGCTCGACAGGGCGATGTTCATCACCGGCTGCGCGGTCGGATCCAGCCGACGCAGATAGGGTTCCTTCATTTCCGTCGGCAGCTTGTCGCGCACGGTGGCAATCGCGTCGCGAATTTCCTGCGCCGCTTCGATCAGGTTCTTGTCGAACTCGAAGATCACCACAATGCTGGCGAAACTGTCGCGCGCATAAGAGCGGATGTCGCGAATGCCGGAGATCGAGGCCAGCGAATCCTCGATGCGATTCAGCACTTCGCGCTCCACCGTTTCCGGCGAGGCTCCGGGATAGGGAATGCTCACCAGCAACACAGGCGGTTGCACATCCGGTGTCTGGTTGGTTTTAAGATCCTTCAGTGCAAACCAGCCAAACACCATCAATGCCAGGGTGATGACCACGGTCACCACCGGGCGTTTGATACTGAACTCGGACAGAAACATCGATCAGTTCCCCGTCGACACGGCCGGTGTGGTGCTCGCTGCGATGTCGCTGGCGAACTGCACCGTGGCACCGTCCTTCATCGCCCCCAACGGATGGCGGAGCACCTGCGCGCCA
Organism: Lysobacterales bacterium UBA2790; assembly: GCA_002352135.1. Classification (GTDB taxonomy): domain Bacteria; phylum Pseudomonadota; class Gammaproteobacteria; order Xanthomonadales; family Xanthomonadaceae; genus Aquimonas. The sequence continues at coordinate 3,380 of DEHW01000193.1, forward strand.
GTGCTCAAGCCGCTCAGCACTTCGTAACGCCCCAGGCGCTCGTCGCGCTCGCCGAGTTGAATCGCCACCTTGTGCAGCACACCGTCCTGCACCAGCCAGACGCTGTGCGCATCGCCCTCGTTGACAACCGCCGACTCCGGCACCAGCAGCGCCGGGCGTGACGCGACATCGATGCGTCCTTCGGCATACAGGCCTGCCACCCAGGTCACGTCGGTCTTCGGCAGGCTGACCAGCACCTGCACCTGCCGCGTTGCGGCATCGGCGACCGGATTGACCCGTTGCACCTGACCATCAAAACGGCGGTCTGGATAGCCGTTGACGCGAAAACCCACCGCCGCACCGGGTTGCACGCGACCAACCTGATCGGCAGCAATATTGCCCTCGAAACGCATGGTGGCGACGTCCAGCACGGTCAACAGTTCCTTGCCGACTTGCGCTGTATCACCCGCGGAGACCGCGCGCGCGCCGACCACGCCTGCAAAGGGGGCGCGAACTTCGGTTTTTTCCATCTGTTGCCGAGCTTCCACCACACGCGCCCGCGCCGAGGCCAGATCGGCCTGCGCCTGATTGCGCTTGGCTTCGGCATTCTCCAATGCCTCGGTCGCGACCAGACCTTGGCCTGCCATCGACTGCATACGCTTGAGCTGACGCTCGGACTGATCCATTGCCACCGACGCCGCGCGTTCGGCTTCCTGCGCCGACAGCAACTTGTCGCGAATGGCGGTGGGATCGAGGCGAATCAGCAGATCGCCCTTGGCTACCGCATCGCCATTGTCCTTGAGTACTTCCAGCACCACGCCAGCCACCTCGGCGCGCAGATCAGCGCGCAATTCGGGCTGCAGCGAACCGGAAATCACCGGGCCTTGCGCCAGTGATTGCGTATCCAGCAGCAGCACATCTTCGGCCACCAATTGCAGCGGTGCGGCAGGTTTGGGTTTGGCATCGGAAGGCGTCTCGCCACCGCAGGCGGTCAGGGCCAGCGCAAGCGCAACAGCAAGCAACGATTTGGGTCGGGTCCACATGGCAGCGTCATCACCTGAGTAAAGAAGGCGGTGAGCCGTCGGCCGCCAAGCGGCAAACACGATGTCGCGTGGGGAGTACGCATCAGCGCGGGTGCGAATGGGGAACACACCCGGCGCCGTGACATCGGAACAGACGGCTCACCAGTGCACTATGAAGCCGCATTTCCGGCGATGTGACATGTGCCGGTAGAGAGCATGACTTCCGGCGGATTCAGAGTTCCGGTCGCGATCAACCGCGGTGGAGCGGGTGTTCTGCAGGCCCTGAGCCTGCAGGTGCCTGAAACCGACTCAGGCGTGTGACATGTAGATCGCGGCGAATGCCAGAACAATTTTCGATTGTCCGTTTTACTCGCGTCGTTTCATACTCCGATTCTTGGCCGTGTGGGCAAGTGCTGTATTGGGAGGCGTTTCACGGATGAACCGTTCAAACTGGATTCGCGTAATAGCCCTCTGGTTGGGGTATAGGAAGTTCAAACGCCCTTTTCGGGCAGTCTGCCGGGTAGGCTGCGACCGGGCGAGCACCGCTTCGGGCTCACATCGGGGGTTCGCGCGTCGGATTTAGGCATCGCGGGGCCACGCAGCGGCACAGTCCGGGGCCCTTTCTCAGCGATTCGCGTCAGCGGGCCGAGCGCAGCCTTGCGGGGCGTGGCCGCTCCTGGTGGCTTCCCCGTTTTCGCCCCCGGCAGCAGGGAGGTCACGCGGCCTTCGCCGGCGGTGCACGCGCTGCCGGCCGGTATTGCGCTTCTTCCTGCGCGCCATGCTTCTCGAAGTGGGCGAGGATGGCCCGAATGGCGCTCGGTTCCTCGATGCTGGCGACGATCCGCACGCTGCCGCCGCAGTGGACACAGGTGTTGATATCGATGCCAAACACGCGCTTGAGGCGCTGGGCCCAGGTCATCGCGCGTCGGCGTTCTTCGGGGCTGCGCGTCTCGTCGCTGGCGCTGATCTCAACCGCTGCGGCATCGGTCGCAGGGCGCTTACCCCGTCCCGATGGCGTCAACTGCGCGCGCAGGGCGGCGTTCGGGGCGAATACGCCGTGAAACCGCGTCAGGTGGGCGCGTGGTGGCGGGACCAATGCGGCCAGTTTCGCGATGAAGTCCACGGGATCCCATTCGACTTGGGTCGTGCCGTTCTTCCACGGCGTCTTGAGCTGGTAACGGACCCTTCCCTGCGGCGAGATCGACAGCCGCTTTTCGCTGATCGCCGGGCGCGTGATGTAGCGGCATAGGCGTTCGAGCTTGTGGCTTTCGTGTGCTTCGGTGGCCACGCCCGCATGCAGCGAGAAGCCGCCGACCTTACCGGCCTCGCCCTCGAGCGGATCGGCATCGCCGGGCAGCGTTTGCAAGGTGACGACCTTGCGTCCGGCGTGCTGGCCGGTGGCGACGCGGTAGGTGATCGAACTCATCCGCAGCGCGTCCATTCCGTCGTTGGTTCCCGCGCTGTCGGACAGGAACACGGATTCGTCTTCGCCTTCGAGCCAGCCGCGGCGCGCCAGGTGCCGGCACACACGATGCGCGATCGTTCCGGCCAGCTGGGTCAGCTGCACGGACGTGGGAGCACGGGTGCGGCGCAGGCGCGGCTTGCGCTGCGGGGGCTCGGTGGAGTCTTCGTACACACCGTCGAGCCACAGCATGTGGAAGTGGATGTTCAGGTTCAGCGCGCTGCCGAAGCGCTGGATCAGCGTCACCGCGCCGCATTGCGCCGTATCCCGCGGCACGCCGGCCTGATCGGCAAGCAAACCGGCGATCACGCGCTGCACGATGCCCAGCACCGGGCCGATGGCCTCTGGCTTGCTGGCGAACAGGAAGCGCAAGGGGTACGGAACACTCAACACCCATTGCCGCACGGGCCGCGGGCCGAACACCTCCTTCACCAGATGCCGCGCCGACTCCGCCATGCGGCGAGCGCCGCAGCTGGGGCAAAAGCCGCGCTTCTTACAGGAGAACGCCACCAGCCTCTCCGAATGGCACTGCTCGCACACCACGCGCAAGAAGCCGTGCTCGAGCACGCCGCAACGCAGGTATTCGTCGAACTCCTCGCGCACGTAACCGGGCAGGCAGCGCTCCTCCGCATCGAGGCGCGCCAGGAGGTCCGGGTAATACGCCTCGACCAGCGCGTACAGCAGCGTGCGCTCGGTCGCGTGGCGCGCACGCCTCGACCTGCCGCCAAGATGCGGCAAGGCGCGGCACGCAGCGCTCAGATGCAGGGACGGCTGCTCAGGGTTGTGCCCGCGAGCAGCGGTTCATATCGGCGTTATCCGATCTTCACGTCAGACAGTGCCGCGGCGCAGGCAGGACGAGTCCGCCCCGGTCGCCAGAGAGCACAAAGCCCGGCACGAGGCCGGGCTCTGTGGTTCGACTGGAGAGCTCAGCGCGTCACCACCTCGCGGTGCATCGGCGCCAGCTTGGCCAGTAGCTTGTTCTGCGCCGCAAACGGCACGCCCTTGGCGCGCATCGATTGCTGCAGCACTTCCACCAGCGCGTTGAACTCGTCGCGGCGGATGTCCAGACCTTCGTGCGATTCGGCCATGCTGCGGCCGCTGTAGACGCAGTCGCCGCCTAGGATCACGCAGAACTGCTCGACCAGCTGGCGTTTGACACGGTCCTGGTCGGAAAACTCGAAGAACTCGCGGGTGCGGTCATCGGCCAGCAGGCGCCGCATGAAATCGTCCATCAGCGCGGTCAGGCCATCCACACCGCCGAACTCGGCCAGCACGGGGCGCAGTTCGGGATGGGCGGGCGCAGGGTTCATGGGCTCGGCGGCCGCGGGGCCGGCGAGGACGAGGGCGATAGCCAGCAGGGCGCCACGCAGGGAACAGGTCATGGGGTGTCTCCAGAGGGGGGAATGCGATCACGCGGGCGAAGGGAATCAGAAGCCCAGCTGCAGGCTCAGGTACCAGCCGCGTTGGTTGTCCTCGATCACGATATTGCCGAGGTCGACCCAGGCCACGGTGACCGAGGCGTGCTTGTTGGGCGCCCACGCCAGGAACAGGTCCCAGGCGTTGTCTTCGCGGGCGATGCCGAGGTTGTCGGGCTTGCTGCGGTACTCCGCGCCCAGCGCCAGGTTCGGGCTCAGCAGGCGGGCCACGCTGCCTTCGAACTGCAGGCTGCGACTGTCCCGCTTGTCGCCGCCGAAGCCGAGGATGCCGAACTGGTTGGCGCGGGTGTAGCGCAGGGTGCCGTTCACCAGCAGGCTGCTGTCGAGGTAGAGCTTGGTGGCGGACAGGTACAGATCGACATCGTCGCGACGCTTGGCGCCCACGAAGGCCAGCACGTCGGGCTGGTCGTTGCGCTTGTACTGGGCGCCCAGCGCGATCTGCGGCATCCAGCGGTCCTGCTCGTAGACGGCATCGCCGGCAAGCTTGACCTTTAGGCCGACGGTGTCCTGGGTGAAGGTGAAGCCGCGGCCTAGGCCCAGGGCGGCGCCCACATCGCGGGTGTCGAAGCGCTGGCGCGCCACGCTGAGCTCGACGCGGTCGTACAGGCCGACCAGGGCGCCGTAGCTGTCAAGCGCGTAATCGCCGGTGTCGACCCGGGTGTAGAAGGCGTTGGCGCCGATCTGGTCGCGGGTGCCATAGCCGCCGATCAGGGCCCAGGGCGTCAGGCCGCCGCCGCCGGAGCCCTCGATCTGGGTGACGCCGCCGGTCAACAGCAGCTTGCCGCCGAAGCGGGGGGCGACGCCGAGCTCGGACTGGGCGGCAGCGGGTGCCGCGCAGGCCAATGCGGCGGTGAGTGCGAGCGGCAGCGCCGTTCGAGCAGAGGTGGACAGGTGCATGCGGACTCCCAGAACGGAACGTGGAGGGCCGTCGGGCGAACACCCGACGTAGCTGTTCTACGCAGCCTTAGGGCGGGCTGGATGCAGCACCGCGGTGCGGAGTTGTGCAGTTCGCGTGTAGAGGCCGGGCAGCCTGCGGGCCCCTGCGGTCGCCGCGCCTTTGCGTGAAGGGAGGCGCCGAGTTCGACGGCGGGGGCTGCCACGCCTCAGCTAGCGGCGGGNNGCGGGCTCGCTTGCGGCGGGTTCGCTCGCGTCAGGCTGCGCGTCGGGGTCGCGCACGATGTGCCACACGCCGCTGACGTTGTCGCCGGTGATGTCGCCGGGTCGCTTGTCGTCGGGCCAGTAGTACAACGGCTGCTCTCGCCAGGCCCACTGCCGCGAGCCATCCATGCGCTCGACGATGCTGAACTCGTCGTAGTCCCCCGCATCGAGATCGGCCAGCAGCGGCGGCCACAGTCGTTCGCAGGCGCGGTAGCAGGTGCTGACGCCGGGGCGATCGCGATCGAAGACGTAGAGCGTCATGCCCTTGCGGTTGACCAGGTAGCCGCGCACGAACAGGGCGGGTGCGCTGCTGTTCCGGGTTTCCAGCTCGGCCACGACGGCGGCGGATTCCTCGTCGGTGGCGGGCTCACGGGTGGATTCGAACATGCTGCTGCTGGCAGCAGGCTTGTCCGGCGGCAGCTGGGCGAAGGCAGGCGCGACGAGTGCCAGCAGCAGGACGATGGCGAGAGGGTAGTTCATGGGGGCGTGGGCTCCGAACGTGAACGTGGTGGTGGAAGTGGACATGGAGGTGGCCGTGGAGATGCCGGCTACAGCCGCAGCCGGCGCAGCAGCCAGCGGCTGAGNNAAGCCGCGGCACCGGCTCGCCGCGGATCAACAGCAGGGCGCCCTCGGGCGAGTCGAAGGGCAGATGGCGCGAGCCGGCCTCGACCACGAGGAAATCGCCGGCGGGATGGCGCTGGCTGGATTGGACGATCGCCCCCTCCAGCACCAGGCACTCCTCGCGGGCGCTGTGGGTGTGGCGCGGGATGCGCGCGCCGGGGGACAGCCGCCACAGCGTGACCTGCTCGCGCGCCTCGGGGTCGAAGCGCAGGGTCTGCACCTGCACGCCCTCGAAGGCGGTGAACCAGGGCTGCTCG
>DEHW01000145.1 GCA_002352135.1 Lysobacterales bacterium UBA2790
GTCTTGCCGCCACGTTGCCCCAGCCAGTCTGCAACCGTTGTGATTTCCGCTCTGCTCATGTCGCACAGTGGACCGCAAAAAGAAACGCCGGAGCAAGCTCCGGCGTTTCCTACATGGATGCCTCTTGGATCAATTGCCCATCGAGAAGGTAATCTGGCCACCCGATTGAGCACCGCCAGCATCCTGCACACGCATCGTGCAGGTAAAGGCCAATGTGGCTGACGCGTTCTTCCGGTAAGTCCATGCGAGCGCGAAGTCACTCCCGGATGCTTGCGCGCTGGCCGGCGTCAACTGCGGCAATACGGCAAACATGTTACTCAAACTACCAGTGCCACTCGCAAGCACACAATCTCCCGCAACCAAGGTCACCGGCTGGACGAGCTGACCACTCTCGTTCGAAGGACCAGACACGACATCTTCGATAAAACTGCTGATGCTCACAGTGCACGCCGTGTTGCCGGAGTCAAAGCAGTTCGCCTCCATGGTCGGGAACTGAAGCGGTCCCTCGAGCGGATCGCCGACGATATTGGTGGGAACATCTCCGGTCGCTGACTGCACCACCGTCGCGCTGAACAAACTGAATGTCGGCGGATCATTCACCGCAGCGACTTCGACGGTGAACTGCATCACGCGCTGAGCGCCGCGCGCGTCCGTTGCCGTCAGTGTCACCGTCGAACTGCCTGAGGCTTCGGGTTGGGGAGCGATGAACAGTTCCCACGTATCTCCGGCACGAGCCCCAAGCAATCCATCGTTGGGAACCAAAGAAATGTTCGAGCTGCTCGCAGTGAAGTTCGTGATTGCATCCTGCTCGGCGTCCGTCATCGTGCACTCGAACTCCCGAACATCGTCGTCTTCTTGCATGTTCAGGGGGTTAGGCAGCGAATTCGGTCCGGAACCAATCTGGGGATCGATACAGGTAATCACAGGCCCGGTGTTCTCAAGCAATGTCACGATGGCCGACGCAACGTTGTCCTCGCTGGATACATCGCCCTTCGACACTTCATCGTTCGGCGCAAAGAACAGCGCGGTGCTGATCGCCACCTTGTCGCCGACGTTGGCCGTGACCACTTCGCGGGTGACGGTGTAGTCCCTATAGCTGCCCGCAGCCAAGCTGATGCTGGCGACATCCAGCTCACCACTGCCAGTACCGCAGCTCTGTTCGGCATCGTTCTGGCAGGTCCATGCACCAATCGTCACACGGGGCTGCATCGGCACAGGCGGGCTAACGACCGCTGCATTCGGCGTGAACTCGCGCAGACGGACACCGGTCGCCGTGGCATTGCCCACGTTGCGCACGCGTACCACGTACTGGAACGGCTGATCGATATAGGCTTGGATATTGCGCGTCAGATAGCGCTCGCCATCATCGAGAATCTCGATTCGAAGGTCCGCATTGGACGCCGGTGTCTCCATGCCATCGGCAAAAATCAGATCTGGATTGCCCGGGTCCACATTGACGCCTGGCGCAGGCACATCGGGAGCATTGTTTACCAGAGTGCTGTAGGGGATGGCATGGCACTGAACCCAATCGCCGTAGGTGGCGCTCGCCGAGGTCGGCGTGAAACGGGCCGTGCTGGGTAGCGCATATTCCAGCCCACTGATGCCAGACAGTGTCTGCGTGCTGCCGTCCGGGTCAGTCAACGCGATTTGCAACAGCGGAGCTGAATCAACGGGATAGAAGCTCTCACACAGGGCCGGTTCGACGATGCCAAAGCCAACTTCACGGGTCAGCACGTTGTAAGCCACCGGGCCAGTCAGGAGGATGTCCTGAGTGTTACCGGGAAATCTGACCTTGAGGTTGGCAGCGGTCGCCTTCATGGCGCACTCCGCTGACATCGTCGCGTCAACGGCCACGATACGCAGTGCCGTGCCGTCATCAACCAGTGCAATCTGACCAGGCACCAAGGCTGAGCCATCCGCAGGGCAGATGGTCCGTAGCTCACCCTTACCCAGGGTGGAAGTGCTGACAGTCGTCGCTAATGCAAGAACCGGCGTGGCAGTCAGTGCCAAGGCAAGCCACATCACGGTCGGTCTGCGCTTCAATGTCGTCAGACTATGCATTCAGAGAGCTCCATCCATTGGTTGACGGACGAAAGGTAGCCCCGCAAGCGTCGACAATCCAGCCCAAGTTCCCGAATTCGTGAAATTTTGACGAATCGATTTAGGCGGCGGTTAAGGTAAGTGGCATAGCGCTCTCTGCGATTTCCCCGACAAACGCTCGCGGGGCAGTGTAAACGCGGCTCCGCGCATACGGAATTGACCTATTGAAAGCGCGGAACGTGCTCTTGCTCACGCGGATCTATCCGAGTCGACGTGTCTATTGCGCTCTTGCGCTGGAAGCAACCTGCTAGACTCCCAACACGTCCCACGTCGCTTTCCAACGCCCATGATCGCAAGAAGCCTTCTGTCAGTCGCCATCCTTCTGAGCACAGCCTCCGCGCCGCTCATCGCCAGTGAGTTCTCCTCGCTGGAAGAACGCATGAGCCATTCCGAGTTCGAGGCAGCGGGTCTGGGCAAACTCACGCCCGAAGAGCTCGCTTCATTGAACAACTGGCTGCGCAGCGAGGGGGTTTCGGCATCGGGGACGACAGAAAGCACCGCGGATCGGGTTGGATTTCCCCAGGGACGAGATGAGCCTGATCTTGTGGTGTCTCGCATCAGCGGCACCTTCAAAGGCTGGTCGGGAAACACCACTTTCCATCTCGACAATGGTCAGGTCTGGCAGCAGGCCGAGCCCAGCACCTTGGCCGGCGTCACCATCGAGTCACCAGAGGTCCGCATCAAGGCCGGCATGGTGAGCGGCTGGTACCTCAAGGTCGAGGGCTACAACAAACAAGTCAAGGTCCGCCGCATTCGCTGACGCGATGTCGTTGACATCGTGGCGGGCGTCAGCCCGCCCGTGCTTGCTCCAACAGCTTTCCCATACGCTTGGCTGACACGGTTTCCCGTGTACCGAGCTCCTGTGCAAACAGCGACACCCTGAACTCTTCCAGTGCCCAGCGCAGCGCCTGCCAAGCGGGATGCTGGGCGATGCCGTGGCGGGTGGCCTCGCGCAACGCTTGGGCGAAACCAATCACTTCCAGCATCCGTGCTTGATCCTTGCCAGGATCGTTGCGTAAGCGCTCGGCACGCAGGCGCATTCCTTTCAAAAAACGTGGCAGCTCGTTGAGGCGATCAAACGGCGTATCGCGCAGGAATCCGGGATGCACGAGTCCGGCCAGTTGCTGGCGCAGGTCGTCGTAGTTGGCCGTCGCAAAGCCCATCAAGGGCGGATTGAGCAAGGGCAGCAGTTCCGCGTAGGCCGCCACAATGTTCTCGGTCAGCTGCAGGCGCCGGGTGGCTTCGGCGAACAGCTCGCGACCGATGCGTTGGCTCAAGCCATCGAAAGCCGTCTTGCTGCGAATGTCCACCAGAAGATCGGCGCAGATCGCATTGAACGCGGCCTCGACCAGATCTTCGCGTAGACGCTCACTGCTCTCTACCGAGGCATACAGCAAACCGGTACGGGGCGAAATGGGCAACTGCTTGCGCGCCTGTTTGATGCGATCCGCCACCGCGCGCAGCAACAGCACGCGCACGCCTTGCGGATGTTCATGCCGTGCCGCGTCGCGATCCGCAAACACGCGCAGTACCACCTCGCCACCCTGCGCTGCCAAGGCCGGGAAGGCGGGAACACCCGCCACACCAGGAATCTGCTCCGGGACACCCTCCGCTGGAAAGTGGTCGATCACCTGCCCTTCGAGTCGCTTGCCTGCCTCGGCCGCAAACGCGGCTTGGGCCCGCTCGCCCCAACGCGCCTTGAGTTGCCTCAGGTCGCGCGACTCGTCCAGCACATTGCGCCCTTCCGACAGGCGCAGATTGAAGCGCAAGTGTGCGGGAACTGCCTCATCGTCCCAAGCTTCCAGGGGCACTTCGACGCCCGTCGCCTTGCGCAGGAAGGCGGCCAACGCCGCCTGCAGGGATTCACGCGACCGCCCCGGCGAACTTGGCGTCATGACGGCAATGAAGGCGCGTGCAAAATCCGGCACTGGCACGAAATTGCGCCGCAGGGCTTTCGGCAAGCCGCGCAACATCTCTGCCACACGATCCTCCAGCAAGCCCGGCACCAGCCAATCCAGAGCGCGTGAATCCAGCGCATTCAACAGTTGCAAGGGCAGATGCAGGGTGACGCCGTCATCTGGCGCGCCCGGCTCGAAACGGTAGCTCAGGCGCAGGCTCACCTCGCCTAAATGGAAGGCGGACGGAAACCGTGCGGCGTCGGTGCTGTCCTGTGGCAACAGGTCGTCGACCTTCCATTCCAGGGCGGCGCGCTGTTCAGGCGAGAGCCGCTTGTACCAGGCTTCCAGCTCCTGCGCTGATGCCACACTGTCCGGCAGGCGCTTGGCGTACCACTCGGCCTGTGCCTCCTCGTCGATCACGATGCCAACGCGACGCAGCTTGGCCTCTTCTTCCATGGCGCGCTGCAGGATGCGCTGATTGCGCTCCAAAAGCGGAATCCGCAGATTCACCTCACCGGTGACCAGGCCTTCGCGAATGAAGATCTGCCGCGCATGGGCGAAGTCGATAGCGGCGTAGGAAATCGGTCGCTTCGGTGCCAGCACCAGACCATGCAGAGTGATTTGCTCGGACGCGATAACCCGCCCCTGGCTGCGTGACCAATGCGGGTCGTAGTGCCGACGGCTCAGCAAATGCGCGGCGACCTCAATCACCCAGTCCGGCTCGATGGCGGCGTTGATCAAGCCATAGACCTTCTGGGTTTCCAGCATGGCCGCAGACAGAACCCAAAGCGGCGGTTTGCGTGCCAGTGCCGATCCGGGGAACAACTGGAAGCGACGCTGACGCGGGGCCTCGAACTGTTGCTTCTCGTTCTTGCGACCGATCTGCGAGGGCAAGCCACAAAGTATGGCTTTGTGCAGTGCTGGGTAGTCGGCGGCCTCCGTCGCCAACGCCAAGCCGAGCTCTTCGCTGGCAATCAACAACTGCCGGTGCAATTCACGCCACTCGCGCATGCGCAGGAAGGACAGGAAGTGCTTGCCGCACCAATCGCGCAGTTGCGACTGCGTGCGCGCTTCGTGCTCGGCTTGGTAGGCCTCCCAGAGCTTCAGGATGCCCACGAACTCGGAACGCGGATCGGCAAACAAGGCATGCGCGTTATCAGCCGCTTCGCGCGCTTCGGCGGGTCGCTCGCGCGGGTCCTGGATACTGAGAAAAGCCACAATCGCCAGCATCTCGCGCACGCAAGCAAACTCGCCTGCCGCCAGCAACATGCGCGCCAGCTTCGGATCAATCGGCAGGCGCGCCATGCGGCGCCCGCGCTCTGTGATCCGACGCTCCCGATCCACCGCGCCCAGTTCGATCAACTGTTGCCAGCCATCGTTGATGGCTCGGGCATCGGGGGCATCGATGAAGGGAAACTGTTCGATTCGCCCAAGCCCCAACGCCAGCATCCGCAGGATCACGCCCGACAAGGCGGAGCGCAGGATTTCCGGGTCTGTAAACGCCGGTCGAGCCTGAAACTCCTCTTCGCCAAACAAGCGGAAACACACCCCTGCCGCGATGCGTCCACAACGCCCGGCACGCTGATTGGACGAGGCCTGGCTGACCGCCTCGACCTGCAGTCGATCCAGCTTCTGCCGCGGGCTATAGCGTTTCACCCGCGCCTGGCCGGGATCAATCACATAGCGAATGCGCGGCACCGTCAGCGAGGTTTCGGCGACATTGGTGGCCAGCACGATGCGGCGTTGCGGGCCAGGGTGAAACACCAGGTCCTGATCGCGTGTCGACAGTCGTGCATACAGCGGTAACACCACGGTCTCGCGGTACTTGCGCCGACTCAGCAATAGGTGCGTTTCGCGAATCTCCCGCTCACCCGGCAGGAAAATCAGCACGTCACCCATCGGGTTCTCGCGATTGATTTCCTCCATGGCGGCCAGAACGCCATCGCTGACCGACATCACTTCCTCACCGCCCAAGGCCTCGACCTTGCCACCCAATGGGCGGTAGCGTGTTTCCACCGGATAGCTGCGGCCCTCGACATTGATCACCGGTGCGCCACCGAAGTGTCGTGAGAAGCGCTCGGTATCGATGGTGGCCGAGGTGACGATCAGCTTGAGGTCAGGACGTCGCTGCAGCAGCGTCTTCAGATAACCAAGCAGAAAATCGATATTGAGACTGCGCTCATGCGCCTCGTCGAGAATGATGGTGTCGTAGCGCGACAGCTCACGGTCGGACTGGATCTCCGCCAGCAGAATGCCGTCGGTCATGAACTTGATGTAGGTCTGCTCGCCAACCTGCTCGTTGAAGCGCACCTGGAAGCCGACCGCGCCGCCAATCTGCGTGCCCAACTCTTCGGCCACGCGTCGCGCGACAGAACGCGCGGCAATGCGTCGCGGCTGTGTGCAACCGATGATCCCTGCCTCACCTCGCCCTGCCGCCAGACACAGTTTGGGTAACTGGGTGGTCTTGCCCGAGCCGGTTTCACCCGCGATCACCACCACGCGGTGTTGGCGAATGCTGGCGATGATGTTCTCGGCCTCACGGGTGATCGGCAGATCATCCTCGAAGTGAGGAATGGGCTTGGCGGCGGCTCTCTGCCCGCGCGCCTGGATCGATGCCTGCATTGCCTGCTCGAACGCGGCGCGCTTGGCCTGATCACCAACGGCTCGCGACCAGGCCGACCACAAACCGTGCAAACGCCGCTGGTCACGACTCAATCCGCGTCGCAGGTTCTGGCGCGCGTGTTGCAGGTCAGCATCGGCAGGCGAAGGCCGCGCTTCGGTCGAAGTGGTCTTGGTCAAGACAGGTCGTCATTGAGTGTGGCTATCGTTCGGCCACGGGATTTCAATTTTACCGCGCCAGCCAGCCGCGTATGCTGACCACGTCTCCCGCCCCCAAGAGTTGAGGATTGCAAGGATGAAAATCGACATTGGCATCACCGACAAACAACGCAAAAAGGTGGCCGACGGCCTGTCGCACTTCATGGCTGACGCCTATACGCTCTACATGAAGACGCACAACTACCACTGGAACGTCACCGGGCCGATGTTCAACAGCCTGCATCTGATGTTTGAAGGTCAGTACAACGAGCAATGGACGGCGCTGGACGCCATCGCCGAGCGCATCCGTTCGCTGGGATTCAAGGCCCCTGGCACTTACGCGCAACTGGCGAAGCTGACCAGCATTGCCGAGGATGCGGAGGGCGTCGTTCCCGAGGCGAAAGAGATGATCAAGCAGCTCGTGCTGGGCAACGAAGCGGTTTGTCGGAGTGCGCGCAAAGTACTGAAGTCGGCTGACGAGGCGGGTGACGAGCCAACCGCCGATCTGCTGACGCAACGCTTGGTGATCCACGAAAAGAACGCGTGGATGTTGCGCTCGTTGCTGGACTGAAGCGGATTGTCCTCACGCGAACCCGGCTCTGCGGTCGGGTTCGCCATTTGCCGGCTTGCGGCCCTGACGCCAAGCACTGGGCGCACTACACTGCGCCTTCCGTCCTCGCCGATGACCTGTCGTGGCCCCCACCCTGCGCGCGCAACTGCAGATTCACTTCTGCGTCTTCCTTTGGGGCTTCACCGCCATTCTCGGCAAGTTGATTTCACTGGCAGCCTTGCCCTTGGTGTGGTGGCGCATGCTGCTGGTGGCGGGCACGCTGGCGCTGATGCCGCGCATCTGGCGACACCTTGCCGCGATGAGCGGTCGGCTGCGCTGGGCCTACGCGGGTATCGGTGCATTGGTCGCTTTGCACTGGGTCACCTTCTACGCCTCGATCAAGCTTTCCAATGCCTCGGTCGCCGCGACCTGTATGGCGATGGGTTCGGTGTTCGTCTCCATGATTGAACCGATCCTGGCGAAACGCGCCTTCCAGCGTCGCGAGCTGCTGCTTGGCGTGGCCGTGATTCCGGGCGTGATGCTGGTCGTCGGCGGCGTGCCCAGCGGCATGCACCTCGGGATCGCCATCGGGGTATTTTCCGCGTTCATCGTGGCGATCTTCAGTGCCCTGAACAAACGCCTGGTCGAGCACGGCAATCCCTTGGCGGTCACGGCGCTGGAAATGGCCGCCGGTGCTGCGACGGTCGGACTGTTGTCACCCCTGCTGTTGCGGCTGTTTCCGCTGCCGGAAGGCAGCGGCTGGTGGCCGGACTTGCGTGATGGCGGCTATCTGTTGCTGCTGGCTTACGCCTGCACTTTGTTGCCCTTCACCTTGTCCTTGGTCGCGCTGCGCCACATGAGCGCCTTCAGCGCACAGATGGCGGTGAATCTGGAGCCGGTCTACACCATCGCTTTCGCCATTGTGCTGTTCCATGAGCAACGCGAGTTGGGCTTGACTTTCTACCTCGGCGTGACCTTGCTGCTACTCGCTGTCACCGCCCATCCTCTGCTGGAGTGGTGGCAAACGCGACGCCAGCAACCCGCGCAGCATCCGGAAATGCTGATGGCCGCCGAGGCCAAGGACGTCATCGACTGAGCACCTCGCAAACGCTGAGGGCCGCATCACTGCGGCCCTCTTGTTCTGGTCTTTGGGTCGATCAGACCAGCTTCTTGTAACGCACGCGTTTCGGCTTGGCACCTTCTTCGCCGAGTCGGCGCTTCTTGTCCTCCTCATACTCACGGTAGTTGCCCTGGAAGAACTCCACATGCGAATCGCCTTCGAAGGCGAGGATGTGGGTGGCGATGCGGTCCAGGAACCAGCGGTCATGGCTGATCACCATCACGCAGCCCGGGAACTCCAGCAGGGCATCTTCGAGCGCGCGCAGGGTTTCGATATCGAGGTCATTGGACGGTTCGTCGAGCAGCAGCACGTTACCGCCCTGCAGCAGGGTCTTGGCCAAGTGCAAGCGACCACGCTCACCGCCCGACAGCGTGCTGACGATCTTCTGTTGGTCCTGGCCCTTGAAGTTGAAGCGCCCGATGTAGGCGCGCGACTGGATCTCGATGCCATTGATATTGAGGATGTCCGAACCGCCCGACACTTCCTGGAAGACGTTGTGATTGCCCTCCAGCTTGTCGCGACTCTGATCGACATAGGCCAGCTTGACCGTCGGCCCGATCACCACCTCGCCCGAATCCGGCTTCTCGATCCCGGTGATCATCTTGAACAAGGTGGACTTACCGGCCCCGTTGGGACCGATGATGCCGACGATGGCGCCACCCGGAATGATGAAGCTCAGGTCGTCAATCAGCATGCGGTCGCCAAACGACTTGCTGACGTGTTTGAACTCGATGACGCTGTTGCCCAAACGCTCACCCGGCGGAATGAAAATCTCGTTGGTCTCGTTGCGGCGTTGGTAGTCGACGCTTTGCAGCTCTTCGATACGTGCCAGACGCGCCTTGCCCTTGGAGCGGCCGCCCTTGGCGTTCTGTCGCGCCCATTCCAGTTCCTTGGCGATCGCCTTCTGACGCGCCTTCTCCTGGTTTTCTTCCTGCTTCAGGCGCTCGTCCTTCTGCATCAGCCACTCGGTGTAGTTGCCCTTCCACGGAATACCGCGGCCGCGATCCAGTTCAAGAATCCACTCGGCGGCGTTGTCGAGGAAATAGCGATCATGCGTCACCGCTACGACGGTTCCGGGGAACCGCGCCAGGAACTGTTCCAGCCATTCCACTGACTCGGCGTCGAGATGGTTGGTCGGTTCGTCGAGCAGGAGCATGTCGGGCTTGGACAACAGCAGCCGACACAGCGCCACACGGCGCTTTTCACCGCCCGACAGCTTTCCCACCACGGCTTCCCAGGGCGGCAAACGCAACGCATCTGCGGCGACTTCCAGTTGCTGCTCCAAGGTGTGGGCGTCACCGGATTCGAGAATCGCCTCCAGGCGGGCCTGCTCGGATGCGAGCTTGTCGAAATCCGCACCTTCTTCCGCGTAGGCGGCGTACACCTTGTCGAGTTCTGCTTGCGCCGTGAGGATGTCGCCCACGCCCTCTTCCACCGCCTCGCGCACGGTTTGCTCGGGATGCAGGCGAGGTTCCTGTTCCAGATAGCCCACTTTGATACCGGGCTGCGGACGGGCCTCCCCGACGAAGTCTTTGTCCACGCCCGCCATGATTCGCAGCACCGTGGACTTGCCCGCACCGTTCAGGCCAAGCAGACCGATCTTTGCGCCGGGAAAGAAGGACAGCGAAATGTCCTTGATGATTTCGCGCTTCGGCGGCACGACCTTGCTGACGCCGATCATGGTGTAGATGTATTGCATGGTTCACCCGGAGCAATGGGCATGACCGCGACGCGCGGGATGCGCGGCGGAATCTGCCGTTGAAGAACGGCGCCATTTTAGCGCGCTGCCCGCGTTTTGCCCCAATCGATCAGCGCCGGGTCGCTTCGTGGCCCGATCAAGTCGTCCGCAACGGTTGGAATGGAACTCCCTGAACACGCTTGGAGTTGGACATGTCGACGACAAACGAGGCAACGCTGCTGGATCGTCGCGAAACCCGGTCCCCGCGGCTGCGCAGCCTGTTGCCCACCGACGCACAGGACGTTGCGCACTGGTTGCAACGGATCGAGCTCGGCCAGACGCCCGGTCTGCGGACTCGCGCACCGACCGTTGTGGTAACGCATCAGCGGAGCAAGACAACCCCAGATCACTACCGGGCGGCAGTGATCAGCGGACTTCGCGACTGGCGGACATCCTGAATCGACTCGCCGCAGCAAACCGCTGGCAGGTCGATTCTCGCAGCGAATTCACAGACCGAGTTCACGTCGCAAGCGCTGCGCCGGATGCGCCGCGTCCAGTTCGCGCCGAACCACCGTAGCCGCCGCACGCAAGGCCTCCCCATTGCGCACTGCCGGTTCCGCATCGCTGGCCAATAGCAATTGCAGTTCCGCGCGGATGGGATGCGCCACGTCCCAGTGACTGGACAGCACCTCATCCGCCTGCTGCAGCGCCGAACGACGGTGTTCGCGGTCGCGGGAGAGCTCGGCAATATTGGCCTCGCAGCGATAAATGAAAACTCTCAGCAAGGGGTCCGCTTCGGGCAGTGAACGCAAGGCCAGAACAACCTTTTGAATGTCAACATCGGCCCGCACAGGATCGCCCTGCCGCGCCAGCAACCACGCCTGCAATGCGCGGGAACCGAGAGTCTGCGCATCGTCCTCACCGAAGGTCTGACGCCTTGCCTGCAGGGCCTTCTCCAGTAGGGAGGATGCCTCAAGATCGCGCCCCTGCTTGACCAGCACCCGCGCCAGATTGTGCTGCGCACGCGCCACCAGACCATGACCTTCGCCCAGATGCGTCAGACGCGAGGCGAGTGATTGTCGATACAGCGACTCCGCACTGGCATAGGCTCCACGATCTTCATACAGCGATGCCAGGTTGTTCTGCAGGCGCGCCGCATCGGCACTGCCTTCCCCGGAAAGCAGCACGGTCAGATCCAACGATTGCCGGTAGAAACCTTCAGCGTCCCGGTAGCGCCCGGCGTCATGCAGCACATTGGCCAGCTCGTTGGCCGCATCCGCGACAAAGGACGAGCGCTCTCCGTGAATGCGGGTTCGCGCCTGCAGGATTTCGCGGAAAAGCGTCTCCGCCGTCGCATAGTCACCGCGATCACGCCGCACCCTGGCCTGATTTTCCAGTGTCGTCAGGGTATTCGGATGCGCGCGCCCGAGCTGCTCCGTCTTGATGGCGAGCGCCTCGGCATACAGTAGCTCAGCCTTGGCGAGGTCGCCCATGTGGTGGGCCATCATGCCCAGATTGTGCAGTGTCGTTGAGACCTTCAAGCTGCGTGGCCCGAACAGCGTGGTGCGGATCTGCAGAACCTGCTCAAAAAGGGATTTGGACTCTTCGTGCTTGAAGTTCTCGTCAAGAATCAGGGCTAGCGTCGTCATCGACTGCGCGCGCCCCTCGGACAGTTCGGGCAGAACTTCCCGCGCGACCTCATACGCGGCACGCGCGACCGTTTCGGCCTTGCGAAGTTCTCCCTGGCGCCAAAGCCCCTGCGCCTGTGCGTTCAGCACCTCGAAGCGCGTGCGCTCGTCCGCAAACGGAATCGCGGCTGCCTTATCAAAAAGCTGCAGCGCTTCGGTTGGCAGACCCATGGCGTGGTAAACCCAACCCAACGCCAGCATTTGCCGAAGTTGCAAATCAGGCGCCGCTTTCAGGCCGCTGTCGATCTTCGCGCTGGCGGCATCCAGCAGTTCGCGCGCGGTGATTCCAGGACGCGCACCCTTATCGGGATTGGCATACTCGAAGACGGACTGCAGGTACTCAAGGACCAGCCGACTCTGTTCCGCCTCCTGCCGCGCCTGTGCTTCCGCCAGTTGAGTGCGTTGCAACTGATAAACCAGACTCAGCGTGAACGTGGCAGCCATCACCATCATCAAGGCCAATCCCGCCACAAAGGGCCAGCGACGTCGCACGAAGCGACGCATGCGGTAGCCCAATCCATTGCCACGCGCCTGCACAGGGTGATGTTCCAGAAACCGACCGATGTCATCGGCCAGCGCCGCCGAGCTCGCGTACCTTTGCCCCTGCGATTCGGCGCACGCCATCATGACAATGGCATCCAAGTCCCCACGCAGCCGACGCCCCCAGGACACCTTGTCGCGCAGCGCTCTATCGCTGGGTGGCACGGTGGGTGCCGCATCCATGCGAACGGTCGCACCGACTTCAGCATCTTCATGCGAAAGCAACTCGGTCAGAATCAGCCCCAGACTGTAAACATCGGTGGCCACCCCGACACTGGCGCCCGCTTTTTGCTCCGGACTGGCATAGCGCGGCGTCATGTAGCCGCCGCCCTCGCCGCGTCCTTCGGCACCAACCAGACGGGCGATGCCGAAATCCAACAACACGGGAAACCCATTGTGGCGAACCAGGATGTTGGAAGGCTTCAGATCACAGTGGAGGATCATTCGCTGGTGCGCGAAATGCACCGCACGGCAAATTTGCTGAAACAAGCGCAAGCGTGCGTCCAGACCCAGTCGCTGCTCCCGACACCAACGGTCAACACGAATGCCTTCGACGAATTCCATCACCAGGTGCGGACGCCCGCTGGCATCCGCGCCACCATCCAGCAGTCGCGCGATATGCGGATGAACCAGATCCGCCAGGATCTGCCGTTCACGACGAATCAATTGCTCATCTTCAGGACGCGCCAAGGCGCGCAGACGTTTGATTGCCACCCGCTGCTCGTATTGCCCATCGCCGCGTTCGGCCAGGTACACGCGCCCCATGCCGCCTTCAGCCAGTGTCGAAAGAATCCGCCATGGACCAAGTCGTGTGCCCGGGGCCAACTCCTCGTCCAGCGAGGCGAGCACCTCCTGTAACGGCCTCTGCAAGCTGATGCCACGGGTTTGAGCGTCACACAGCGCAATGACCTCGGCAGCCAAGGCTTCACTGGCACCCAGTTGTCTCAATGCCATCGGCCATTCGTTCGCGGGTCGCTCACAGACGAGATCGAATAAACGGCGAACTTCGGACCAATCCAATGCGCTCATTTCAAGGCAGACTCGTGCTGCTCAAGAACGCCTGCAGCGCCGCTGCCGTGGCACGGGTCTGCTCAAACATCGGCATGTGGTTGCAGTCGGCAACCTCATGTCGCTGTGCCTGCGGAATGCGCTGGGCGTACTGCTCAGCCGCATCGATATCGATGACCTCATCCTCGCTGCACCAGAGCAGCAATGTGGCCTGCCGCACACGCATGGCCTCGCGCCCCGGCAGATCGGCATCGGCGCTGAAGGCGATGGCATCCAGCACCGCACGCTCGAAAGCGGCATCGCGCAATCGACGCTGCAGCAATCCTTCACTCAGCGGCCATGGCAGCGTCGGGGGATGCTTCATCAATACGCGGAAGTAACGCGGCAAGTCATCGGTGCTGCTTATCGCGAATGGCATTTCACCCGCCAGAACAGCACGACTGAACTCGTTGTCGCGAAACTTCACCCCCGCCGCATCCACCAGAATCAGACGGCCGACCCGATCCGGGCGGGAGGCCGCTGTGACGGCGGCAATTCCGCCTCCCATCGAATGTCCCACCAGCACCACATTGTGCAGATCCAGTGCATCCAGGAAGGCACCAACACGCCGCGCCTGCTCGGCAAACCCGTAGGCCGCATCGTCGCGACGCTCGCTGTCGCCCCAGCCCGGCAGGTCCAACGCAATGAAGTTGGCTTGCTCACGCATGGCACGCATCAGGACCAACCAATTCTCCTTGCGCCCGGTAAACCCGTGCAGCAGAACCAGCGTGGGGCGATCCGGCTGCTCGCGCATGGCCAACCAGGCGAGTTGATGGTCACCCACCTGCGAGACATGCACTTCAGCACCCGAACGCCACGCATCCAGTGCGAGCGCCGCTTGCAATACGGACTCCGGCGCTCGCCATCCCCACAGCACAAAGGCCGAGGTCAGCACGACCAAGCTGAGACTGAATCTCGCCAGCCACTGCCGCCGCCGTCGTTGCCGCTGACGTCGCCTCAGCTTCATGGCGACGCTGGGGCGGTATCGCTTCCCAGCAATGCCTGAACCGAGGCCGTGGTGATCGGGTGATAGCCCGGCCTCGCTGCCGCAAAGACCTCCCGCGCGAACGCGCGACCATCAGGATCATCCACCAGCGCCTCGTAGGTCGGCATGATCAGCTTGCGACGTCCTACCCGCTTGAGAAACTCCGCCATGGCGGGCCGCGCCTCGAAATAGCCGCTGCGCACAGTCAACGGATACCAACGCTGGGCCAGCTCGCCATTGCGGGTGCCAGTAAACGAAAAGGCCGCGTCCAGCTCCACCAACTGCGCCCCGTCCATCCGACTCGGCAAGCCCTCAAGAAAGTGCACCCACTCCTGCGTGCTCCACCCGGCAGTCGGCAGATCTGCCGCCGTCGCCTTGCTGTTGAGGAAATCGCTGCGCGCCGCATCCACCGCAGCAAATCGCGCGGATGTCGCGGCGACCGCAAATTCCGGAATGCCTGGCTCGTACAGCCACGCGTCCAACTCCAGTGCAGAGATCGCATCCGGTTCCTTGGCGATCAACTCGGCGCGCAGATAGTCGACAAACTGTCCACTGTGGATGCTCTGAAACGCGAAATGGTCGAAGTAGCTGCGCAGGAACGCATCAAAGGCCTCGCGACCGAAACGCTGCTCCAGGAACATCAGGAACCACTGCCCCTTGATGTAAGCGACATCGGTCAGCGCCTCGTCCGGATCACGCCCTGTCAGCGGGGGCAGCACCAGAAGCTGGTCTTCCACAGCAAGCTGCTGCATTTCCTCCTTCAGACCATTCTGGCTGATGACGTTTTCCATCTGCGCCTGCTCGATGCCATACAGCGCCTCCACCACACGGTTTTCGACATAGCTGGTGAATCCTTCGTTCAACCAGATGTCCTTCCAGCTCGCATTGGTCACCAGATTGCCCGACCAGGAATGCGCCAGTTCATGCGCGATCAGGCTGACCAGACTCTTGTCGCCGACGATGACGGTGGGTGTGATGAAAGACAGACGCGGATTTTCCATGCCGCCAAACGGGAAACTCGGCGGCAGGATCAACAGATCGTAACGCTCCCAGCGGTACGGACCGTACAGCGCCTCGGTGGTCTGGATCATCTTTTCGGTGTCGGCAAACTCGGCGCTGGCCGCTTCCAGGGTGGCGGGTTCCGCCCACACGCCACTGCGCTCCGAGATCGGCTGGAATCGCAGATCACCCACCGCAATGGCCATCAGATAGGAGGGAATCGGCTGCCGCATGCGGAACACATAGTCGCCGTCGCGTGTTTCGTCTGGCATGTTGTCCGCGCTCATCACCGCCATCAGGTTGGCGTCGGTCTCGATGTGAGCGCTGTAGGTGTACCGCACGCTCGGCGTGTCCTGCAGCGGCACCCAACTGCGTGCGTGGATCGCCTGCGACTGACTGAACAGGAAGGGATGCTTGCCACCCGCCGTCATTGCCGGTTCCAGCCATTGCAGACCGGACGCCTGCGGCGACGTGCGATAGCGAATCCGCACGACCTCGTACTGTCGGCGCATCGACACTGTGAGCTTGCTGCCAAAGATCGGATCGGCGGCCGCCAACTCGAACTTCAGCTTGCGCCAGTCACCGTCTTCGGTACGACCCAAAACGCGGACGATCTCGAGGTCGCGGGTGTCCAGTACCAACTCGCGCGCCTCGCCATCACGCCAGTCCAGCCCGAGATCCGCCGTACCGGCGAGTTGCCGCGTGGAAAAATCAACACGCAGATCCAAGCCCAGATCACGGATGCGAACCCGCTCCGGCTGTGCGTAGCTGTGTTCGTCCTGTAGCCGCGCCAACGGGTCGACGGCCTGAACCGTCGTCGCCAGCAACGACATCCCTGTCATCCATACCAGCCGCCAGAACCGTTCCATCGCCGCACCTGCTCTCAAACAAGACTGGCGGCCAGTCTACCCGCTGGCTGCAGCGCTACTCCAGAATCAGCTCCGCATCGCCCGAGAAGGTCTCAATCCGAATCCGCGCGGAGCCTTCACCCAGCCGGGTGTGCAAACTCGCCCCAGGTCCGAATTCTTCGCGCTCCACCTCGCCGACCGGCGACTCGATGTCTCCACTGAAGGTCTGGATCTCCAGATTTGCCGACGTATTGCCGGGCCACTTGAGATGCACGTCGCCACTGAGACTTTCCACCCGAATCTGCGCGCCCGCTGCCACCGCATGGCTCAGCGACACGTCGCCAGAGACCACTTCGAGATCAAGCTCTGCCAGAGCCGCCGTGCTGGCCAGTTCCACATCACCTGACACACTTTCGATGCGCAGGTCACCACTCAGCTCGCCACCGAGACGCAGTTCACCACTGACCGTTTCCACCCGCGTATCCGCAGATATGGCCTGCAGATCGATATCGCCACTGACGCTGCCTACCTTCACGCGTCGACTGCTAAGTGCGCGGGCTCCGATGCCGCCGCTGACGCTTTCGAGTTCAACCTGCGCGCCACGCATACCCTCGACATCCACGTCCGCGCTGACGACCGAGACATCCAACGCAGCACCGCTTGGCGCCACGATCTCCAGACGTGTGTCCGCACTGGCACTCATGCCACCACCAAACCAGCCGCTGCTTTCGGGATAGACCACCTTGATCTCCAAGCGACGCGAGTCGCCGCTGATTTCCAGTTTCGCCTCCTCCGCCAGGTCGCCCTGGATACGGACCTCGCTGTTCTCGCCCGCGCTGACTTTCACCAGACCGCGAACGTTGGAAATCGACACGCTGCCATCCGCGTCCAACTCACGGACCTCATCGATAGGACTTGCCAGCACACCCTGGCTCAGCAGCAGGGCTGCCACACTCATCGCGCACATTCGCATACATCACTCCTTGGTTCTTCGATAACCGCTAATCAGTTCACGCCAACGGGCGCAACCGGACATCCTCGTGAAACGCCAGACCGCGAAGAATCTGCAGGCGTCGTTCATGCAAACGGCGCAGGCTGGCACGCAGGAAAGTCGCATCCGGCTGGTGCCGCAAAGCCACTTCCACGGCTCGCAGACTTGCATCCAACGTCTCCACCGACGCCTGCAACTCGGCAGGTATCGTCACCTCGCCAAGCTCCGCTTGCGCCGCCATATAGCTCCAGCGCAGTTCAGCAATCTCGACGTCAGTCATCGCGCTCATGTTCGCGTGAGCGCGAACCGGCACTGTCGACGACATGCCGCCTTGATGCAGGACCAACCCCATGCCCACCGCCAGCAATACTCCCGCCGCCATCGACCAGAACCATGGGTTCCGAACGCGCGAACGAAGAGGGCGCAAGCGGATAGGTGCCGCATCCGCGTTCCTGTCGTTGCTTTCGACTGCCAGCAGTCGAGTACGCAGCGCATCCCAGTCACCCGCAACAGGCGAGTCTTCGGGCGCGTGCTCGCGCCACAACGCCGCCCACGCCGCATCGT
This sequence comes from Lysobacterales bacterium UBA2790, assembly GCA_002352135.1. Taxonomy (GTDB): domain Bacteria; phylum Pseudomonadota; class Gammaproteobacteria; order Xanthomonadales; family Xanthomonadaceae; genus Aquimonas. The sequence goes on from DEHW01000145.1 coordinate 17,826, forward strand.
CGGATTCGCTTGGCAATCGAACGGATCGTGATCGATTCATGACATCTCCAATCGCTGCCTCAACAGCTGTCGTGCGCGATGCAACTGCGCTTTTGAACTTCCCACCGCCATTCCCAGTGCCTCGCCGATCTCCTCATGGGTCCAGCCTTCCAGATCGAACAGCACCAGCACCGCACGGGCACGCGGCGGCAGTTGGTTGATGGCCGCCTGCAGGTCAAGCCGCAAATCACCGGTACACATGCTTCCTGTGCGCTCTGCCAGACACTCGTCATCCACTTCACGATCCTCGCCAGACCGGCGCGAGCGCAGATCCATCAGCGCGGTGTTGACCGCCATGCGATGCAACCACGTGGACAAGGCCGCCTCGGCGCGAAAGTCCTTGATCGACTGCCATGCCCGGACAAAGGTCTCCTGCGCCAGCTCTTCGGCGCGCGCCTCGATTCCACCCACGATGCGGCAGATCACATGAAACACCCGCCGATAGTGAGCGCGGTAGATCCGTTCGAATGCGGCCAGATTGCCCAGCGCGGCAAGCCGCGCCAGATCCGCATCGCCGGTCATTGCGTCGACGGACTGCAACATCACTGCTGGAACCGCATGGCTGGAAGTAAGACTGAGCATACGACCACAGATGCAAGGCGACATCCAAAGGTTTAACGGGGTGTTGAAAGAGCTTGCCTGACTCGCCGATCCGCATCGCAACGACTTCTACCCTGATCGTCTCCCACCATCAGGCACTCAGCGTCCGCGAGGTTCGCTCACGTCATCCTTGACCCAGCCCGGGTGAATTTGAACGCGCTGTCATGCACGACCTTGCGCTGCAAGGCCAAGGTTGCGAACCGGATCACTCGCGGTGAGGTGGAGCGTTCGCCGATAATCGCACTCCCCTCAACGGAGCAAGCCCGCATGACCCAGCAAACTGTTCTCAATGCCACCCATCGAAGCCTGGGCGCACGCATGGTCGATTTTGGCGGCTGGGACATGCCGATCAACTACGGTTCGCAGATCGAAGAACATCACCAGGTTCGCCATGACGCAGGCATGTTCGATGTCTCGCACATGACGGTGGTGGATCTGCACGGTGATCGCTGCCGCGAATTTCTGCGCTATCTGCTCGCCAACGATGTCGCCAAGCTCAAGAAGCCCGGCAAGGCGCTCTACACCTGCATGCTGAACCCACAGGGCGGCATCATCGACGACCTCATCGTCTATTTCATGACCGAGCAGTGGTTCCGTCTGGTGGTCAACGCCTCGACCCGTGACAAGGATCTTGCGTGGATCTTGGCGCAGGCGACCGCATTCAACGTGCGCGTCAACGAACGACCCGAACTCGCCATGATTGCCGTGCAGGGGCCGAATGCGCGAGCGAAGTTCATAAGTCTGCTCGGCGAATCGTATCGCGCCGGCGTCGAAGCACTCGGTCGATTTGCGGCCATTGAAGTGGAAGGCTTGTTCGTCGCACGAACCGGATACACCGGTGAGGACGGCTTCGAAGTCGTTGTGCCAGAAGCGGAGGCGGTGACGCTGTGGAATCGCCTGCTCGCCATTGGCGTTAAACCGGCAGGGCTTGGCGCGCGCGACACGCTGCGCTTGGAAGCCGGCATGAATCTCTACGGTCAGGATATGGATGAAACCGTCAGCCCATTGGAGGCCGGATTGGCCTGGACGCTGAGCCTGACCGACGAGCGCGACTTCATCGGCAAGTCGACATTGCTCGCCTTGCAAGCCAGCGGCGCGGCACGACAGATGATCGGTCTGGTACTCGACGACAAAGGCGTGCTGCGCCATGGCCAGGTCGTGCAGACCACATCGGGAGCAGGCGAAATCCTCTCTGGCACCTTCTCGCCGAGCCTTGGAAAAGCGATTGCCTTCGCGCGCGTTCCCGGCGGCGAAACCGGCGACATCGCTGTCGACATCCGCGGTCGCGCCGTACCCGTCCGCCAGGTAACGCCGCCCTTTGTGCGCGACGGCAAACCCTGCGCTGGCATCTGAGCACCCCACCACACACTGCCTCTCGCAAATCGGGACGGCAGCGATACAATCCTCGCGCCAGCGACACCCCTCGCGACCGCGTCACAACAGGAGCTTCCCATGAGCGACATCCCCGGCGATCTGAAATTTCTCTCCTCCCACGAGTGGGCGCGACTGGAAGACAACGGTCAGGTGACCGTCGGCATTTCTGATCACGCGCAAGGTGCACTTGGCGACCTGGTCTACGTTGAACTACCGGAAGTCGGCAGCCACTTGAGCAAAGGCAACGCCGCCGCAGTGGTCGAATCGGTCAAAGCAGCAAGCGATGTCTATGCGCCCGTGTCAGGTACAGTCGTTGCGGTCAACGACGCATTGAACGATGCGCCCGAAACGATCAACACCGACGCTTATGGCGAGGGTTGGATCTTTGTGGTCAAGCCCGATGATGCTGCTGAACTCGACGAATTGCTGACGCCTGATGACTACGCGGAGACACTCGAAGACTGATCGGAAGGGCTTCGCTTCGATTCAACAGAACGCCTCGGATTGCACTCGCTGTCCGGGGCGTTCTGCATTTTCTCTGCGCAAATTCTGCGCAACTGCGCGCAGCGATGCGTTCCATCTGCTGTCGACACCGTGGTCTGTGTGTCTATTCAATGAATCCGCAGATGACTCGCTCCTCAGCGCTTCATCGCGACCTTGGTTAGCCGCACATGGCATCAACCACATTCATGAGAGCCTTGATGCTGCTGCATCACGGGAAACATCTTTGTTCATGCCTTAAACAATATATCGCAGCAGGAGAACAACGATCCGGTCTTGCCTCGAAGTGAATTCGCAGACCAACTTGCAGTAAGAAGCGCGAACTTGATTGCACCCTGTTGACAGTGCCATGACGCGTGATTAGCTTTCGCCGCAAATGCGATGCGTGCAGTGTCAACAGCAGGTGCGCATCGCGACGCAGTGTGGTGATCAAAGCAGCCATCGAAACACCCGAAGGTAGCGCTGAGCAGACACACTTCGGACGGTTCATTGCGTGATACGGAAGTCACGCAGGAGGGTCGGCCTTGCAAGGCGGATCCGTTGAGCGGATCCGGTGCAATGCTCCGGTGATGTATGCAGCCCGGTGCGATGGATGTACTGGTTGCCTGCGAAACGGTGTGGCGATTCCATCTCTACCTGAAAGAGGAAAAAATCCATGGCAACGAAGAAAGCCGCAGCAAAGAAACCGGCCGCCAAGGCGGCCCCCGCGAAGAAGGCCGCACCTGCGAAGGCTGCTCCTGCGAAAAAGGCCGCACCTGCAAAGGCTGCTCCCGCAAAGAAAGCGGCTCCTGTGAAGAAGGCTGCTCCTGCCAAGAAAGCTGCTCCTGCGAAGAAGGCTGCTCCTGCGAAGAAGGCTGCTCCTGCGAAGAAAGCTGCTCCTGCGAAGAAGGCTGCTCCTGCTGGCGATGCCGGCGGTTCGACCAGCAACTGATCGACGATTCACGTTGTCGGAAACAAGAAACCCCGCTTCGGCGGGGTTTCTTGTTCCCAGACCGTCGTCACTTGAGACGGGCTGCCCGCAAGACTCAGCGCTGACGTCGCACCTGATCCAACTGCAGCCAATCCTGAGACGGCAATGCCAAAGCGCGATCCATGATCGTCGGCAACAGGCCACTCGGCGTGACGCATTCGCAGTTCCAGACAACGGCCATACCGATATCCAACTCGGGAAGCATCGCAATCATTCCTCGATAGCCTTGCACGGCTCCCGCGTGGAAGACCATCTTGTGTCCAGCGTAGTTGTAGATGCGCCATCCCAGCGCATATTCCGCCTTTCGAATCCGTGCCTTACGCCATTGGATACCGCGAATCTCACCGGGCGTATCGACAACCGGCTGATGCAAATTCGTCAACAATCCTTGCGAAAGCACCTCGGGGCGATGACCGAGATTTCCCAGCAGCCATTGCGTCAGGTCCCGCGCGCTGGCGTTGACGCCCGCCGCGGGTGGCACCCGATAGTAGTTTTCCTTCGCGCGGATTGCCGTCATCCGTCCACCGCGCATCACGTGCGGCCGCGCCCAACTTGCACTGGCCTCCAGGGCTTCACGACCATAGGTGGCGGTATACATCCCGAGGGGATGAAACAGTTTCTTCTCCACTTGGTGAGTGAAGAAATCACCGGTAACCGCAAACGCCATGTCACCCACGAGACTGAAGGCCACGTTCTGGTAGGCGTAGCAATCACCGGCCTGACACAGCATCGGAGCGGAATCCAGCTTGGCGATCATCAACGGATAGGGCTCGTCGCTTTCCAGCAGTGGATCGAAGGCATGGAAACCCAGACCCAAACGATGACTGAGAATGTTCTCCAGTGTCACCTGCTCGGCGGCCTGCGGATTCGCCAGTTTGAAGGCGGGCAACAAGTCCGTCGCGCGCGTGTCCCAGCGCAAGGCGCCTTCTTCAACCAGCTTGCCTGCCAAGGTGCTGGCGAATGCCTTGGAAAGCGAGGCGAGGCGAAACACGGTGTCTGCCGTCACCGGCTCGGCACGCCTCGCTTCGACAACACCGTAACCGCGCTCCAACACGACCTCGCCGCGATACACCAAACTCACCGCCATCCCGGTGACACCCACCTCGCGCACGATGCGTCGCGCCAGCGCATCGGTTTGTCGTCCCAATGCCGCGGCGTCCACGCGGCGTCCCGTCTGCGCCGAGACGGTCGCTGCTGCAACCGTCTCGGCTGCGTCAACCGGCAGCGCCGCACACGCCATCACAGCCAGGTTGATGAAAACCGAGGTCACACGTTTGAACATGAATCGTCATTCCGTTCGCTTGGCGGCACAACGCGAACAGATGCGAAATGCCGTCGGGTAGAAGAAGATGCAGCGGCGAGTCGCGTCCAACGATTCTTCGCGCCACGCCTGCTGCGGGGTGTTCAGTCTAGCCCAGCGCCAATTGCCACAGGAGATTGCCATGACCTTCCTGCTTGTCCTTTTCTTACTGTTCGTACTCCCAATCATCGCTCTGGCGATCTGGGCCATCGCGACATACAACGGCCTTGTCGTCGCTCGCAACGGTTTCCGGAATGCCTTTGCGCAGATCGATGTGCAATTGCAGCGTCGCTATGACCTGATCCCCAATCTCGTCGAAGTCGCCAAGACCTATCTGCAGCACGAGCGCGAGACGCTGGAGGCGGTGATCCGCGCCCGCAATACCGCGGTGAACGATCTGCAGACTGCCAAAGCGCATGCGGGCGAAGCCGCTGCGATGCAAGCACTATCCAGTGCCGAAGCCGGTGTGAATGCGAGCTTGGGACGCCTGTTTGCATTGAGCGAGTCCTACCCCGATCTCAAAGCCAACACCACCATGATGCAACTCAGCGAAGAGCTGTCTTCGACCGAGAATCGCGTCGCCTTCGCACGTCAGGCTTTCAACGATGCCGTCATGGACTACAACAACCGCCGCGAGATGTTTCCCGGCAATCTGTTGGCCACGCCGATGGGCTTCATCGCAGCAAGTCCGCTGGCCATTGCCAGCGACGAAGCACATAAACGTGAAGCACCGAAGGTCAGCTTCGGGCCGTAGTTTTCCCTACTACACAGGCGCTTTCCGGTGATCGCTTTCTTCGAACGCCAGCAGCAGATGCAGCGCCAGACACGTCGCATGCTGCTGCTGTTTGCGGTGGCCGTGCTGGGCACAGTGTTGGCAGTCGATGGCTTGGTGTGGCTGGTCATGCGCTGGCTGCAAGGCACACAGGTCCGCGAAGTTGGCGCCATGATCAACTCGCAGACACCCGTCGCTGTCGGCGTTGCCACCGTTGTTGTGCTGGCAGTGATCCTGATCGCGTCTGCTGTCCGTTTGCGCCATCTCAACGATGGAGGAGGCGCGATCGCAGCGCGCATGGGCGGGCGTGAGATCGACTTCAGCCCAAGCAAGCCGGACGAACAGCGGCTGCGCAACGTGGTGGAGGAAATGGCCATCGCCTCCACTGTCCCGGTACCACGCATCTTCGTGCTCGACGATGAGGCATCGATCAATGCCTTTGCCGCTGGCAGCGACACCGATGACTGCGCCATCGCGGTGAGTGCGGGCGCGCTGCAGCATCTGGATCGCGATGAATTGCAGGGCGTGGTGGCACATGAGTTCAGCCACATCCTCAATGGTGACATGCGTCTGAATGTGCGCTTGATGGCCTTGCTGTTCGGCCTGTTTGCGGTCACCGTCGCGGGTCGCGTGCTGTTCCACATCGGCCGCGCATCGCGCAGCAGTCGCGCCAGCTTGCCGATTTTTCTGGCGGGCGCGGCGCTGTTGTTGGTTGGCTCGATCGGTTTGCTCGCAGGTCGCGTCATCCAGGCGGCCATCTCGCGCTCGCGCGAGCGACTGGCCGACGCCTCGGCAGTGCAATTCACTCGGCAACAGCGCGGCTTGGCCGATGCACTGAAAAAAATCGCCGCGCATCCGCGCGGTGCGCGCTTGCAGAATCCGCATGCCGGTGAAGTCGCCCATATGCTGTTCGGCGACGGCATCTCGCGCACACACTGGCTGTCCACCCACCCGCCGCTGTTGGAGCGCATCCAAGCCCTGGAGCCGGGTTTTGGACCGGCACGATTGCAGGCGTTCGTGCAACGCTGGCAGGCGCAAGCTGGCACCACCCCTGCATCATCCGCAGCACCGCATACAGATCGCGGATCGGTGGAAAGCGCGACGGTGATGCCGCTGGCAGCGACGGCATCAACGCGTCCGTCCGCACCCAGCTCACGTCTGTCGCTGGAATGGCAAACCGCGCTACGTGATGCCGACAGCGCGCTGTCGGTAGTGACTGCCCTGCTCGACGACGCACGTGGCGACGAATGGGTCGGGCTGCGCGAACTGCCGATCAACCAGCAGGTCAATCTCGCTCTGCTCACGCTGTCGCGTCTGCGCTCCGCAGACCCGACACAACGGCAGCTACTGCAAGACGAACTGCAGCGAACGACCGAGCACTCACTGCGACGGCTTTGCATCAGATTGCTGGTCGCTCAACACCTGCATGCGACGCAGGCTCGAGAGCATGTCAGCACCTGCCATCTGCAAGCATGCACCGGAGAAATCGCCGACCTGCTTGCCACCTTGGCTCTGCTGGGACACGAGGACGTCGAGCGGGCGCGGATGGCCTACTTGCGTGCGATGCACGCCATCCTTCCGCAACAGGCCATGCCGATGCGCAAGGACGTGCCGCATTTCGATACCCTGCAGTCCGCGCTGTGGAAGCTGGATCGCCTTGATATCACCGGCAAACATCTCTTGACCGAGGCAATGCGCCTCGCCGTACTGCACGATGGACAGGTGAATACCGCAGAACACGCCCTGCTGCGCTGCTTCTGCACCTGCCTGCACTGTCCGATGCCAGCGCTGCCAGAAGGCTGAAAGCACGAACGGCGGACATCGCGACGGGCCAGTTGCTACATTGCCCACTCCGACCCGAAGCGGAGCGTCACATGCCTCGACCGATTGACCGTCTTGCTTTCACCCTGGCTTTGTGGCCGGTGTTCGCCAGTATGTCGGCCATCGCCGACGACAAGGCTGCACCCACCGCATTGACCTCCGCCGACGTGCTGGCGCAAAGCCCTGACAGCGACTGGCGCGCACTCGATCCCGAGCGCACCGTCTATCTGGAACTTCCCCAAGGCCGGGTAGTGATCGAACTGGCTCCCGGCTTTGCGCCGCGCCACCAGGCACAACTGCACCAATTACTGAAGCAGCACTATTTCGACCAACTCCCGATTTTGCGCGTGCAGGACAACTACGTGGTGCAGTGGGGCGATCCGCATGCCAGCGATTCCTCGCGAGCCAAATCGCGTGGCGAAGCCGGTGGCAGTCTTCCGGCCGAATTCGATATCGACAGCACGAAATCCGGGCACTTCACGCCACTCGGCGAGCGTGACGTCTACGCCGAGCAGGTGGGCTTCATCGATGGTTTCCACGCGGCTCGCGATGTTGCGAGTGGTCGCACTTGGCTGACCCATTGCTATGGCGCTCTCGGCGCAGGCCGAGACAATGCGGCGGATAGCGGGAGCGCAGCAGAATTGTATGTGGTGATCGGTCATGCGCCACGCCATCTGGATCGCAATGTGACCGTGCTCGGTCGGGTCGTGCAGGGCATGGAGCTGTTGTCCAGTCTGCCGCGCGG
>DEHW01000015.1 GCA_002352135.1 Lysobacterales bacterium UBA2790
AAGGAGTTCGTCGCCCTGCAGCGCCCGGTGCTGCAGATGCTCAACTATCGCAACGGTAGTCCCGAAGAATGGGCGGCCGATCCAGTCGGACTATCGCTCACCGATGTGCCCTTCTTCCTCTCGCAACCCGAGTTCGCCGGTGCCATCGATGCGCAGGTGGTGGCGGGCACGCAGAAGCCGGAGGACAAACTGGTGGCGATTCCGGCACAGCTCGATACGCTGCTCGACAAGGCCTTCAATCTGGTCCGACTGCAGCGTGCCGATAATGCGGACAAGCGTCTGGCCTTGATGTTCTGGAACTATCCGGCGGGCGAGAAGAACCTCTCGGCCTCGTTCCTGAACGTGCCGGAGAGCATCGAGCGCACGCTGGACGCGCTGCGCGGTGATGGCTACGACGTCGGCCCGAAACCCGATTCCGCCACCTTGCTGGCCGATCTGCAGGAAACCCTGGCGGCGTACTACCGCGATCTCGATCTGCAGGCGCTGGTCGATGAAGGTCGCGCGGAGGTCTTTCCCGTCGCCGCCTATCGGGGCTGGTATGGCGAATTGCCCGAATCGGTGCGCCAGGACATCGAATCGCGTTGGGGTCAGCCCGAGCAAAGTCTGCTGTTGCTCGACCGCGAGGGCGATACGCAGTTCGTCATTCCACGACTCCAGTTCGGCAAGCTGGTGATCCTGCCGCAGCCCGCGCGCGGTGAGCGTTGGGAAGACGCGGAAAGGGCGCTATACCACAGCACCACGGCGGCGCCCTCGCATCACTATCTGGCGACCTATCTGTGGGTACGCGAGCAACAGCAGGCCGACGCACTGATCCACTTCGGTACCCACGGCACGCAGGAATGGTTGCCCGGCAAGGAGCGCGGCCTGTCGGTCAACGACTATCCGATGCTCGCTCTCGGCGCGATACCGGTGGTGTATCCCTACATCGCCGACAACATCGGCGAGGCCTTGCAAGCACGTCGACGCGGTCGTGCCACGGTGATCAGCCATCAAACGCCGCCTTTCCGACCTGCCGGACTGCATCAGGCACTGGTCGATATCCACGACCGTTTGCATGCCTGGCTGAATCAGGATCAGGGTGCCGTGCGNNTGGCCGAGACCGTGCAACCGCTCGGATTGCACGCGTTGGGACGCGCACCCGCCGCCGACCATCGCCTCGCCACCGTGCTGCTGATGCAGGGACGCGAGTTCTGGGAGCAAGCCAGCGCCGCCGCCGGTGCCGCGCCGGATGCGCTAGATGAAGCGCTGGCCACCGACTACGAAAAACTGCCGCAGTCGTCACCCTATCAACTGCTGCAACGCTATCTGGTCGATCGCGCTGACCCCGCTGACTTGTCCGACGAACTGCGCGCCGTCGTCGAGCGTGCGCGTGGGGCGTGGACGCTGATCGATGCAAGCCACGAACTGCCCGCTCTGCTCGCCGCGCTTCGTGGCGACTACATCGCCACCAGCTATGGCGGCGATCCGATCCGCAGCCCGGATGCCTATCCCACAGGGCGCAATCTGTATGGCTTCGATCCCTCGCGCGTGCCCACGCAACAGGCATGGAAGGCCGCCGAGCAAGCCGCGCGGGATGTGCTTGCGGCGCACGAAAAGCAGCATGGTCGTGCGCCACGCAAGCTGACCTTTTCGTTGTGGTCCGTGGAGACCATGCGCCATCAAGGTCTGCTGGAAGCGCAGGCGCTGTGGCTGATGGGTGTGCGGCCGGTGTGGGATCAGGGCGGGCGCGTCACCGGTGTGGAGCTGATTCCGCGCAAGGAACTCGGTCGAGCGCGCGTCGATGTGGTGTTGTCGGCCACCGGCCTCTATCGCGATCACTTTCCCAATCTGATGCAGCAACTGGCACGCGCGATCGAAATCGCCGCGGCCGCTGACGAAGAAGACAACGCCATCGCCGCCAACAGTCGCGCCATCGAGCAGCGCCTTGCGGCCGGTGGCCTGGACGCGATCGCCGCGCGACAGGCCGCCGTCACGCGCATCTTCAGCAGTGCCTCGGGCAACTACAGCTCAGGCCTGGACGAGGCCGCACTGGCCAGCGACACCTGGCAGGGCAAGGCCGAGGGTGACGCCAAACTGGCCGAGCTGTATCTGGCGAAAATGCAGTACGCCTACGGCCCCGATAGCAAGACCTGGGGCCGCGCCGATCTGGCCGGTGCGCAGGTCAATCTGTACGCCGAACAACTGCGTGGCACCGAGGGCGCACTGCTGTCGCGAAGTTCCAACCTGTACGGGATGCTGACCACCGACGATCCGTTCCAGTATCTCGGCGGCATTGCGCTGGCGGTGCGTCATCTGGATGGCAAAGTGCCCGAACTGATGATCAACAATCTGCGCGGCGGCGACAGCGGTCGAACCGAACTGGCGGCAGGCTTTCTGGCCAAGGAAATGGCCACCCGCCAACTGCATCCCGGCTACATCAAGAACATGATGGCCGAAGGCTACGCGGGCACACTCGACATCAACGATGCGGTCAACAATTTCTTCGGCTGGACCACCGTCGCACGCGAAATCGTCCGTGACGATCAGTGGCAAAGTCTGGTCGAGGTCTATTTACGCGACAAATACGATCTGGGCGTGCGCGAA
>DEHW01000244.1 GCA_002352135.1 Lysobacterales bacterium UBA2790
CGCTGTCGCTGCCAAAGCCACTGCCCGCAGGCCACGATCCACAGCGCCGCGCCAACCCGTGGGGTGTGCTGCCACTGTTCGCGTAGCCACGCCGGTGGCGAGTGCCACAGGGGCAGCAGCAACCAAAGCAGGCCAGCTGCCATGCCCAGCACGACGAAAGCCAACCACAACGATTGTGCGGGCGTTGCCCGCCAGCGTCGCCAGCGCGCGCGCAGGATCAAGGCGTCCTGATGCCAAAGAGGGTTCATGCGATCTTGCGGTTCGAGCGGACACCCGCAGACCGGAGGCGAGGCAAAAGGTTCAGGCTGCAACATTGTTCGCTCTTGCAGCTTTTTTACAATTTCCTTACAACGGTGCCGCTGGTTCGCGTGGGGACGCGTCAGCACAAAAAGCACCATACCGCCATCGTCCAGTTTCCGAGAGGGGAAATCATGTCGTCATTCCGTTCCAACCGCCTCAGTGCGGCTGTTCGCTATGCCTTGCCGTTGCTTCTGCTGCCCGCACTGGGTGTCGCCCAGGACGAGCAAGCCAAAGCACTGGATCGCGTCGAGGTCACCGGTTCGCGCATCAAGAAGGTCGAGATCGAAGGGCAAACACCGGTCATGACCATCTCGCGTGAGGACATCGCGCGCTCGGGTCTGACCTCGGTTGGCGATCTGATCCAACAGATCACCGGCTCGGGCTCATCGCTGAACACCCGCTTCAACTCCAGCGGCAACTTCGGCTTCCCGCCGGATGGCAGTGGCGTGGGTGCCGGATCCGCCACGGTCGATCTGCGTCACCTTGGTTCAAAGCGCGTGTTGGTGCTGGTCGACGGATTGCGCTGGGTCAATGAATCCTCGGCTTCCGGCGTTTCCGGTTCTACCGACCTGAACACCATTCCTGTGGCGATCATCGAGCGCATCGAGGTGTTGGAAGACGGCGCCTCGTCGATCTACGGTTCGGACGCCATTGCGGGTGTGGTCAACATCATTACGCGACGCGAGTTCGATGGCGCTTCCGCCTCGGTCTATTACGGCGAGTTCGAAGCCGGTGGCGCAACCAAGTCCGGCGAAGTGGCCTTCGGCGGCAGCGGCGATCGCTACAGCTTCTTCCTGTCGGCCAGCCTGACCGAACAGGACGGCATCAGCTCCACCGAGTACGAACATGCGGGCGTGCCCAAGCCCGGCACGGGTCTCTCCTTCGGTTCGTCGGCGACGCCCAACGGTCGCTTCGTGTTCACCGATCCGAACACCGGCGAGACGGTCAGCATCACCACGCCGAATGGCCAGTTCTATCCGAACGGCCCGAGCTATCCCGACGACTTCATTCCGTTCACCACCGCCAATCGCTTCAACTACGCGCAGTACAACCTGATGCTGACGCCCAGCGAGCGCAAGGGTGTGTTCGGCCAAGCGCGCTTCGAATTCAGCGATTCGGTGTCCTGGTACATGCGCACCTTGTTCAATCAGCGCGACTCCAAGAATCAGGCCGCGCCAGAGCCGATGTTCCTCGGTCCAGGCAATGGCAACTACTGGATGGACAACATCGTTATCTCGGCCAGCAATCCCTACAACCCGTTCGGATTCGATCTGATCTCGGCGGGAGAGGGCGCCAACCTGATTCTGGCCGCGCGTCGTCCGGTCGAAGGTGGGGCGCGCGAGTTCTACCAGGACGTGCAGACCTGGTACTTCGCCACGGGCCTGGAGGGGACCTTCGATTTTGCGGATCGCAGCCTGTTCTGGGATGCCAACTATGTGCGCAGCTCGAATCAGGCCGATCAGACCAACTACGGCAGCTACAACATCCGCCGCATCTACACCGCGCTGGGACCGATTGCGGGCTGCAATGCCGATCCGGCCTGCGTGCCGCTCGACATTTTCAGCGGCCCCGGTTCGATCACGCCGGCCATGCTGGCCTACATCCAGCCCATCGTTCGTGACTCCAGCGAAAACAATCTGCAGGTGTTCTCGGCAAATCTGAGCGGCGATCTGTTCGACTTGCCCGCAGGCGCGCTGTCGTTCGCCACCGGTTATGAGCATCGCGTACTGGATGGCTGGTATCTGCCGGATGCGCTGACCGTGGCGGGCGAATACAACGGTGTGGCCTCGTTGCCGACCTCGGGCGAGTACGACGTCGACGAGTACTTCGCCGAATTCAACGTGCCGATCTATGCGGCAGGGGATTCCCGACTCGACCTGAGTCTGGCTGGTCGCTATTCGGACTACTCGACCTTCGGCGGTGAGACCACGGCCAAGGCCGGTCTGCGTTGGCAGTTCAGCAAGGAATTCCTGTTGCGCGGAACCTGGGCCCAGGGTTTCCGTGCACCCTCCATCGGTGAACTGTTTGGCTCGGCCGCACGTTTTGATGCTGAGCTGGACGATCCCTGTCTGATCGGTCTGGACGGTTCCGCGCCGGAAGGTTCGGCGGCCAACTGCGCCGCATTGGGTGTGCCGGTCGGTGCGCAGCAGGCCAACTCGCAGATCTCGGTCACCACCGGCGGCAACCCCACGCTCGACCCGGAATCGGCCGACAGCCTGACCTTCGGCATGGTGTGGAGTCCTGAGTTCGCAACGGAAACCGCGTGGTCGGATCGACTGGATCTGGAAGTCACCTACTACAAGCATGAGATCGACGGCGCAATTCAGGCCATCGATGCGCAGACCCAGTTGGATCTGTGCGTGGAGACCTTGGACGCGCAGTATTGCGATGGCATCACGCGCGCGTCGACCGGCGTGATTGGCAGCTTCGAGAATCGCTTGGTCAACTTCGGCAGCATCGAAACCGATGGTTTCGACATCGATGTGTTCTGGACCTTGCCGGAAACCGATCTCGGCACCTTCCGCGTGTCGTGGCAGAACACCGTGGTCAACGATTATCTGGCCATCGACGGCATCGGCACCGTGCAGCCGCGTGCCGTGGGCGTGGAAGTCAACGACACCGGCCTGCCGGAATGGAGCAGCAACCTTGGCGTCAACTGGGCCATGGGCGATCTGACGGCGGCATGGACGCTGCGGCATATCAGCGAGATGACCGAAGAATGCGGCGACACGGCCTCGTTCCCGGTTTGCTCGGACCAGACTGCGGGCACCAATCATCTTGGTGCGACGACCTATCACGACCTGCAAGTTGGCTGGAAGGCACCGGTACTCGGTGGCACGCAACTGACCTTCGGCATCAACAACGTGTTCGCCAAGGACCCGCCGATCTGTCTGTCCTGCTCGCTGAATGGCTATGACCCGTCGAACTACGATCTGCCGGGCGGCCGTTTCATGTATGCCCGTGCCGAGTTGAAGTTCTGATCGTCTGCTGACTGATCGGTGACACCCAAACGCCCGGCTGCTGCCGGGCGTTTGCTTTGGGCGGGTATGCTTGGCGCGTCGTCGTGGCCTGTGCGGGGAATGGGATTGATTGCGCGAGCAACATGCGGAGTTTGGGCAGGCAGGGTGATCGCCACGGCACTGCTGTTCGCCCTTGCGCACTGCGTCCATGCAGAGGGCTTGGCGCAGATCGACTTGAGCGGGCTGAAAGGTGAGCAAGCCGACAACCTGCGGGCGACGGTGACTTTGTTTCAGCTCGATGCCGAGGAGCGCAAGACGCTGCCGGATGGGCGTCTGGGCTGGCTGATCCGCAAGACGCCGGGTGAAGTGCGCAAGGCGCTGGAACCGTTTGGCTACTACACGCCCGAAGTGGACGTGCAACTGGTGTCGGCGGCGGAGGGTGCCAAGGTACTGATTACCGTGAAGCGCGGCGTGTCGACCAAGCTTCGGCAGCGTAGCGTCGTCGTCGAAGGCGCGGCCAGTGACGACGCGCGAATCCAAATGGCGATAGCAGCCTTCAAGCCGAGTGTTGGCAAGCGCTTCGTGCATTCCACCTACGGTCGCAGCAAGGCGCATATCGAATCGGAGCTGGCGGCGCATGGTTACTTCGATGCCGAGCTGGTGAAGGCGCGCGTCGAGGTCACGCGCGCCGATTCGGCGGCGGACGTGGATCTGCAATGGCAGAGCGGTCGGCGCTATCGCTTTGGTCCGCTGTATGTCGACGGTAGTCACATCGATGCGCGCGTGCTGGCGCGTGCCGTCGGTGAGCACACGGGCGAGCCCTACGACGTCGACGTTTTGCTTGGCGTGCATCAGCGTCTGACCGATCTGGACTATTTCGGTCTCATCGACATCCAGCCGCAGATTGAAATGGCCGATGGTGACCAGGTACCGGTGACGATTGACCTTAGTCCCTCGCGACGCACGATCTACAGCGCCGGTTTGAGTTATGGCACCGACTCCGGTGCCGGTGTGCTGCTCGGTCTGGATCGTCGCTGGGTCAATGCGCGCGGCCATAAATGGAGCAATCGCCTGCAGTGGTCACAGGTCAATCCGCGCTTCGATAGCGCCTATCGAATTCCCGCTTACCGTTGGTTTGATGGGTGGTACTTTGTCGGCTTGGGCTACCGCGAAGAAAGCACCGACAGTGTCGAGAACCGCATCAGTGAAGCGGTCGCAGGTCGCGATGGCCGCTTTGGTGAATGGACCCTCGGCGCCAGCCTGCATGCCCTGCGCGAACGCTATCTGCGCGCCCGCAGCTTGGGCGACTACGCCACGGCGCTGCTGGTCTATCCCTCGCTGCAGGCCAATCTGGTTCGCTACGACGACGCCCTGTATGCGCGCAACGGTTTCTCCTTGAGTGGCGAAGTCCGGCTCGGCAGCGATGCCTTGGGCTCGGACTTCAGCTTTGCCCAGGTGCTGGGTGCGGCACGTTGGGTACGTGGGTGGGGCGAGCTGGGACGACTGATCGCACGCGGTCAGTTCGGGCGCACCTTCGGCGGTAATTTGCAGGGTCTGCCAACGAGCCTGCGTTTCTATGCGGGTGGTGATCGCAGCGTGCGTGGCTATGCCTACCAGGAGATCAGCCCGGAAGACGCCGCAGGCGATCCGATCGGTGGACGCAATCTGCTGGTCGGCAGCATCGAATACGAACACATGTTCGACGAGCAATGGGGCATGGCGGGCTTCGTCGACGCGGGCAATGCGTTCAATGAGGTGAGCGAGGGGTTACGCGTCGGTGTGGGCCTGGGGCTTCGTTGGCGTTCGCCGATTGGCCCGGTGCGGCTTGATCTCGGGCATGGCTTCGACGATCCGCAGCGCGGCTGGCAGTTGCATCTGGGCATCGGGCCGGAACGATGAGCGATCTTCCGAAGCCCGCAAGCCTTGCGCAGCGCTCACGGCGTTGGCGAAGTCTGTTCCTGCTACTGGCCGCGTTCCTGTTGACGTTGTTCAGCGCGCCATGGCTGTTGCTGCAATGGGTGCAGCACAGCGCCGCTGGGCGGGATGAATTGTTGACGCTGGCGCAGCAACAGTTGGGGGCGGCGAACCTGCGTTGGACTGCCGTGGGCGGCGTGCTGAGTGAGGGCGTGCAGATCGAGGGTCTGCGCTATGCCGCCGATGGTCTGGAGGTGTGGGTTGAGCGCGCCACGCTGCGCGCCAACGCGGAACTGGGTTGGCCACTGCGATTGACCGTGCAGACGCTGGACCTGCAACAGGTGCGCGTGCGGACCTGGCCAAGCGAATCCACGACGGCCGAAGAGGTCCGCGATTTGCCCTCATTGGACGTTCCGTTGGGCCTGCAGTTGCATGTGGCCGTGACCGGGCTTGCCATGCAGTCACTGGATGCGGCGCCCACGACGGGCAGCAGTGATGTCCTGCCGGAATGGATCGCGCAAGCCGAGTTGCAACTGGTCTTGGACAACGGTCGCGTGCAGATCGAGCAAGCCCGCCTGCGCAGCGGGCAGGCATGGCAGACCGCGACCGTGCCGGTCAGCGAATTGCGTCTGCAGGGCGAGATCGATACGACGCGGCAGTGGCAGCATCNNATGGCTGTTGCACAGCGCGGCATGGACGCTGCCAGGCAGCACCGAACACCCATGGCAGGACATCCGCTGGGAAGGCGAGCTGAGCGGCGCGTCTGGTGCCTATCTCCTGCGCAGTGAAGGCGTCGCCAAGCGCGGCGATGAGACCTTCGAATTGTCGCCCACGCAGGCATTGCAAACCCCGCAGGGCTGGCAGATCGCGGGCCTGCAACTGAAGGTCGGCGAGGGACGGCTGAGTGCGTCCGGCCGACTCGCGGTGAGCGAGGATCAGACCCACGATCTGCAGCTGCAGGCGACCCGCTTGCGCTGGGCACTGCCCGAACTCGGTGTGTTGCAACTGGATGGCGATGTACAGGTGCAAGGGCGCACGGAAGCCTTGCAGTGGGATACGGATATCGTGCTGTCGCGCGAGCCGTATCGCGCTGCGATCAAGGCCACGGCGGATCTGCACGCCGAGCAACTGACGCTGCATAGCTTGCAGATCGTCAGCGGACGCAGCGACGCGGAATCCACGGGCAGGCTCGAAGGCAGTGCGCAACTGGATTGGGCGCAAGGCTGGCANNTGGCAGCTCGATGCGCAGGCCAAGGAGGTCGATCCTGCCCTGCTGTGGCCCGACTGGGCGGGCAGCTTGAGTGCGCAAGTGCACAGCCAAGGCGGCTGGCAGGAGGACCGCACCGAGGGCCGATTGCAGCTTCGCGAGCTGCGGGGCCGTTTGCAGAGCACTCCGCTGGCGGGCGAGGTCGAGCTGCATTGGCAGGCCCGCGATCAAGCCCAACTCAGCGCCGCGCTGCAGGTGGGCGAGGGGCGTTTGCGTGGCGATCTGTCGCTGGCCGATGAACTGCAGGGCGAATGGCGCTTGCAGGACTGGGAGTTGGCGGCCCTGCGCCTACCGGGCCTGCCAATGCAGGGTCGAATCGACGCGCATTTCGGTGTGAGTGGGACGCGGGACGCGCCGCGCCTGGATGTCGACGCGCAAGGCCGTGATCTGGCGCTGTCCGGCTTCACCGCCAAATCACTGAGCGGTCGCGGGCGACTGGGCTGGGGCGGCGACGCGCCGCTACGTTTCGATCTGTCCGGCAGTGATTTGAGTGCTTCGGGTCAAACCTTCAGTGCGCTGAACGTGCAGGTGCAAGGCCAGCAATCCGCGCAGCAATGGCAGGCGAGACTACAGACCGCGCAGGGCGAACTGCGCGCACAAGCCCACGGCGGTGGTGATTGGCGCGACTGGTCGGGCACGCTCGACAGTGTGCAGGTGAGCTCGGTCAATCCGCGCTGGGCCAGTTGGAACCTGCGCCAAGAGGTCGCCCTGCAGATCGGCGACACCACACGTATTGCGCCGTTCTGCATCGACAACGGTGCGGAAGCGCGCCTCTGTGCGCAGGTCGACTGGCCCGCCGAGGGTGCAGCCATCGCCAGCATGCAGCTCAACGAGTTGCCGTGGAGCTCGCTGTCGGTGCTGCTCTCGCCCGAGCAACGCGCCGCCTTGCCGGTGCGTCTGGCGGGGTCGATCCATGCGTCGGCGATGGCAGCGCGCTCCGCACAGGGCGCGCTGAGCGGCGAGATGCGTCTCGACAGCGCACTGGCGATTTCTCCCCGGCGCGGTTCGCGCGATGCGCCGCCGGTGTTGCAGGTGCCGACGCTCAGCCTGGTCGCGGCGGTCGATGCGCAGGGCTGGCG
>DEHW01000054.1:0-16662 GCA_002352135.1 Lysobacterales bacterium UBA2790
TTGCAGTTGATGACGAAGATCAGATTGTCCAGACCTTCGCGACCCGCAAGGGCAATCGCGCCGAGGCTTTCCGGCTCATCAGTCTCGCCGTCGCCGAGGAAGCACCAGACCTTGCGGTCAGTCTTCGGCATCAGCCCGCGTCCTTCCAGGTATTTCCAGAACCGTGCGGTGTAGATCGCGGTAATCGGACCCAGGCCCATCGACACGGTTGGCAATTGCCAGAAATCAGGCATCAGCCAGGGATGTGGATAGGAACTGATGCCCTTGCCGTCGACTTCCATGCGGAAGTTGTCGATCTGCGCTTCGCTCAAGCGGCCTTCGAGGAAGGCGCGGGCATACACGCCCGGTGAGCTATGACCTTGGACACCGATCAGATCGCCCGGATGCTCCGACGATGGTGCACGCCAGAAATGATTGAAGCCGACGTCATACAGGGTGGCCGAAGACGCGAAACTGGCGATGTGTCCGCCCAGTTCACCCGGTTTGCGGTTCGCGCGGACCACCATCGCCATCGCATTCCAGCGATTGATCGAGCGGATGCGCCATTCGAGCGCCGCATCACCGGGGCTCTTGGCCTCCATATGCGGAGGAATGGTGTTGACGTATTCCGTGGTTGGCTGAAACGGCAGGAAGGCACCTGCGCGGCGGGTGACCTCGACCATGCGGTCGAGCAGGAAATGGGCGCGCTCAGGGCCATCGTTGCCAATGATGGCTTGCAGCGCCTCCATCCATTCCTGGGTTTCGGTCGGGTCAAGATCGGTATCGAGCAAGGTCTGCAAAGGATTCATGGCGGCCCTCCAGCCGTCGCGCTGAGCGCAACTGGTATTAGATTGGTTAGCAGCGGCGACCGCGATTCAGTGCGCTTGTCGCTCGGTCCGCGCATGTTACCCGATGCGGATTGCAGGCAGAGCCGAGGGCGCCGAAAGTGGTGGCGTCGAAACGATCAATGCCATACCAATTGGTCAAGGATCGCGGACAAAAAAGCCCCGCCGAAGCGGGGCTGGACCGACCAAGAAACAAGGAGGGGGGAGTCTCTCGGTCGGTGTTCGGGGAGCAGCAAACGCGCAGGCTTATTGCGCGCTGCTGAACTCGAATGTGGTGCCAGGCGTGGGCGGCAGGCGGGGCATTGTCTGCTCTGGAAATTCGCCGGTCAGGGCATTCAAGAAGGCCACCAGATCAGCCGCTTCGGTGTCGCTCAGATCACGATTGAGCTGAGTCTTTGCCATCACCCGAACGGCTTCGTCCAGTGTTTGCACGGCACCATTGTGGAAGTAGGGCGCGGTCAGTGCGATGTTGCGAAGCGTGGGCACCTTGAACAGGTGTTTGTCGGCGTCGTTCTTGGTGACTTCAAAGCGGCCAAGATCTTTCAGGAAGTCGTACTTCTCGACGTAGTCGTTGTCGGTGAAGGTCGGGAACTTGTTGAGGAAGGCCATGCCGTTCGGCAGCATCGGACCACTGAACGCGGGACCCGAATGGCAGGCGATGCAGCCCGCTGACGCAAACAAGTCCATGCCGCGCTGCTGTTGCTCTGACAACGCGCTCTTGTCGCCTTTGACGAAGCGATCAAACGGCCCATTCGGCGTGATCAGGGTGCGTTCGTAGGCGGCGACCGCTTTCGCGGCGTTGTCGACGGTCATGGCGTCTGGACCGAATGCCTTGGCAAAGGCGACTCGATAGCCTTCGATATGACGTACGCGATTCATCGCGCCATCCAGCTCCTTCATGCCCATTTCGACCGCGTTGACGACCGGGCCTTTGGCCTGCTCTTCGAGGCTCGCGGCGCGGCCATCCCAGAATTGGCCGGAGTAGAACGCCGAGTTCCACACGGTCGGTGCACTGCGACCACTCATCTGGCCGTGTACACCCATTGCGAAGGGACGATTGTCTTCGCCGCCCAGCATGACGTTGTGGCAGGAGTTGCAGGACACCGTGCCGGTCGACGAAAAGCGCGGGTCCAGGTAGAGCATGCGGCCGAGTGCAACTTTCTCGGGTGTGGTCGGATTGTCGGTGGGTTCGGGCGCCTTGTCTGGCAGCGCTTGCCATTGCGCATGGGCAAACGGCGCGGCGAGGCCGCAGGCGGCGAGCAAGGCGAGTGCAGCGGTGCGGACATAGCGCATGGCGGACTCCGTCGACTAGGGCGAGATGGAGTCTAGTTTAGGTGCCACTAATATAAAGTGACAAGCGTCACGGCAGGGTTGGACGGACAGGATCAACGTGCTTGGACGACAGGTCGATTCAGTCGCTGTGCAAGGCCCGCGCGCCAGCCAGAATCATGCGCACCATGGTGCTGAGCTGATCGATCAGTTCGGCATCCTTTTCAGCCGGTAGGTCGATGGCCGTCGCGCCGATGGCGAAGACCAGCCGTGTCACCGCGCGGGCCGCCAGTCGGGAGTCGTGGAGCTGGCTGCCTTGTGCTTGATTGAGGCGAATCAGATCCGAGTGCAGCTCTTCTTCGAAGTAGGTGAGTTGTTTGTCCACGGCGGCCTTGAAGGCATCCGAGCCCGCCGTGCCTTCGCGCAGCAGGATATGCAGCAGCGTGCTGTCGGCGCGCAATTGGGCGACAAACACCTCGATGGAACTGCGCACGATGCTGCCGCCGTCATCCGCGCGATGGCGGGCATTGCCGATGATTCGACGCAGCGACTGTCCGGCCAGTTCGATCAAGGCCACTGCCAGTTCATCGGTGTCACGAAAGTGCCGATAGAAGCTGTTTGGCGCGATCTCTGCCTCGCGCGCCACCTCGCGCAGACTCAATGTCGACACGCTGCGATGCGGGCCGAGCAAGCGCAGAGCGGCGGCAATCAAATCGTCGCGATTGATGCTCGGCTTGCGGCCTGGGCTGTGGTCCAGCGTCGGGTGGGTGGCGGGATTCAAGTGAATTGGACTCCGTGAGGCAAGGGCATCATAGCTCCCGCAATTTCTGTACGTATTTATGCACGCGTGTGCAGATATGTGTATATTGCCCGCCATGTCGAGCATCCACACCGCTGATTCCCCCATGCCGGGTTTGTCCGCCGCGCGCCCCGTGCGCTTCTGGTCGNNCCGCGTCGCTGGACGCCCGCTGTCGCCGGGCAGCATGTCGAAATCACGGTCGAGATCGATGGCGTCCGCCACACCCGCAGTTACAGCCTGTCGGCACCGCCGAGCGATGCGCGTCACATCGAGATTACCGTCGCGAAGGTCGCCCGAGGCAAGGTCAGCGGGTATCTGTGTTCACGCTTGCAGGCGGGTGATGTCGTGCAGATCAGTCAGCCCTATGGCGGCCTGCGCTTGCCCGAAGACACTCACAAGCCTTTGTTGTTTTTGGCGGCGGGCAGTGGCATCACGCCGCTGCGCGCGCTGTTGCTGGACGCGCTGGAACGCGGCTGGCGCGGCACGATTACGCTTGGCTACTGGGCACAGACACGGCAGTCCCTGTGCTTTGCCGAGCAATGGCAGGCATTGCAAGCGCAACACGATCTGCTCCGGGTGAACACGTTTCTCACCCGCGACCCCAGCGCGCCGGCGGCCCGGATCAACGCCGAATCGCTGGCGCAGCTCGCGCCCGATCTTGCTGAGCGCACCGTGCTGGCCTGTGGTCCTGCCGGGTTTGTCGATCTGGCGCGGACCTTGTCAGCCGGGGCGGCAGCGTTTCATGCCGAGGGCTTCACGCCGCCCACATCACCTGCCAGCGAGCACCGCACGGTGCGCGTCGAGTTGCGCCGTCAGGGACTCCGCCTGGATTTGCCCACCGACCAGCCTCTGCTCGCCGCGCTGGAATCGGCGGGTCAGCGCCCAGCGCACGGATGCCGACAAGGCATCTGCAACACCTGCGCATGCCATCGCATCAGTGGCGCCAGTCGCGATCTGCAGCGCGATGCGTTGGCGTCGGAACCATCGACTTCCATCCGCCTGTGCGTGCATGCCGCCGCCGACGATCTTGTTCTGGACCTTTGAATGATCTACTCGCCGAAAAGTCGTGTTCTCAGCCCCGCGCAGATGGACGCCTTCGCGCGTGAGCTGGATGCCTTGCGCGCCCAAACGCTGCCCACCTTGGGTGCGAATGACGCACGCTACATCCGCCGCGTCTATGCAGCCGTGCGCTACACCGGATTGCTCGGTCGCACGCTGCTGGTGCTGGGCGCGCTCGCTGCCGGACTGTGGTGGCCGAACCTGTTCTGGCCAAGCTGGATCGCTGGCGTTGCCCTGCTGGCGTTCTCGAAAATCCTCGAAAACATGGAGCTGGCGCACAACGTCATCCATGGACAGTACGACTGGATGCGCGATCCGCGCTTCGAGGGCCAGCGCTACGAATGGGACATCGCNNATGGACGAAGACCTCGGCTATGGTCTGCTGCGCATCTTTCCGGAGCAGCGCTGGAAGCCGTTCTACTTGCTGCAGCCGTTGGTGTCGGTGGTCTTCGCGATCCTTTTCGAATGGGGTATCGCTGCGCAGAATCTGCACCTGGGCCGCTGGTTCAAAGGNNCTGCTTGGCGCGGTGCTCGCCAATGTGATCCGCAATGTCTGGACCTGGGTGGTGATCTTCTGCGGCCACTTCACCACCGACGTCATCACCTTTTCCAAAACGGTACTCAAGGACGAAACCCGTGGACAGTGGTATCTGCGCCAATTGCACGGCTCATCGAATTTGCGCGGAGGTCGCCTGCTTGATCTGATGACCGGCAACCTGAGCCACCAGATCGAGCACCACATGTTCCCCGAGCTGCCCGCCAACCGCTACGCCGCGTTGGGCAAACAGGTCCGCCGCCTCTGCGCCACCTACGGCCAGCACTACAACACCGGCAGCCTGCCGCGCCAGTTCGCCCAAGTGGTTTGGCGATTGCTGCGGCATTCGTTGCCGAGCAAGCCGCGTGGTGAGGTCCACGACATGAAAATCGCGACGGGTTGAAATCGCCTCGGGAAACTCGCCAGGTGACTACTGACCTCGACGCGTGTTCAGTCTGCGGATCGCATCCAGCGCCACAACGTCGTCCTCGATATTCCCCATGCCTTTTGCAGAGCTTCGCGGCTGCCGTAGTGCGCGAGCGCCTCGTTTAGTGCCTTCGGGCTGGGGCGCGTGCTTTGCGATGGGGCTGATGTGGCGTGCAGGACGGGTGTTGTTGGGGATGCGGGGGCGCTGTGGGTGGCCAGTTCCGGGGCGTGACGAAACAGCAGGGCACTGTCGACGCGGCCCTGGTCCGGGCGGCTGATCAACAGGCGTTCCAGCAGGTTGCGCAGTTCGCGAACGTTGCCGGGCCAGCTGTGGGCTTGCAGGAGTGGTAAGGCGTCGGTGCTGAAGTGCAGTGCCGGGGCGCTCTGGTTGCGGGAACGCAGGCGGGTTAGTAGCGCGTCGATCAATGCGGGCAGGTCGTCGGGGCGGTCGCGCAGGCTGGGCATGACGAGACGCAGGACATCAAGTCGATAGAACAGGTCGCGACGAAAACGACCTTCTTGCACCGCGTGGCGCAGGTCAACGTGACTTGCTGCGATGATGCGGACGTCCACGCTGTGCGCTTGTGTGGCACCGAGGCGCAGCACTTCACGCTCTTCCAGCACGCGCAGCAGGCGGGTCTGCAGGCTGCCCGGCATATCGCCGATTTCGTCCAGAAACAGACTGCCGCGATGGGCGGCCTCGATCAGCCCGCTGCGTCCGCCACGTCGCGCGCCGGTGAATGCGCCGTCGTCGTGACCGAACAATTCGGATTCCAGCAAGGATTCGGGAATGGCGCTGCAGTTGACCGCGACAAACGGTCCGCGTCGTCGCGCGCTACTGGCATGCAGGGCTTGCGCGGCAAGCTCCTTGCCCGTGCCGGATTCGCCTTGAATCAGCACCGTGGCCTCACTTTGCGCGGCCTGCTGAATGCGCTCGCGCAGCTCATGCATGCCCTGGCTTTCGCCGCTCAGGTCGTCCAGTCCGAAGCGGGTGGCACTGCTGCGTCGGCGCGGACTGTCGCGGTGTTCCTGTAACAAGGGTCGGGCGACATCCAGTGCGCTGTCGAAGGCTTGCCGGATCGACTCGGCGGAATACATCAAGACGCCCGTGACACCCGCTTGTTCGGCCAGATCGGTGACCAGTCCGGTGCCAACGATGGCACCAACGCCACGGGCGATCAGATCGGCGACACAGGCGCGGGCATCTTCGGCAGTAACGAAGCTGCGCTGCGCGATGTCCAGTCCGAAGCTGCGCTGGAATTCCGCAAACACCGGCAGATCGCTTTCGTGGGTGACCACGCCGATGCGTTCGCTGATGCGCCTGGCGCGGCTGAGTGCCTGCATCAGATCGAATCCGCTGGCGCGAACAAGAACGAGCGGTCTGGCGACGCGATTGCGCAGATAGGCGGCGTTCGATCCGGCGGAAATCAGCACATCGCAAGGCTGACGTTGCAGACGTTGCCGGATGTGTTGCACGGCTTCGTCGTAGCCGAGCGGGATGGCATGAATCTCGGCGCGCCCATCGAACTCGGGAATGACTTCGTTGAAGAGCTGCGACAGGCGCGACACAGCCACCGTCCAGATGACCGGAAGGCGTGGTGTGGGTGCGTCGGCGCGGCGAGGATGCATGGGCGGATTGTTTCATTACGCTATGAAACATGAAACACCCAATGTTTCGTCACATGAAACGTCGGCATGGGGAAGGCATCGAACAGTCAGCAATGACGCGCTCTGTCAGACATGTCGCAACGCAACAGGGATTTGGCACGAAGCTTGATGGAGAGGCCGCACACATTCCTTCGCCCCAGGAGTCATCCATGAGCCAGTCCACTGCCGGTGCCCGTTTCCGCGCCGCGCTCGCTGCCGAAAAGCCCTTGCAGATTCCCGGTGCGATCAATGCCAATCACGCCTTGCTGGCCAAGTCGGCGGGATTCAAGGCGATCTATCTGTCGGGCGGCGGCGTGGCCGCCGGTTCACTCGGCTTGCCCGATCTGGGCATCTCGGGTCTGGACGATGTGCTGACCGACGTGCGCCGCATCACCGACGTGTGTGATCTGCCCTTGCTGGTGGACGTCGACACCGGCTTTGGTCCGTCGGCCTTCAACGTGGCGCGCACCACGCGGTCGCTGATCAAGTTCGGTGCGGGCGCAATGCATATCGAAGATCAGGTCGGTGCCAAGCGCTGCGGTCATCGCCCCGGCAAAGAGATCGTCACCCAGCAGGAAATGGTGGACCGCATCAAGGCGGCGGTCGATGCGCGCAGCGACGCCGATTTCGTGATCATGGCGCGCACTGATGCGCTGGCGGTGGAAGGTCTGGACAAGGCCATCGAGCGCGCTGTCGCGTGTGTGGAAGCCGGTGCGGATGCGATTTTCCCCGAGGCCATGACCGAGCTGACGATGTACAAACAATTTGCCGCCGCGGTGAAAGTGCCGGTGTTGGCGAACATCACCGAGTTCGGTTCGACGCCGCTGTTCACCGTCGATGAATTGGGCGCTGCCGACGTGGCGATGGTGCTGTACCCCTTGTCGGCCTTCCGCGCCATGAACAAAGCGGCGCTCAATACCTATACCGCGATCCGCCGCGACGGNNATGTCCGAATCCGCCGCCCCCGCTCCCGGTTTCAAGCCCAAGAAGTCCGTTGCCCTGTCGGGCACCGCTGCAGGCAACACCGCCCTGTGTACCGTCGGTCGCAGTGGCAATGATCTGCACTACCGTGGCTACGACATTCTGGACGTGGCCCGTGCCTGTGAGTTCGAGGAAATCGCACATCTGCTGGTCCACGGCAAACTGCCGAACGTCGCCGAGCTGGCGGCCTACAAGGGCAAGCTGAAATCCCTGCGCGGCCTGCCTGCGGCGCTGAAAACCGCACTCGAACAATTGCCGCCCTCGGCGCACCCGATGGATGTGATGCGCACCGGCGTGTCGGTGCTGGGTTGCCTGACGCCCGAGAAGGACGATCACAATCATCCGGACGCGCGCGGCATTGCCGACAAGCTGATGGCCTCGCTGGGCTCGATGCTGCTGTATTGGTACCACTTCAGCCACAACGGCAAGCGCATCGAAGTCGAAACCGATGATGATTCGATCGGCGGACATTTCCTGCACCTGTTGCATGGCGAGAAGCCGCGCGAGAGTTGGGTCAAGGCCATGCACACCTCGCTGGTGCTGTATGCCGAGCACGAGTTCAACGCCAGTACCTTCACGGGACGCGTCATCGCTGGCACTGGCTCCGACATGTACAGCTGTATCGCCGGTGCGATTGGCGCGCTGCGTGGTCCCAAGCATGGCGGCGCCAACGAGGTCGCCTTCGAGGTTCAGAAGCGCTACGACACGCCGGACGAGGCCGAGGCCGACATCCGTGCGCGCGTCGAGCGCAAGGAAGTGGTGATCGGCTTCGGTCATCCGGTCTATACCGTTTCCGATCCGCGCAATGTGGTGATCAAGCAGGTCGCCAAGGAGCTNNTCCGATGAGGTCGGCTCGCGCAAGATGTTCGACATTGCCGAGCGTCTGGAGTCGGTGATGTGGGAGATCAAGAAGATGTTCCCCAACCTCGACTGGTTCAGCGCAGTCAGCTATCACATGATGGGCGTGCCGACGGCGATGTTCACCCCGCTGTTCGTCATCGCGCGCACCTCGGGCTGGAGCGCGCACGTGATCGAGCAACGCATCGACGGCAAGATCATTCGACCCAGCGCGAACTACGTGGGACCGGAAGATCTGGCGTTCGTGCCGCTTGCCGAGCGGAAATAGTCGCCGCGCGGACGGGTGTGTGGGTCGACTGGCGTGGCATGTCCCCAACGTGGTGCAGGCGAAGCGCAGGTGGCAAGTATGTGGATGCCCGCCTTCGCGGGCATGACGATACGAAGGCTTCAACAAGGTGCGCCTGCACCGCGTGAAGTGATCCATGCCGTTGCTTCTGCTCGTCATTCCCGCGAAGGCAGGAATCCATCCATGTCAGCCCGCGCTGACCGAGTTGCCTGCAATGACGCAATAGATGACAACGCAATAGATTTTCGCCGCCATGCCACCTTGGCATGGTCTGGACAAACCGGATGGAATCCCCATGAACAACGCGTTCCGTAAACCGCTTCCCGGTACCTCGCTGGAATACTTCGATGCGCCTGCCGCCGTGGAAGCGCTGCAGCCCGGTGCCTGGGCCAAACTGCCCTACACCGCCCGTGTGCATGCCGAGAACCTGTTGCGTCGCGCCGAGCCCGGTCGTCTGGAGGACTACCTGCGGCAACTGATCGAGCGTAAGCGCGACATCGACTTTCCCTGGTTTCCGGTGCGCGTGGTTTGCCACGACATCCTGGGACAGACCGCACTGGTCGACCTGGCGGGGCTGCGCGACGCCATCGCCGATCAGGGCGGCGATCCGGCCAAGGTGAATCCGGTGGTCCCGGTGCAATTGATCGTCGATCACTCGCTGGCGGTGGAACACGGTGGTTTCGAGAAGGATGCGTTTGAGCGCAATCGCGCCATCGAGGATCGGCGCAACGATGATCGCTTCCACTTCATCGATTGGACCAAACATGCCTTCCGCAACGTCGATGTCATTCCGCCAGGTAACGGCATCATGCATCAGATCAATCTGGAGCGGATGTCACCGGTGATCGCCACGCAGGAAGGCGTGGCTTTTCCAGATACCTGTGTGGGAACCGACTCGCACACCCCGCATGTCGATGCACTGGGTGTGATCGCGATTGGTGTCGGCGGCCTGGAGGCCGAGAACGTGATGTTGGGTCGCGCGTCCTGGATGCGCTTGCCGGACATCATCGGCGTGCGCCTCACCGGTCAACGACAGCCGGGCATCACCGCCACTGACATTGTGTTGGCCCTGACCGAATTCCTGCGCAAGGAAAAAGTCGTTGGTGCCTACCTGGAGTTCCACGGGGAAGGCGCCAAGGCGCTGACCTTGGGCGATCGCGCGACGATCTCCAACATGGCACCCGAATACGGCGCGACGGCAGCGATGTTCTTCATCGACGACAACACCCTCGACTATCTGCGGCTGACCGGGCGCGAGCATTCCCAGGTCGTGCTGGTCGAGCGCTACGCCAAGCAGCTGGGACTGTGGGCCGATCAACTGGATGAGGTCGACTACGAGCGCTGCCTGCAGTTCGATCTGTCGAGTGTGGTGCGCAACATGGCGGGTCCGTCGAATCCGCACAAACGCCTTCCTACCTCGGCACTGCAAGAGCGCGGGATCGCCGTGGGGCTCGATGCGGCGCGCGCGCAGGAAGCGCAGGGGCAGATGCCGGATGGTGCGGTCATCATCGCGGCCATCACCTCGTGTACCAATACCAGCAACCCGCGCAACGTCATCTCCGCAGCACTGCTCGCGCGCAACGCCAATGCGCGGGGATTGGTGCGCAAGCCCTGGGTCAAGACATCGCTGGCACCGGGCTCGAAGGCGGTGCCTCTCTATCTGGAGTCTGCCGGTCTGCTGTCCGAGTTGGAGCAGCTCGGCTTCGGCATCGTCGCCTTTGCCTGCACGACCTGTAACGGCATGAGTGGCGCGCTGGACCCGAAGATCCAGCAAGAGATCATCGAGCGCGATCTGTATGCCACGGCGGTGCTGTCCGGCAATCGCAATTTCGACGGACGCATTCATCCGTATGCCAAACAGGCCTTCCTGGCCTCGCCGCCGCTGGTGGNNTCGGGCAACCGCAACTTCGAAGGCCGGGTGAACCCCGACGTGCGCGCCAACTACCTGGCCTCGCCGCCGCTGGTGGTGGCCTATGCCATTGCAGGGACGGTGCGCTTCGATATCGAACGCGATGTGCTCGGCATCGATGCGGACGGCAGCGAAGTGCGTCTGAAGGACATCTGGCCCAGCGATGCCGAGATCGATGCGATCGTCGCCGCCCACGTCAAGCCCGAACAATTCCGCGCCGTGTACGAGCCGATGTTCGCGCGCTCCGGCGCGCAGACCGAGAAGGTCAGCCCGCTGTATCCGTGGCGCCCGCAAAGCACCTACATTCGCCGTCCGCCGTACTGGGAAGGGGCATTGGCGGGTGAGCGCAGCCTGCGTGGTCTGCGTCCGCTGGCGGTGCTCGGCGACAACATCACGACCGATCATCTGTCGCCCTCCAACGCGATCTTGCTCGACAGCGCAGCAGGCGAGTATCTGGCGCAGATGGGCTTGCCGGAAGAAGACTTCAACTCGTATGCCACACATCGTGGCGACCACCTCACCGCACAGCGCGCCACCTTCGCCAACCCGACCCTGCTGAACGAAATGGTGGTGGTGGATGGCGCAGTGAAGAAGGGCTCGCTGGCGCGCATCGAGCCCGAAGGCCAGATCACCCGCATGTGGGAGGCCATCGAAACCTACATGCAGCGCCGCCAGCCGTTGATCATCGTTGCGGGGGCCGACTACGGCCAGGGCAGCTCGCGCGACTGGGCCGCGAAAGGCGTTCGTCTGGCGGGCGTCGAAGTGATCGTCGCCGAAGGCTTCGAACGCATCCATCGCACCAACCTGATCGGCATGGGCGTGCTGCCACTGGAGTTCAAACCCGGCGACACGCGCAAGACCTACGCCATCGATGGCACCGAAACCTTCGACGTGATCGGTGAACGTACCCCACGCGCCACACTCACCTTGCGCATCCAGCGTCGCAACGGCGAGTGCATCGAAGTGCCGGTCACCTGTCGACTGGATACCGCCGAAGAAGTGTCGATCTATGACGCGGGCGGCGTCCTGCAGCGCTTCGCACAGGATTTTCTGGCGGGCAAGGTGTGATTATGCAAGGACTGTCGATGAGCGCAGCACCGCAACTCAAGATTCCCGCCACCTATCTGCGCGGTGGTACGTCCAAGGGCGTGTTCTTCCGCCTTGAGGATCTGCCGGAAGCGGCACGCATTCCCGGTGCGGCGCGGGATCGATTGCTGCAACGGGTGATCGGTTCGCCGGATCCGTACGGCAAGCACACCGATGGCATGGGCGGTGCGACCTCCTCGACCAGCAAGTGCGTGATCCTGTCGCCAAGCACGCAGCCGGATCACGACGTCGATTACCTGTACGGACAGGTGTCGATTGACACCGATTTCGTCGACTGGTCGGGCAACTGCGGCAATCTGTCGACGGCAGCGGGTGCCTTCGCACTGCACGCGGGCTACGTCGCCGCTGAGCGGATTCCACAGAACGGCATCTGCCGCGTGCGTATCTGGCAGGCCAATATCGGCAAGACCATCATCGCGCATGTGCCGGTCAGCGATGGGCAGGTGCAGGAGAGCGGCGACTTCGAACTCGATGGCGTGACCTTTCCCGCCGCCGAGATCGTGCTGGAGTTCCTTGATCCCTCCGACGAGGGCGAAGGCGAGGGTGGTGGCGCATTGTTTCCCACCGGCAATCTTGTCGATGAACTGGACGTGCCCGGCGTGGGCACGCTGAAGGCGACGATGATCACAGCGGGCATTCCCACCGTGTTCGTCAACGCCGCCGACATCGGCTACGACGGCACCGAGTTGCAGCCCGCTATCAACGAGGACAAGGCCGCACTCGCCAGGCTTGAAGCCATTCGCGTCGCGGGTGCCTTGCGCATGGGCCTGATCCGCACGCCGGAAGAAGCACTCAAGCGTCAGCACACGCCAAAGATCGCCTTCGTGGCCACATCATCGACCTACACCGCCTCCAGCGGAAAAGTGATCGATGCCGACAGCATCGATCTCAACGTGCGCGCCTTGTCGATGGGCAAGTTGCATCACGCCATGATGGGCACCGCCGCCGTGGCGATTGGTACAGCGGCAGCCATTCCCGGCACCCTGGTGAATCAGGCCGCCGGCGGTGGCGAGCGCAGTGCGGTGCGCTTCGGACATCCCTCCGGCACGCTTCGCGTGGGCGCGGAGGCACGTTGCGTCGACGGACAGTGGGTGGTGACNNCTGCCCGGTGGTGTAGTGGGCGTCCATGATCAGCCAGCGCACGGCTTCCGCGATATCGTCCGGATGGCCGGTGCGTTGCAGGGCGGTGCGTTGCAGCAGGGCCTGTTGGGCGTCGAGGGATTTCCCCTCATCCGGCCACAGGATGGCACCAGGAGCGACGGCGTTGACGCGAATCTGCGGGCCGAGGTCACGGGCCAGTGCTTGGGTCATCATCACCAGTGCGGCCTTGGCCATGCAGTAGATGGCATGCTCGGGCAGTGGGCGTTCGGCGTACACGTCGACCAGATTGACGATGCTGCCCTGCTGCGCGCGCAGCGCGGGTGCAGCCGCCTGTGAAAGAAAGAACGGCGCGCGGGCGTTGCTGGCGAACAACTGATCCCAGTCGGCTTGCGTGGTGTGCCCGACCGGCGTGGGCTTGAAGCTCGACGCGTTGTTGATCAGTGCGTCGAGATGTCCGAAGCGCTGCAGTGTGGCATCGACCAGATGCGAGGCGGCGCGCGGGTCGGCGAGATCGGCAGCGACGGTCAGCACGCTGCCTGGACGTTCGGCTTCCAGCGATTCCTGCAGGGCAAGCATGGCCTCGGCGGAGTGCTGGAAGTGCAGGACCACATCGAATCCCGCCGCATGCAACGTTCTCGCGATGACCGCACCAATCCGCCGCGCGGCGCCGGTGATCAGTGCGACGGGTTGTGGTGCGGCTGATCTCATCGCGTGCGAGGGCATGGATTATCCTTGCGATTCTGCGGCGGCAGTCTGCGCCGCCCTATCTGAAGATTGCATCATGATCCCGATGGACCTGCCCGAGCCAGACGCCGATGCGCTGGCCCATAGCGCGCGTTTGCAACAGGCCATCACGGCCTTGATCGAGGCCGAAGGCGGGACGATTGCGTTTTCGCGCTTCATGGAGCTCGCCCTGTATGCACCGGGACTGGGTTACTACAGCGCAGGAGCCAGCAAATTTGGTGCCGAGGGTGACTTCATCACCGCCCCCGAATTGGGGCCGCTGTTCGCGCATTGCGTCGCACAGGCAATTGCGCCGGTGTTGCGCGCGATTGGCGACCAAGCAGAGGTGCTCGAGCTCGGTGGCGGCAGCGGTGCGTTTGCGGTGGACGCGCTACGCGCCTTGGATGCCGCCAATGCGCTGCCGCGCCGTTACGCGATCCTCGAACCCAGCGCCGATCTGCGCGAGCGGCAACGTGATCGTTTGGCGGTCAATCTGTCGCCAACGCAGTTTGCGCGCGTCGAATGGCTGGATCGTCTGCCCGAGTCGGATTGGCGTGGTGTGCTGTTCGCCAACGAGGTATTGGATGCCTTGCCGACCACGCGTTTCGAATGGCGTGAGGGCGAAGTGTGGGAGCAGTGCGTAGCTGTCGACGACGGACGCTTCGTCTGGCTGTCGCGTCCGGCCGATGGCCTGGTGGGCGGCGCGGTGCGCCACCTGCGCAGGTATCTGGACCAGCCGCAATGGGAAGACGGTTACGTTTCCGAATGTCTGCCGCAACTGCCTTACTGGCTGGATGCGGTGTGTGGATCGCTGGCGCAAGGGCTGGCCCTGTTTGTCGACTATGGCTATCCGCGTCGTGAGTTCTACCTGCCCGAACGCCGCACCGGAACGCTGTCGTGTTTCTACCGGCATCGCACCCACGATCAACCGTTTCTGTGGCCCGGCTTGCAGGACATCACCGCCTCGGTGGATTTCACCGCGCTGGCCGAAGCTGGTCGGCATGCGGGGCTCGATCTCGCGGGCTACACCTCACAGGCCGCCTTCCTGTTGCAGCACGGCCTGGAGCGACACGCTCAGCCCGATCCACAGGACGCGGTCGCTTCGCATCGACGCGCGCTGGAAGCCAAACGGTTAATTCTGCCGTCTGAAATGGGTGAGCGATTCCAGGTCATGGGGCTGAGTCGTGGCATGGATTGCGAGGCACTGTTTGCGATGGGGGATCAATGTCATCGCTTGTGAGTCGCCTTTGGCATCGCCGTCCGCTGTGGTGGTCGCTCAATGTGGGCGTGTTGATCGTGATCACGCTCGCCTCGCTGCTGTCGCCGGGCAATCTGCCGGTATCGACCGGTGGTCACGACAAACTCTGGCATGCGACCGCGTATTTCATCGCCGCTCTGCTATGGCGACCCCTGCTGCGGCGACCGCTGTCGTTGGTCGTTGTCTGGATCGCCTTGGTCGCGTATGGCGCACTGATGGAAGTGCTGCAGGGTATCGGTGGTGTGCGCAGTTTCGAGTGGCTGGACATGTTGGCAAACGGCAGCGGCGTGACCGCGGGGACGCTGGTGCTGGCGCTGCTTTGGCAACGGGTTTTGCCACCGCGCTAACGCTTTTGCCGGTATGGTTCAGGCCCATTCCTTGACTGGGCCTGTCATGACAGCCACCGCCAAGGGCGCGATGCCGCGCCAGATTCCTTTCATCATCGGCAACGAAGGTTGCGAGCGTTTCAGCTTTTACGGGATGCGCAACATCCTGGTGCAGTTCCTGATCACCTCGACCTTGCTGCAGCACATCACTGCGGGGGGCGAGCGTGAGCTGGCAGCCAAGGATCTGATGCACACCTTCATGATCGGGGTGTATTTCTTTCCCTTGCTCGGCGGCTGGCTGGCGGATCGGTTCTTCGGCAAATACAACACCATTCTCTGGTTCAGCCTGATCTACTGTGCCGGTCACGCCTGTCTGGCCCTGTTTGAGCACAACGCCACGGGCTTTTTCACCGGCTTGGGTCTGATTGCGCTGGGAGCGGGCGGTATCAAACCCCTGGTGGCCTCGTTCGTCGGCGATCAGTTCGATCAAAGCAACAAGCATCTGGCCAAGATCGTGTTCGACGCGTTCTACTGGATCATCAATTTCGGTTCCCTGTTCGCCTCGCTGTTGATGCCGCTGTTCCTCAAGCACTACGGGCCGAGCGTGGCATTTGGTATTCCCGGTTTGTTGATGTTCGTGGCCACCGCGATTTTCTGGTTTGGCCGCCATCGCTACGTCAAGGTGGAGGTCAATCGCGAGGGCGACCCGGATGCCTTTTCACGCATTCTGCGCACGGCATTGTTGACGCGCGTGGCAGGGCGTGGTCGTCCAGGTCTGGTGTTGGCGGTCGTCGGTGTGATCGCAGCGCTGGCTACCTTGCTGATGATTCCGCAACTCGGTTTCGTGATTGCCGCCTGCCTTGCACTGGTGTTGCTGATTGCCGGTGTGGGCGGTGGTGCCTGGCTGCAGCTCGAACGCGCGCGAGGCCAGCATCCCGATGCCGCCATTGATGGCGTGCGCAGCGTGTTGCGCGTGCTGGTGATTTTCGCGCTGGTCACGCCTTTCCATTCGCTGTTCGATCAGAAGGCATCGACCTGGGTGATCCAGGGTAATGCGATGAGCAAGCCGGACTGGTTCGTGGCCTCGCAAATGCAGGCGCTGAATCCGCTGCTGGTGATGTTGCTGATTCCCTTCAACAACCTCGTGCTGTATCCGGCCTTGCGCAAGTTCGGCATCGAGCCGACCGCGCTGCGCCGCATGGCCGCCGGAATCGCCTTCAGCGGCTTGGCGTGGATTGCCATCGGTGGTCTGCAGGTGGTGATGGATGCGGGCGATCCACTGTCGATCCTGTGGCAGATCCTGCCGTACGCCTTGCTGACGTTTGGCGAGGTGCTGGTGTCGGCGACCGGTCTGGAGTTCGCTTACAGCCAGGCACCGCAGTCGATGAAGGGCGTGGTGATGAGTTTCTGGAATCTGACCACAACGGTCGGCAACCTGTGGGTGCTGATCGCCAACGCGGCGGTGCGCAACGACACCGTCACCAGCCATATCGGCGATACCGGGCTGAGCGTCGCGGCCTTCCAGATGTTTTTCTTCGCCGCCTTTGCCTTGGT
>DEHW01000054.1:16824-17259 GCA_002352135.1 Lysobacterales bacterium UBA2790
CAGTCGTCGGCACCTGCGGTTTTGCAGCGCCGCCGGATGATGACGTCGTTGAGATCGCCTACTTCAGTTTTCCCGGCAACGAGGGTTGCGGACTCGCTACGCGCATGGCCGCGGACTTGTTGGCCCTTGCCATGCCGCATGTGCAGCGGAATCGGTATCAGGTGATTGCCCACACCCTGCCCGAAGACGGCCCATCACCGGTGATCCTGCGCAAACTGGGATTTGAGTGGCTGGGCGAAATCGCGCACCCGGAGGACGGTCCGGTCTGGAAGTGGCGTTTGCGCTCGCTCTGAACTTTGCTGCGGGAAACTGTCCTCCCGGCCTGCCGAACGGCGTATGTGTTTGTCCGGCAATTCCGCCAATCGGACGATTCGCATGCTCAGAAACTTGGTTCGAGAGACACTCCTGCCGCGTCGGATCGGCTTCATCCTCGGT
>DEHW01000129.1:0-9475 GCA_002352135.1 Lysobacterales bacterium UBA2790
GTCAGTCATTGGCTTGAGCAGCAAGCCGATCCGGAAGCCAAGATCGGGCGTCCGCGTCAGATCTATACCGGTGCCACACCGCGCGATTACGTGCCGATCAGCGCACGCTGATTCGCTGATTGTGCGATACAACGACGGCCGCCTAGTGCGGCCGTCGTTGTTTATGGGCCGAGTCCAGCTTGCAATCACTGAAGCGCGGTGTACGCCGGGATACATGGTCCAAAAACGACAACGCCCGCATCGTGGCGGGCGTTGTCGTGATTCGAGATGGAATCAGTTAAATCAGTCGCGGCGACGCATCACGGCAAACCCGACCATACCCAGCAGCAGCGCCATCAAACCGAGGGTCTTGCCGTTGCTGGCGGGGATGACGGCAGGTTGCGGCACTGGATCGGGCAGGGTGTTGCCCGCTACACAGGTGGGAGCGGAAGCCAGGCTGACATCGTCAACCATGAAGTTGGTCGTTGCTGCGCCAGTGGAGGTCGACTCGAACAGAATCGCGTGTGATCCTCCATCTGCGAACGCGCCCAACGGAACCGAAATCTGTTGATAGCCGACAACACCGCACGCGGAAGAGGTGCCATCGGCGCGCCACAGTTCCGTACCGTCGACGGTAACGCGGATGAAGTCCGCAGCTGCACCGCACAAGGGCGCTTCAAAATAGAAGTTCAGTGAAGTGCTGCCGGTCGGGATCGTGACCGATTGCCCCACAGTTCCCGTTTCTGCAGCGGCGATACCGCCAAACCATGCCCACCAGGTCCCCGTGCGTGGACCCGTGCCGGTTCCCGTGCCACCGCATCCTGCGGCGGTGCAGAGCGGAGTCCCAAAATTCGTGGAGCTTTCAGCCCAGAAACCGTTCGGTGAGCCATCTTCGAAACTCGGATCGGCGATCAAATTACCACCGCCATTGGCGGCGCTGGCAGTGTTGTTTGCCAAGGCGGGATCGCCTTCGGTGGCATCAATCGTGGCTGTTGCACTTACCGCAACGCACACGGAGCTGTTCANNCTGGCCCCGCAGGTGCTGGAGACGAAGCTCACATCGCCGGGCAAGGTGACAGTGACGACGGTGCTGGTTGCCGCTTCAGGTCCGGCATTGTTTGCAGTCAGGTCGTACACATAGCTGCCACCAACTGCCACGCCGTCGGGGGCGACGAGACTAACGCCCAGATCGGCTTGCGGTCCCTGACCGGCCAGCGAAATGTTGCCCGGACCGGTGATTTGGTTGCTTGCATCCCCGGCTTCGCCATTGTCAAACGACGTCGTGACGACGACGTACTGGGTTCCGGCAGTCAGGTTGCTCGTGATCGCAGAGAGCAAGCCGCTCGAATCGTCGTTGTAGGCCGTGCAATTGGTCAGCGGATTCGCGGGGTCAAAGCTTGGTGTGTAGAGCACCATGATGGTGTCGCCTGCAGGCATCGTTGTCGACAGGACTTCCATCGTGTAGCTGCCCGAGGTGTCGACCGAGAAGCCCTGTTGATGGTATCCAACCGCTGTTCCGACCCCCGAAAGGCCCGAGCATGAACTTGGTCGGTTGAAGGTCGGGCTGGCGGGGATCGTTCCGGTATAGCCAACCGTTGCCGCCGCGGAGTCGGTTCGCGGCGCAGCCGCAGGCTGATTGATCTTTTCAATTTCCTGCAAGCTGGGGCCGACGCGTCGTTCGGCGGGACCGGCGGCGATCGCCAGACTGGATGCTGTCAGCAGAGCCAGAACGGAAAAATGAGCAAAACGCATGAAACCCCCTTTGTCGGGCAATTCGGAAAGCCGGTTGGGCCGGTGATTTGCGGGTTCTGACGCGTTCGGTAGGGCTGGGTGTACACGGCATCACCCTCTTCCCTGAGGTTGATGCTGGAACCGTGACCGAATCCCCATCGCATGCGTGAGGGTCAGATGAACGAACGCTAACACTGTGAACCAATGCACGCAACCCGAGCTAAAAAACGGTTGCGGATGAAATCGATTTCTGCGTCGTTGCGAGCCTCAGCACTCCACCACATTCACCGCCAACCCCCCGCGCGAGGTTTCCTTGTACTTGTCCTGCATGTCTCGACCGGTGTCGCGCATGGTCTTGATGACTTTGTCCAGGCTGACCTTGTGCTGGCCATCGCCGCGGAAGGCCATTCGGCTGGCGTTGATGGCTTTCACGGCACCCATGGCATTGCGTTCGATGCAGGGGATCTGAACCAGACCGCCGATCGGATCGCAGGTCAGGCCGAGGTTGTGTTCCATGCCGATTTCCGCTGCGTTTTCGACTTGGCTGCAGGTGCCGCCGAGCGCGGCGGTCAGTCCGGCGGCGGCCATGGAACAGGCGACGCCGACTTCGCCTTGGCAGCCGACTTCGGCCCCCGAAATCGACGCGTTTTCCTTGTAGAGAATGCCAATCGCCGCCGCGGTGAGCAGAAAGTCGATGACGCCCTGCGTGCTGGCGCCGGGACAGAAGCGGTCATAGTAATGCAGCACCGCTGGAATGATGCCCGCGGCCCCGTTGGTTGGCGCGGTCACAACGCGACCGCCCGCGGCATTTTCCTCATTCACTGCCAAGGCATACAGGTTGACCCAGTCCAGAATGGTCAATGGATCGCGCATACCCGCTTCGGGACGAGACGCCAGCTCCTGTTGCAGTCGCGGCGCGCGCCGCCCCACGTGCAGTCCGCCGGGCAAGGTGCCTTCCTCGCGAGTGCCGCGCCGCACGCAGGCTTGCATGACATCCCAGATGGCCAGCAAGCCGTCGCGGATGTCGGTTTCCCCGCGCCAGACTCGTTCGTTGGCGAACATCAACTGCGCGATGCTCAGTCGATGGGTCTGACACTGGCGCAACAACTCGTCGCCGCTATGGAAGGGATAGGGCAGGTCAGTGGTGTCGGCAACGATGCGGTCCTCGGCGGCCTCGTCCTGATTGACCACAAAGCCGCCGCCCACCGAGTAGTAGTCGCGTGTGGCAAGCACATCGCCCTGTGCGTTGTAGGCGAAGAAGCGCATGCCGTTGGTGTGGAACGGCAGCTTCTGGCGCTTGTTCATGATGAGATCGGACTTCTCGCTGAAGTCGATCTCATGCTCGCCGAGCAGCCGGATGCGTGCGTTTCCGCGAATGCGTGCCAGCGTGTCGGGGATTGTGTCGGGGTCGATCCGGTGCGGCTCATGGCCTTCGAGACCCAGCAATACTGCCTTGTCCGTGCCGTGCCCCCGCCCAGTCAAAGCCAGCGAACCAAAGACCTCGGCGCGCACGCGTGCGGTGTCCCGCAACAAGCCTTCCTCGGCCAGTCGGCGACTGACAAAACGTGCGGCAGCGCGCATGGGTCCGACGGTGTGCGAGGACGAAGGACCGATTCCGATCTTGAACAGATCGAACACGCTGACTGCCATGGGATACTCACTTGCTGCGGGGGCGCGCCAGTTTAACGGGCACGATGGTTCGTGCCATGTGCTGACGCAGCACGCTGCTCAGCGTGCTGCAGCGGATTGCTGGGGTGGAGATGGAGTGCTATTGGCAGGGAGGAAGATCGAGCGCATGACCGAATACGTCCTGTTCCAACGCGATGAATGCCATTTGTGCGATCTTGCGATGCGCGTTCTGGCTGCCGTTCCACTGCCGGAGTTCGACAGTGTCTGGATAGAGGGGCATCAGTCATTGGAACAGCGTTTCGGTGACCGGGTTCCGGTATTGCAGCGCGTTGCCGATCAGGCCGAGCTGGTCTGGCCCTTTGACGTTGACGCGGTGCGGCGGTTTCTCGATGCGCCGCTCAGGACGGTGTCCGCCAGCGCGACTGTCGGCGCGCCAGCATCGTCGTGATCACTTGCAAAGCGCGCGGATCGGCGGGGCCGCGTGCATCCGGTCCCTTGCCTTTTGATTGATTGCATCGCCCGCAGGCCACGGCGAGATTGCGCGGATGATTGGGGTCGTTGTCGACGCTTGCACACAGCGTTGATGCGGCACGTTTGCCGAACCAGGCTTGCGGAATCACATGTTCCAGTGACCCGGCGCCGAGCGGTTCACCGCTGCGAGCGAACTGCAGTCGTGCTCGACAATGCAGGCAACGTGTTTCCCAGCCGTCAGCGATTCCCTGTGCTTCCGCGTCATGCCGCAACGCGCACAGAAAGAGTCGACACAGTGCGGGGCGCACGCAGGCTATCCAGCACCGCTTTCGCAGGCCACGCGCAGTGCATCCGGCAATGGCATGGCCGTGCCGAGCAACGGATTCGCCCACACCAGGACCACTTCGCCCTCGGCATAAACGCGGGATTCGTCCATGGCATCGAGCAACAGGCTGCCCAGGGTCAGACTGCTGCGACCCAGTCGGTTCAACTGCTGGCGCACGCGGACGCGTGCTGGATAACCAATCGGTCGGCGGAAATCCAGCTGCACGGCAGCCAACACGGGAACACCGCCGGTGGCTTGCCAGTCCGGAATGATCTGGTTGAGCCAAACGACGCGCGCTTCTTCCAGATAGCTCAGATACATGGCGTTGTTGACGTGCTGGTTGGCGTCCAGATCGCGCCAGCGGACGTCGATGTCGAGTTGACTGAGGATCGTGCTCATTGGGCCCTACGTCGACCGCGTTGCATTGGCTTGGCATCCCCAACCGTTTCACTTGCCAGCTCCGCGGTGGGCAGCAGCTTGGCGAGAAATCTTCCGGTATGCGATGAGGGATGACGGGCAATCTGCTCGGGTGTGCCTTGCGCCAGAATCTGTCCGCCGCGATGCCCACCTTCAGGACCGAGGTCGATGATCCAGTCGGCGGTCTTGATGACATCCAGATTGTGCTCGATCACGACGACCGTATTGCCATGTTCTCGCAGGCGATGCAGCACACCCAGTAGCATCTCGATATCGTGGAAATGCAAGCCGGTGGTGGGCTCGTCGAGGATGTAGAGCGTGTTGCCGGTGTCACGCTTGGCCAGTTCTCGCGAGAGCTTGACACGCTGCGCCTCGCCGCCGGACAGCGTCGTCGCTTGTTGTCCCAGCTTGATGTAGGACAGGCCGACGTCCATCAGTGTTTCCAGCTTGCGCGCGATGGTGGGGACGGGCTTGAACAGGTGGAGTGCGTCTTCCACCGTCATGTCCAGCACCTGGTGGATGGTGTGGCCTTTGTAGGTGATATCCAGCGTCTCGCGGTTGTAGCGTTTGCCCTGGCAGACATCGCAGGGCACATACACATCCGGCAGGAAATGCATCTCGACTTTGATCAGGCCATCGCCCTGGCAGGCTTCGCAACGACCTCCTTTGACGTTGAAGCTGAAACGCCCGGCACTGTAGCCNNGCCGGATTGGAGCGCGGCGTGCGGCCAATCGGCGATTGGTCGATGTCGACCACCTTGTCGAACATTTCGAGTCCTTGCACATCGCGGAAGGGTTCCGGCGTATGGCTGGCCTCGTTCAGTCGGTTGGCAGCGAGACGGAACAAGGTGTCGTTGATCAGCGTGGACTTGCCCGAGCCACTGACGCCAGTCACGGCGACAAACAGTCCGGCAGGCAGCTCGAGATCGACGTGCTTCAAGTTATTGCCACTGGCACCGAGCAGACGCAGCATGCGCGAGGGATTGGGTGCCTTGCGACCGGACGGCACAGCGATTCCGCGACGTCCCGACAGGTAGGCGGCGGTCAGTGATCGCTCCGAGGCCAGCACCTGTGCCAGCGTACCCTGCGCCACGACTTCGCCTCCATGCACGCCAGCGCCAGGACCGATATCGAGAATGTGGTCGGCCAGACGAATGGCGTCCTCGTCGTGCTCCACCACGATCACGGTATTGCCGAGATCACGCAGGCGCGTCAGGGTCGCCAGCAGGCGTTCGTTGTCGCGTTGGTGCAGGCCAATGGACGGCTCGTCCAGCACGTACATCACGCCCACCAGCCCGGCACCGATCTGGCTGGCCAGACGGATGCGTTGCGCTTCGCCGCCAGACAGCGAATCGGCCTGGCGGTCCAGAGTGAGATAGTCCAGCCCAACGTCCATCAGAAAGCGTAGTCGTTCGCGAATTTCCTTGACGATCTTGCTGGCGATTTCGCCACGCCAGCCGGGCAATTGCAGGCCCTCGAAAAATGCGGCGCAGGCGTCGATAGACAAGGCACTGACGGCGGGCAGGGTGCGCTCGGCCACAAACACATGGCGTGCCGAACGGTTCAATCGCTGTCCTTGGCAGGTGGGACAGGGGCGATTGCTGATGTACTTCGACAACTCCTCACGCACCATCTGCGAGTCGGTTTCCCGATAGCGCCGTTCCAGATTGTTGACGATGCCCTCGAAGCGATGCGTGCGCACCGCCATGCGGCCTTTCTCGCCGGGATAACTGAAGCGGATTTCCTCATCACCACTGCCGAACAGCACCGCCTGTTGTACCGCTGGTGACAACTGTCGCCACGCCGTATCAACTTTGAAACCGTAGCGTGCGGCCAGCGAATTGAGCATCGCGAAGTAGTAGGGATTGCGTCGGTCCCAGCCCTTGATTGCCCCGGCTGCGAGACTGAGCTCCGGATGCCCGACCACGCGAGCCGGATCGAAGTACTGCGTCACGCCCAGACCGTCGCAGCTCGGGCAGGCACCCATCGGCGAATTGAACGAAAAAAGTCGCGGTTCCAGTTCGGTCAGCGAGTAGTCACAGACCGGGCAGGAGTAGCGCGAGGAGAACAGCAGTTCATCGGCTTTAGGGTCATCCATGTTGGCGATCCGAACCAGACCATCGCCAAGTTTGAGTGCAGTCTCGAAGGACTCGGCCAAGCGCTGCTTGAGATCCTCGCGCGGACGGAAGCGGTCGATGACCGCTTCAATGGTGTGCTTCTGCCGCAGCGCCAGCTTCGGTACGGCCTCCAGTTCATGCATCTCGCCGTTGACCCGCACCCGCACCAGTCCTTGCGCGCGCAGTTGCTCGAACACCTGCACATGCTCGCCCTTGCGTTCGCGCACCACGGGCGCAAGCAGCATGTAGCGCGCGCTGTCGGGCAGGGCCAGTACCGCGTCGACCATCTGGCTGACGGTCTGTGCTTCCAGCGGATGACCGTGGTCCGGACAGCGCGGCGTGCCCACGCGGGCGAACAGCAGGCGCAGATAGTCGTGGATCTCGGTGATGGTGCCGACTGTGGAGCGTGGATTGTGCGAGGTCGATTTCTGTTCGATGGAGATGGCCGGTGACAGACCTTCGATGTGCTCGACATCGGGCTTTTCCATCATCGACAGAAATTGCCGCGCATACGACGACAAGGACTCGACATAGCGCCGCTGCCCTTCGGCGTAGATGGTATCGAAGGCCAACGAGGACTTACCCGAGCCGGACAGGCCAGTGATCACGATCAGCCGATCCCGAGGCAACTCGATGTCGAGATTCTTGAGGTTGTGCGTGCGCGCACCACGG
Source organism: Lysobacterales bacterium UBA2790 (assembly GCA_002352135.1). Taxonomy (GTDB): domain Bacteria; phylum Pseudomonadota; class Gammaproteobacteria; order Xanthomonadales; family Xanthomonadaceae; genus Aquimonas. The sequence goes on from DEHW01000129.1 coordinate 7,341, forward strand.
ATGCGGATGGTGTCCATGGTTTGAGTCGAGACAAAGGGCGGCCAGTGTAAGGTGTCACGGTGACGTGGTCGTCACGACGTTGCGATGGTGAAAGTTTGACCAGAACCCCCTAGCTCGCCTATCATGCGCGGTCTGTTTTGGCCGTCTTGTGTCCATCGCCCTGTGGCGTGGAGCGAGAAGCTGTCCCGAATTCGGGCAAGTGGCTGCCAGTGCAGGAAAAATAACTACAGAGGAATTCGCAGATGTACGCAGTCATCGTTACCGGCGGTAAGCAGTACCGCGTCATGCAGGGTGAAACCCTGCGCGTAGAAAAGCTGGATGTGGCCGAAGGCAGCTCGATCGATCTGGATCAGGTGCTGCTGGTGGGTGAAGGCGACGGCGTGACCGTCGGTACCCCGCTGGTTGCCGGTGCCAAAGTGACCGCCACGGTCAAGGCCCATGGCCGCGCCGACAAGGTTCACATCATCAAGTTCCGTCGCCGCAAGCATTTCCGCAAGCAGCAGGGACATCGTCAGCATTACACCGAAATCGAGATCACCGGCATCGCCGGTGGCAGCAAGTAAGGAGCACACGTCATGGCACATAAAAAGGCAGGCGGCAGTACCCGTAACGGCCGCGACTCCAATCCGAAGTACCTCGGCGTGAAGGTTTACGGTGGTCAAGCCATCGAAGCCGGCAACATCATCATCCGTCAGCGTGGCACCCAGTTCCATCCGGGCACCGGCGTCGGCTTGGGCCGCGACCACACCCTGTTCGCACTGAAGGATGGCGTCGTCAACTTCGCAGTCAAGGGCCCGAAGAACCGCCGCACCGTCAGCATCATCGCTGCTGAGTAAGCGCTCACTGCTTCGAACAAAAACCCCGCTTCGGCGGGGTTTTTTTATGGGCTGAAGTTTCCGCGTGAGCCCACCATGCGCCACACTGTCGCCGTCAGGCCACTACGGAACGTCCATGTCTCTGCGCAGTGATCTTGCCCGCTACGGCTTCGAGTCGAATGCCGACTACAGTTTCGCCTTGCAGTGTGTGCTCGACGCCGAGGCCCGCCATGTGCGCTGTCTGCATGTCGATGGCAGTGCAGGGCGGCGCAAGACCGCGTTTGCCAATGCCCTAGGTCTGGCTTTGGCGTATCCGCGCGTGTGCTACCACGATTTCACACTACCCGAGCCGCCGAGAATCGCCGTCGAGGTCAGTGCAGATGAGGTGGCGGGTAGTGTGCCGGAACCGCAGTTGTCGGCCTTCGAACGCGTGATCACCGAGGCTTGCGCCTACTCCGAGGCGGATCGTTGTTTGCTGATTCTGGATCAGTTGCAGGCAGCCGGCTTCGCCGATCAAATGCGCCTCACAGGATTCCTTCGCGCTGCCGAGTGGCATAGTCAGGCGGGCACGGTGATTGCGCATCGCGGCAACCTGCTCGTCGTGTTGATTTGCGAGGGTGTGCTCTATCACTCGCTGGCCAGATTGTGTTTCCGGGTCTGGACGGATGCCGATACGGCATTGCCCGACTATCGACCCGAGGACTATGGCTGGCCGCTGGATTCGCAGCCGATCTTTGTGGCGCTGGCCGGGTTGTTCGCCGCTTTGCCCTTCAGTCCGACGCCAAGCGAGTTCGCGGCAGTGTTGGACGATCTTGCCCACCGCGTGCATGGCGAGGAGCAGCTTCGCCAGAGTCTGTTCGGTCGTTGCGAAGGCTTGGCGCGGACAGCGTTGCTTGCGGAGCCCGTACATCCACTGTTGGCGGAAGTGCTGGATCAGTTGCAGGTATGGCGTGGCGTGGACCACATCGAGTTGTAGCTTTCGCCGCTTCGACCAGCGCGGCATCACGAGGAAGGGTCGCCGCCAGCAATGGCATCGCGTAGCTGTGCCAGGCTCATTGGCTTGCGCAGGAATACCGCGAAGCCCGCCGCGAGGGCGCGCTCTTCGGTATCCGCTTCGGCGCGCGCCGTGAGGGCGATCAGGCGCATGTTTGGGCGTTGCTTGCGCAGCATCCCGGCGAGGGTCAGTCCATCAACGCCGGGCAAGTCCAAGTCCAGCACCGCTTGTGCGTAGTCACGTTGCGCAATCAGACCCAGCGCCTGCAGCGCGTGTTCTGCATGGTCAACCGCGTGGCCCATCTGACGCAGCAGGCCACCAACCGC
>DEHW01000129.1:9581-16545 GCA_002352135.1 Lysobacterales bacterium UBA2790
GCATCCATTCCGGCACCGCTATCGTGCACCTCAAAGCGCAGCGATACCCGGTCGCCTTGCGTCGCCTGCGCGACTGCGCGCAGGCGTACCGCGCCCGTTTCGGTGAACTTGATGGCATTGCTAGTCAAGTTGAGCAGGATCTGTTGCAGGCGCAACGGATCGACGTTGACCCAGACGGGCAGACTGGCATCGATATCGAGTTCAAAACGCAGGCCTTTGCGCTGTGCTGGTGCGCTCTGCAATTCGGCAACGTCGCGCAGCAGTTGGTGCAGGTCCGTGGCCTGTAGGGCGATCTGCAGTTTGCCAGCATCAATCCGGGCGATGTCCAGCGATTCGTTCAATAGCCGCAGCATCATTTGCCCGCTGCGGCGCACCGCCTCCGCTTGTTGTCGTTGTGCGGGCTGCAGATCGCTGTGCAATAGCAGTTCGTTCATGCCCAGCAGGCCAGTCATCGGCGTGCGGATTTCATGGCCAAGGGTGGAAAGGAATCGGCCTTTGGCGCGTGACGCTTCTTCGGCCAGTTGCTTCGCCTGTTCCGCCATTGCCAGTTGATGCCGCTCCGCAAGGCGTGCGCGCCAGCCGCGCAGCAGCAGCGCGCCGAGCAGCAGCAAGGACAGGGCGTACAGCGCCTTGGCGGGTGNNTCCGGAATGTTGCCGGTTTCCACCCAGCCTGCATCAACACCTTGCAGACGGAAGCGATAGCGATTGGCGCTGGGATCGGCAAACGACAGCAGACGGACGGCGATGCGTAGATCGGTGTCGTTGTGGTGGAGATGGGTGGGCTCGCCAAGGGCGAGCTCACTGCGTCGGCCTCCTCTTGCGACAGACAGGGATTCCCATTGCAGCGTCGAGGGGGCCTCTGTCGACCGCAAGCGCTGCGGATCAAACGCGACAACACCTTCCAGCGTGGACGCAATCAGGATGCCCTCCGCATTCATGGCGGGCGGGCGCTTGTGAAACTCGATGCTCGGCAGACCGTCGCGAACGCCAAAGATACGCAGGTCCGCTGCGCGGCTGTCGTTGGCGGGGCGGTATCGCACAAGTCCTCGCGCTGTGGTGAGCCAAATCGATCCCTGCAGATCGACGATCACGCCGCCGGACTCGACAATCGGCAATCCACTGGTTTGGTCAATGCGTTCGACCAAGGAGAGACGATCACCGTCGATTTGATAGCGCTCAAGGGCTTGTAGCCGATGCAGCCACAGATCGCCGTTGTGGGCGAAGTCGAAACCGAAAACCCGGTCGGTTGGTGCGCCCTGCAGCGGCTCAAACTGCCCGCTGGTCAGCGATCTGCGTCGCAGTCCAATCGCGCCAGACCACCACAGTTCACCCTTTGGGCCTAGGGCGATCTGTTCGGTATCTGCACTGTCGAGCCCTTGCTGACCGACGCGGATGTCTTCGATCACATCGCCATTGCTTGCGCGCTTTTGCAGGCCTGCACCTTGCGCGGAGAGCCAGATACCGTCAGGCGTTTCCAGCAGCTGATCGACGAAGCCAGGGGGCGTTGGATGAGCGCTATCCTGGCCGAAGGGGATCGTCGTGCCAGTTGCCTTGTGATACCTGACGAGGCCACTGCTGTGGCCAATCCAGATCAATCCATGCTGGTCCTCAAGGACTGCATGTAGCCGTTCGTCAGGGAAACTCCCGGGTCCGAGATGCGCGGTCACCAGCCCGGTCTGCAAGTCGATTCGGTCAAGTCCACCCGGTAGACTGACAGCCCAAACTGACCCGTCAGCCGAAGTCGCCACGCCGCGCGGCACACTGGTTGCGGTTTGGCCCACCTGGAAGACGCTGAAGTTGCGCCACTGTGGACTGAGCCTACTGAGGCCACCACCCACCGTGGCAATCCACAGGCCGCTCTCGTGATCCTCAAGCAGCGCATTGATTACGTCGCCACGAAGTGATCCTCGCCTGCCGATGGCCGCAGGATGGCGATGCCACGGCTCGCCTTCGCGACGGCTCCACAGCCCATCACGCATTCCCAGCCATTGCAACCGCTCTTGATCCACTAGCGCCGTCATTACGGCTGAATTGGGCGCCTCCGGCTGATACTGGGTATTGCCATCTGTTCCACGCAGAAACAAGCCCGCGCGCGTTCCAATGTGCAGTTGCCCCTGGGGCGACTTGTACAGACTGGCAATCAATCGTTGCGGACGTGTGGCGTCAGGAAGGTCAACGGTGGCGAACTTGTTCCCGGTCAATCGTTGAAATCCATCCAGCGTGCCAATCCAGAGGTCGCCCTTGTCGTAGAGCAAGGACAGCACAGTGTCGTTGATCAGCGAATCCGGATCGCCTTCGCGGTGCTGGAAAATCTGCAAGGACCCGTTGGCGGGATTGTAGCCATAGAGCCCTGCGGCGTAGCCACCGAGCCACAAGGTGCCGTGCTGATCCGATGCGATGGCATAGACATCATCCATCTGGAAATCAGCCAGAGTTGCGTGGTTGACGTGTATGAATCGACTCTGCGCCGGTGCGGCCAACATACTCAGACCGCCACCCTCGCAGGCGATCCAGAGTCGCTGCTGCGCGTCCACATGCAAGGCTTGCACAACATTGGAGGGCAACGAGTGCGGGTCTTCAGGATCGTGACGAAAGACCTTGAATCCAACGCCATCGTAGCGGGCAAGGCCGTCCGCTGTGCCAATCCACAGATAGCCCTTGGCATCCTGCGCCAGCGTATAGACCGTGCTGGAGGGCAGGCCGTCCTCCGGCCCGAAGTGCTCGAATTGAGGCGTTTCCGGCAATCGATGGGGGGGCGCGTCGGCTCGCGTGACTTCGCTCAGCGGAATCAACAGTAGCAAGGCGACGACGGCACGTCGCGCAGTGGCAACAAGGTTGTCAAAGCAAATCGGTAGGCGATTTCTCTTCGAGTCCGAAAGGCTCCTGGTAGGCGTGACTCGGTATGCTGCGTACCTGTTCATGGAAGTTCTTCGCAGTCCGTATGGTTGCGATCCTGCCACAGTGAGCGTCCGGTGCCATCCGGGCTGGCTGATCGAGAGAGGAAAACCGATGGATTCAACTGCCCTGCTAGTTCGACGTGTTCTGGCTGCGTTGCTGGTTCTGATCGCGGTGATCGGGTTCTACTGGCTGCTGCAATTGGGTCGCGAAGCGCTGCTGTTGTGGCAGCAGATGCAACTGCTGCCGACGTGGTTTCGTTGGTCTCTGCTGTTGCTGGCGTTGGCGGGGTTTGCATTGGGCGCATGGCTGCTGTGGGGTTTGCTGCGTCCCGCATCACGTCGCGCTGCCAAAGTTGAGAGTTTGGATCGCAAGACCATCGAAGCGCGCATCGCGCAACTGGATGCGCTGGGATCGGACACCCAGCCGTTGCGTGAAGAGTTGCGGCAATTGGAGGACAGAGCGACGGATCGTCGTTTGTATGTCGCGATCTACGGCGACATCTCCAGCGGCAAGACCAGTCTGTTGCGGGCATTGCATCCCGCGGCAGAAGGCGACATTGATGTGCGCGGCGGATCGACAGCGGAAGTGTCGCTGCACGACATCGAATTGGGTTCGCAGCAGGTCGTGCTGGCCGATGTGCCCGGGCGGCAACAGGTCGATGGGACAACGCAGGCTCGGCTTGCCGAGGAGGAGGCGGCGCGGGCGCATGTGTTGGTGTACGTCACCGACGCCGACCTTACGCGCTCCCAGGATGCTGACCTGCGCGCGCTGGCGAGATTTGATCGGCCGATTGTGCTGGTGCTCAACAAACAGGATCGCTATGCCAGCGATGAGCGTGCGACCCTGCTGCGGCACTTGCAGGCGCGCTACGCGCCCTTGGGAATCGAGGTGATGGCGGTCAGCGCGGGCTTTGTTGAGATGCTTGAAAAGGAGTGGCCGGATGGTCGTCGCGAACGCGTGTCGCACCCACATCCCGCCCAGATCGACGCACTACGCCGAGCGCTCTTGGTGATCGCAGGCGAGGGCGCTGAGAAATACGAGTCGGGTCGACAGAAGGCCACGCTGAGTCATCTTGAGCAACGATTGTCGGTGCAGGAATGCGAGCAACGCGCCAGTGAGGCCGAGCGCATCGTCACCCGTTATACGCGGCGCGCCATCGTGGCCGCGATGGCCAGCGTGGCACCAGGTACGGACTTGCTACTGCAAGGTGCGCTGGCGACGGCGATGGCACGTGAGCTGGCGGTGTTGCATCGACTACGGGTGCGGGATCTGGACCTGGATGCCTTGGTCGGTGAGGCCACCAAAGTGGTCAGAACACGCACCGGAATCGTGCTGGCCATCGCGGGCAACGCGTTGAAGGCCTTTCCAGGTCTGGGCACGTTGGGCGGTGGTGTGATGCATGCCGTGGCCTATGGGTTGATCTTCGACAGCTTGGGACGAGCCATGGTCAAGGCGTTTGCTGAAACCGGTCGCTTGGACCGCAGCGCCACGCTGGCGGAATTTGAATCGGCTTTACGTGCCAATTCTGGCTCGCAGATTCAGCGCATCGCCGCACTGGCGCAGCAGCTCGTTCGTGATGAATCCGCGCAAACTAGCCCGCGTTCCGGGGCATCGCCATGACGACGGTGTCGGTCAGGTTCGTGTGTGTTGGCGTGCTCGGGTTGTTCGGAACTGTGGTCGAGGCCGCCCCGCAGCACTGGCGAATCGATCCGGTTCACTCGCGAGTCGTTTTGAAGGTGTCGCACGCCGGATTCTCCGACTCGATGGCGACCCTGTCGGCGATCTCTGGCGAGATCAAGTTCGATCCGCAGGATTGGTCATCAGCGCAGGTGCAAGCGGAGATTCCCTTGCACACACTGGACTTTGGGCACGCCGACTGGAACCGGCGCATGGCACGCGATGATTTCTTTGCGGTGAAACGCTATCCGGTTGCCCGCTTCGTCTCGACTCGGGTCATCGGGAGGGATGAAACGCATGCGGAGGTTCACGGCGTACTGTACTTTCGTGGTGAGGAAGTGCCGGTCGTGCTGCAGGTGCAACGCAATGCGCTGGGTCGGAAGCTGCCTTGGATCATCCACCGTCGGGTTGGTTATTCGGCGCGAGCGACCTTGCTGCGGGGCGACTTCGGTATCGACCGCTATCCGGGTGTGGTGGGCGATGAAGTGTACATCGACCTGCAGATCGAGGCAGAGCGATCAAGGGATTGATCGCTCTGCGGCGGAGTTGGCGAATTGCGAGCCCGACGCGGTCTGATGACGTCATTCAGCCGCTACGTACAATCTCAAGCGTCGAACGCAAGGTTGGCGATATCACTGCTCGTCTTGCGCGTCCCTGGCAGATCGGGCTGCGCCGCGCGCGGATGATTCGGCGCGGGAAATAGGCGCTGGGGCGCGTGCTGGCTCGCTGCGGAAGCTCGGTTCTGCACGCGGTGCAGGTGCATAGCGTGGGCTGGGTGATGGCATGCTGCGCACCCGTTCGGCCGGGGCATCAGATGTAGCGCGAGGGGTCGATTCGAATGCGGGGTTCACGGATCGCATGGCGCGCGGAGTCTCCGCGCGCTCGAACTGTGCCGCACGGGATGGACGCGGACTTGACGGCAGGGTGAACGACTCCACCGGACGCGCAGTGCGGCCGGTATTCGAGCGCATTGCCGGTTCTGGATAGCGCAGGGTCGCCGCGTCACCCGATGGTCTTGGCGTCATTGTGGGGTAAGGCTGTGCCGAGCGGGACGGGCGGTCGGAAGACCGGGGCGGTGTGGCGGGCTGACTACCCAGGCGGCCAGAGGCATTCGTTGCGCCTCGTGCGCCGTAGCTGGCTTCTCGGGAAGGCGTGTTCCGATGGCTGCCCGAACCTGCTCGACCTGTCGTATCAATACGCTGATCAGCACGAGAGGCGCGCGCCGATGCGGCGTTCTGCTGATACCAGTTCAGCCGTTCAGCCTCGTTGCGGGCATGACCGAAGCGCGGCATTGGTTGATAGGTGGGGGCCTGCTGCCTGCCACGATGCCAATACCACGCATAGTGATTGTCGACCCAGCTATGTCGATAGGGTGCGTACCAATGCTGGTAACCCCAGTACGGGCGGTATGGACGCCAGATGCCACCCCAGCCGACGTGGAAATAGTCGCGCGGAAAATAGGTGACGCCGTAATAGAAGTCCGGATACCAGTAGCTGTCCCAGTACAGACGATGGATCGGCCAATACAGGCTGTAGTAGGCGGAGTAGCGCCATGGGTCATCGTAGCTCTCGTCACTGGCGTAGTAGTCGCCATAGCCGTTTCCCGCCTCGATGTAGTAGGTGTCGTCATCGACATAGGTGACCTCACGGCCATCGTCGTAGGTGTAGGTGGGATAGGTCACGCAGCCTGACAGAAGAAGGGCTGCAAAACTGAGAGCGATCCGGCGCAACATGGCGTCATCTCCTGGCTATTCGTGGCGATCGGTCGTGGCTGCAAAAATGCACTTGGCCAAGGCCTGACACTATCGCGCAAAACAGACGCAGGTTGACGCCACCGCCATGCGTTGTTAGCCGCGAATTCAGACGGCTGCTCGAAGCCGTTGCCGAGCCGCGGGACTTGCCGCTGGTGGTAAGTGGGGCTGAACGAAACATCTACCGAGGGACCCAGGCAAATTTCCGGGGCGCTCATCAGACCAGTTCAGTGAGTCCAGGCGGTGCGGGAGATGCAAGGGGACTTATGGTGACCACGTCAGTCTGCACAGTCCGAGTGTCAGCGCTTTGCTCCCTATGATGGCGCCAAACAGCAGATGAGCTTCGGCGGCCAGTGATTCCTGCGTGGAAAGTCAGCGGACGTGAATGGTGGGCCCACAAGGATTCGAACCTTGAACCAAAGGATTATGAGTCCTCTGCTCTAACCGTTGAGCTATAGGCCCNNGGCGGGCTTTCCGTGTGGTTCGCTTTCTGACCGAACCACCAATTGGCTGGGAGACTAGGATTCGAACCTAGATAGGCAGAGTCAGAGTCTGCAGTCCTACCGTTAGACGATCTCCCAACAACTGGGACCGCCGCCTGGCTCTCTGGCGAATTAGCGCTTCGAGAACTGGGTGGC
>DEHW01000129.1:16567-17972 GCA_002352135.1 Lysobacterales bacterium UBA2790
GTCACGCCGATCAGTTCGAGCGGCTGGCGCACGATCATGCGTGCCGTTTCGCGACCGAAGAACACGTCCAGAGGACGCTCATTGACGGTGATATTGCCACTGCCGTTGCGCACGAAGACGCGAGCGGTGGAGGACTTGCGACGGCCGGTGCCGTAGTTCTGCTGAATTGCCATGAGCTTTGTCCTGTGGCCTTAGATGTCCAGCGCCTGCGGCTGCTGGGCGGTGTGCGGATGCTCGGAGCCCTTGTAGACCTTCAGCTTGCGGAACATCTGACGGCCCAGCGAGTTCTTCGGCAACATGCCCTTGACGCCGATTTCGATGGCGCGCTCGGGATGACGCTCCAATGCCTGACCCAAGGTTTCAGACTTCAGGTTGCCGACGTAGCCGGTGAACCGGTGGTACATCTTGTCCTGCAGCTTCTTGCCGGTGACGGCAATCTTCTCGGCATTGATGATGACGATGTAATCGCCGGTATCCACATGGGGTGTGAACACGGGCTTGTGCTTGCCGCGCAGGCGGCTGGCAACTTCGGAGCAAAGACGGCCAAGGGTTTTGCCGTTTGCGTCGACCAGGAACCAGTCGCGCTTGACGGTCTCCGCTTTGGCGCTGAAGGTCTTCATGAGAGCTCCCAATGGGAATGCGTGAACGAAAGACTGCGAAGGATAGCGGTCGAAACCGGAACGCGCAAGAGTCTTGCTGGGCGGATGAGGGTGTTGGGGCCAGTTGTGGCGACGTGTTCACCGGGCCTGCGGCGTCCGCTCTGCTATGTTCAGCGCCGTCGCTACGCGGTGATGTACGGCATCTTCCAAGACTGAACAGTAGGTTTCCTCGAGCCCATGAGCGAGTCCAGATCCCCTGAGGGCGACATTCGACGCCAGATCCTGGCGCTCGCGGATGCCTGCGTCCTTTGCGGGCAGTGTCTTCCCGTGTGCCCGACTTACGCTTTGGATCAACGCGAAGCAGAGTCTCCGCGTGGACGCATTGTTCTGGTTCAGCAAATGGCGATGTCAGCCAGTTCTGTGTCGGGCGCTGACTCGGTCGCCCTGGATCACTGCCTGTCCTGCGGGCGTTGCGAGGCGATCTGTCCGGCCAAGGTCAAGTTCGGTCGCCTCATGGACTTGAGTCGACAACTGCGGCGGCCGCGACGGTCATCGTCGTGGATGATGCGTGCTTTGCTGGCGCTGGTAGCGCGCCCCGTGTTGCTGGCGGCGATGGTCCGCCTGACAGCGTGGCCGGCGCGCTGGCTGCCTGGTCGATGGATGCGGCTGGCGCGGGTTCTGCAAACTCCGCAAATCAGGAAACTACCGGATCGGGTGCTCGACAGTCGCCCTGCGGTGATCGTGTTTGCGGGCTGCATTGAACGCCACGCCGAACAGGCAGCCTTGGCGGCGTTGCGACGGATTCT
>DEHW01000129.1:17992-40927 GCA_002352135.1 Lysobacterales bacterium UBA2790
TGCGCTCGGCGACTCCTTGCCGGTGATCGAGGCCATGGCGTTCTTGCTGGCGCATACCTCACTACGCACATGGCGATTCCGTCCCCTTGCCGATGAAGTCATCCTGCACTCGCCGTGTACGTCTCGACCCAGTGCCGACAGTCGGCAGTGGGCGGCGGAAGAGATTCTGCGTCTGGTCCCAGCACTGAAGGTGCGCCCGATGGCGCGACAGGGATGTTGTGGCGCGGCAGGTGCCCACATGCTGCAGTTTCCGCAGCGCGCAGCGCAGATGGCGGCACCGCTGTTGGCGAAGTTTGCCAGCCATCCTGAAGCGCGACGATGCACCTCCAATGTGGGCTGCCATCTGCACCTGCAGTCACTTGCCGAACCAGCGGCGCGGCCGATGCAGCATCCTTTGGAGGTGATCGATGAGGCCATGTGATGCGATTTGAGCGCCGATTTTCTTGGGTCGACCGGCTCCTGATGGAGGTCGATCACGCTTTGCGTACCAGCCTTGCTGCCGCGCCAGCGGCCGGCCGCGAGAGTCCGGCGGCAGCGGTTGGCTTTCCAAACTTGAACAACGCCGAACGCGAGCATGTCGCTGGACTGATGCGCATCAACCACAGCGGTGAGGTATGCGCTCAGGCGCTCTACTTGGGTCAAGCGCGAGTGGCAAAGGCACCGGCGTTGCGCGCGCATCTGCTACACGCGGCTGACGAGGAGGCAGATCACCTGAGTTGGTGCGCGCAACGGCTAGATGAACTGCAGAGTCGGCCCAGCTTGTTGAATCCGTTCTGGTATGTCGGCAGCTATGGCATCGGTATCGTGGCCGGGCTGGCAGGCGATGGTTACAACCTTGGCTTTGTGGTTGAAACGGAGCGTCAGGTCGAGTCGCATCTGCAGGCGCACCTTAATTCCCTGCCGCAACAGGATGGTGCCAGTCGCGCGATTCTTGCCGAAATGATGGCTGATGAGGCGCGCCACGCTGAACAGGCGAGTTCGGCCGGTGCAAAGGAATTGCCCATGCCGATTCCCCGCATCATGGCCGCCTGCAGCCAAGTCATGAAGTGGATTGCCTACCGGGTCTGATGCGGTGCGAAGCCCGGCGGGTGCTCGCGGAGGGAACGCCAAATGTCCGTGAGGCTTGCGATTTGGCGTACTTTCGGCCGACAGTGCGGCAGAAATCAGGGTAGTCGCGCATCGCGGCGCAAGTGGCGCATGCACGACGCTCACTGCTGTCGACGCGTTTGGACGGGAGTGTTCAATGAAGTGGATTGTGGTGGTGATATCGGCGGTGCTGGGCGGCATGCTTGGCGATACCGGTCGCGTTCTGCTGGGATTGTTGGGTGGCGCTGCGCTCGGCTGGACCCTGGGAACCGTGTTCGAAATGCGGGCCCGACTTGAGGCGCTGGAGCTTCAACTGCGGCGCCGGGAGCTCACCCCGCCTGAGCCACAAAGAGAGAAGCGGGACACGGCTGCGCAGACGTCGACGGATTTGTCAGGTCGAGCCGAATCCGGCGGACCCGTGCACGTGACCGACGCCGCGCCTGCTCCAGTCAGAAAGGGGCCGCCGCCGGTGCCCGAATGGGCGAGAAGCGAAGCCAAGACGCCGGTCGTGGAAGTCGCTACATCCGGGCAAGACCCTAAGGAAAAATCGAGTGAGCCTTGGNNTGGTTCACCCAAGGAAACCTGCCGGTCAAGCTGGGCGTGCTGGTGCTGTTTGCCGGTGTGGCGGCGGCACTCAAGTACGCGGCTGAGCAGGGCTACTTCACGGTTTCGATCGAGGCGCGGCTTACGACGATTGCGCTCGCGGCGATTGTTGGTCTGTGGTTCGGTTTCCGGCAACGCGAGTCGCGTCCGGCATTCGGTTTGAGCTTGCAGGGCGGGGCGCTGGGTGTTCTGTTGCTGACAGTCTTTGCCGCGTTTCGCTACTACGGGCTGATCCCGGCCCCGATGGCGCTGGGTCTGGTGGTCTTGCTGGTGGCNNGTTGCCTTGTTCAGCTATTACGCGGTGCTCAACGCGGCCGTGTTCGCCGTCGCTTGGCGTCGCAACTGGCATGCGCTGAACATGTTGGGTTTTGTTTTCACCTTCGGTATTGGTGCGCTGTGGGGCAAGCAGTACTACCGTCCCGAGTTGTTTGCCAGCATCGAGCCGTTCCTGTTGTTGTTCAGTGCGTTCTACCTGCTGATACCGGTGCTGACCTCGTTACGTGCGCCAGCGGGCGGTCGCGCGGTCAGTACCACGCTGACCTTTGGATTGCCCCTGCTGGCGTTCCCCCTTCAGGCGGCCCTGCTGGACGGTGATCGCATGCCGCTGGCCTTCAGTGCGCTGGTCGCTGCGCTGGTCTATGCCTTGCTGGCCACTTGGCTGATTCGCCGCACCGTCGCGCAGTTGCTGGGGCAGAGTTTTGCTCTGCTCGCGATGGGCTTTGCGACCCTGTCGATTCCACTCGCCTTCTCGGCGGAGCAAACCGCCATGGCCTGGGCGCTGGAGGGCGTCGCTGCCATCTGGCTCGGCTTGCGACAAAACCGGCGTTGGCCGCAACTGGCAGGTTGGGTGTTGCAAGCCTTGGCGGGTGCGAGCTTTTTCTTCGGGCAGGAAGTCTGGCTTGGATTGGAGACGGGCGGGCTGTCGCGTCTCGGTGTGCCGACGGCAATCAGTCTGGGTTTGCTTGCCGTGACCGCTTTCACCACGGCTTTTCTTTATGACCGGCATGCGCCGCAACGTGTCACGGTCTGGCCGTGGTTCGTGGTCGGTTTGGCATGGTGGCATTTGCTGGGAGTCCACGAAGCGGAGCGCGCCGCTTTCCATGAATCGTTTGTGCTGAGTTGGTTGTTGTTTGCGTCGGCCAGCATTGCCTTGACCGCGCTGTTACGGAAGAGCTTGGCTTGGCCGCGCTTGAGCTGGGCGATGCTGGTGCTGTGGATGCCTGCGCCGGTGCTGGTTGCACTGACCGCATGGGATTTGCGCTCGCCGCTGGCGGATGTTGGGGGGTTGGCCTGGCTGGGCTGGGGTATGGCTAGCGCGTTTGGTTTGTGGCGCTTGCGTGCACCGGTCGCTCGTTTGACCGGGCTAAGCCATATTCTGGTCCTGCTGACGGCGGTCTTGCTGTTCGCCGTCGAGTTCACGATACGTTTGGATCGTGATGCAGAACTGGGCGATGCTTGGGTCATCGCCGCCGCCTTGCTGCCCTTGTTGCTGGTCAGTTGGGGTTTGTGGCGTAAACAGCACTGGTTTGCCTGGCCGCTGCAGGATCATTTCGCGCACTACGCTCGCTACTGGCATGGGTTGGCGAGTGCCGGGATTTTGCTCGCGCTATGTGTTATCTGGATGATGCCGGGTAGTACGGCCCCTCTGGCTTATCTGCCGCTGTTGAATCCACTTGATCTGATTCAAGGGCTGATCCTGCTGGCGCTTTGGCGAGCATGGACAGCGTTGGGTCACGGTGGGCGAGTGGTGTTGGCCTCAGCCGCATTCATCTCACTGACCCAGTCCACCTTGCGTGCGGTCTATCACTGGAGTGACGGCATCTGGGGGCCGAGCTTGCTGGATACCGCCAGTGCACAAGCCGCACTGACCGTCGTCTGGTCGCTCCTGGGTGTCACTGCCTGGGTGTTGGGTTCACGGCGTCAGCGCTACGCCCTCTGGTTGCCGGGCGCGATTCTGATGGGCGTCGTGTTGCTGAAGATGCTGCTGGTTGATCGTCACTATCTGGGTGATCTGGCGGGCGTGGTTGCGGTGCTGACCGTCGGACTATTGCTGGTTGGCGTCGGCTACATTGCGCCCTCACCGCCGCGGCGCGTCAGCGAGGAGTCCGCCACATGAGCCGCTATCTTTTGAAGCGTGCGCGCTGGCTTGTCTTGCTGGGGATATTCAGCGGCGTCTGTTTCGCTGCTGAATTTGCCTGGCAGCGCTCGGTCAGTGTGCCAACTGGCGGGGCAGGACTGTATCGCGTGGCCTTGGATGAACAGGCCTATCGGCGTCTGCATCAGAACGACTTGAGCGATGTGGCTTTGTACGATGGACTAGGGCAGCCCTTGCCGTTGGCGAACTTGTCCGCGCCCATGTCCGCGCCTCAGGTGCCGACCTGGCGCAAGCTCGATTGGTTTGTGTTGCCGACGGTCGTCGATGCCAGTTCGGATGCGGATCTGCATGTCTACGTCGAGCGGGCAGAGGACGGTCGACTGCGCCGACTTGAAACGCGCCTGCAGGGTGCGTCGACTCCGCTGGAAACATCGTCACCCATGGCTAACGGGGATTGGCTTGTGGATATGGGGGAACGAACTGACGCGCGCGCTTTGCGAGTGTTGATGCCCGAGTCGCTGAGCTTCGATTGGCGTCTGCGCGTGCAGGGTAGCGACGATCTCGTGCATTGGCGCTGGGTGACTGATGGCGGACTGTTGCGTTTGCAGCGTGGTGGTCTGCGCCTGGAGCAGACCCGCGTGAGCTTCGCTGCGCCCCCGCCACGCTATCTGCGTCTGCAGCGTGTGGATCGTGAGCCACTACCGGAGCCGTTGGCGGTTGAAGCAGAGTACTGTGTTTGTGCTGCCGAGCAGACTGAGCAGTCTCATCAGCTTGTGCAGCGAGCGCTTGAGGCGAAGGACGCACAGGCGGGGCGATTCGAGTATGCCGCCGCAGGTCCATTCCCCGTCGAAGCAGTCGTGCTGGACCTGCAGGGTAGTGCCGACCTGGCCACGGTCCGAGTGTTCAGCAGAGCTGGGCCGGAGAATGAGTGGCGTTGGCGCGGTGAGGGAACCGTCTTCCAACTCGCGGCGGCCTCAGACACCCGCGTCGCGCTTCAACAAGGGACCAGAGATCGAGAATGGCGTATCGAGACCACGCCACCCTTGGCCGTTGCGCCGGGCGTGCGCCTGAGCTACTTGCCTGATCAGTATCTGTTGATGCCTGGCGCCAACGCGGAGGTCCTGGTGGCCTTGGGTAGCGCGCAATCGCAGTCATCCGCGTATCCCTTGGATGTGGCGCTATCGGAAGTGCGTTCGCGTGAAGGCAAGGACTGGTTGCCACCGCTTCTATCGCTTGGTCCGGAGTCGGTCCGCGCGGGTGACGCGGCGCTGCGACCGATTGATCCGCCGATGCCGTGGAAACGTTGGTTGCTTTGGGGAGTGCTGGTCGCGGGCGCCGCCAGCGTCTTGCTGATGATTCGGCAATTGCTGCGCAGCGACGGCGAAGTGCCGAAGGCTTGAAAGACGAAGGGCGCGAAGGAATCCCTCGCGCCCTTAGCGAACTTCCTGTGCCGATGGCTCAGTCGAGATTGCGGCCGTGGAAGAGCTCCTCGATCTCGCGCTTCAGTTGCGCTTCGATGCGTAGGCGCTCCTTGAACGACAGGTTCTTGGCCTTTTCCTCGAACAGGTAGGTGTCCAGGTCGAACTCCTTCACATGCATCTTGGTGTGGAAGATGTTCTCCTGATACACGTTCACATCGAACATCTCGTAGCGATTCTTGATCGGCTTGGCGAGGTAGTCCTGGATCGAGTTGATGCGGTGATCGATGTAGTGCTTGTTGCCCTTGATGTCGCGCGTGAAACCGCGCACGCGGTAGTCCATGATCACGATGTCGGACTCGAAACTCTCGATCAGGTAGTTCAGTGCCTTCAGAGGCGAGATCACGCCACAGGTGGCGACATCGATATCGGCGCGGAAGGTCGCAATGCCGTTGTGCGGATGCGTTTCAGGGTAGGTGTGGACGGTGATGTGACTCTTGTCGAGATGTGCCACCACACTGCTGTCTTCGGCGTGCTCGCGCACCGCGCCAGACAGTACTTCNNGCGCCCTGCGGGTCGTAGTCCTGGCGCGCGACATTGAGGATGTTGGCGCCGATGATTTCGGCCACTTCGGTCAGGATCTGGGTCAGGCGATCCGCGTTGTAGCACTCATCGATGTACTCGATGTAGCGCTTGCGCTGATCTTCGCTGACCGCGTAGCAGACGTCGTAGATGTTGAATGAGAGTGCCTTGGTGAGGTTGTTGAACCCCTGAAGCCGAAGGCGCGGCAGCGGTTTGACCACGGGCGATTCCCCTGAAGCTGAGGATGATGAAGGTGTCGCCGGTTGGATACGGACGTACGTGGTTCGCAGAGGCGTTCTGCGAACTCGATAGTATGAGCCAAACATTGCGACAGAAAAACAGCGCCGCGCACAGTTTCACCGGACGAATTGATGCTCGTCGATTGCAGGCGTACTCTTCTGTTCATCCTTACGACGAATCGCCTGACATGCCAATGAACGCATTTGCGCTGCAGAGTGCTCTCAAGAGACCCCTTACGCCGCCGTCGCTGGCGCCTGAGCCGATTCATCTGGAGAGATTCCTTGCGCATTGTCATCGTCGTCGCTACCCGGCCCGCGCCGACGTGTTTCGACCTGGTGATCCGGCGGGGACGATGTATTACGTGGTCAGCGGCTCATTGAGCGTGATGACCGAGGAAGAAGACGGTCGCGAGCTGATTCTGAGTTACGTCAATCCAGGCGACTTCATCGGCGAAACGGGGATCTTCATTGCCGCCCCGAATCGCGAAGTGCTGTTGCGCTCTCGCACCGCGTGCGAATTGGCCGAGATCGGCTATGAGCGACTGCAAGCCCTGTTCGCTGGACCGCTTGCGGAAGAGTGCCCACGTTTGCTCTATGCCATCGGTGCGCAGTTGACGAAGCGCCTGCTGCACACCAGCCGTAAGGCCAGCCGTTTGGCTTTCATGGATGTGACCAACCGGATTTCCAATACGCTCGTCGATCTGTGCGAGGAGCCGGATGCGATGAGTCATCCGCAGGGCACCCAGATCCGTGTTTCGCGTCAAGAACTGGCACGCATTGTCGGATGTTCGCGTGAA
This sequence comes from Lysobacterales bacterium UBA2790, assembly GCA_002352135.1. GTDB lineage: Bacteria > Pseudomonadota > Gammaproteobacteria > Xanthomonadales > Xanthomonadaceae > Aquimonas. The sequence goes on from DEHW01000129.1 coordinate 24,813, forward strand.
ATGGCTGGCCGTGTTCTCAAGCAACTGGAAGAGCAGGGTGTGTTGCACGCGCGCGGCAAGACGATCGTGGTCTACCAGCAGACTCGCTGAATTCGCCGTGGCGCACGAGTTGCATCGCTGTCGGCGGAAATCGAAAACTTCGGCAACGGTTTGGTGAGTTGGCCTTGGCGATGATTCGATCAGCAATCTCCTAGTCGGGATCTACGGATGCAATCACGCTCCTTACAGCCGGTTCGACGCAGCGATATCAAGATTGGCATGCCGCTACCCTATGCGGTCTTTGATGCGCATGGGCGTCTGCTTCTGAAGGCTGGTGAACGGATCGATACCGAACGTCAGCTGCAGACGCTTTGCGATCTGGGTTTGTACTTCAACGCAGAAGATCTGGGAAGCAAGCGGGAGTTGCTCGTCGAGCCTGGGGCGGGCGATATCACCAGCAGCTCGCTGGCGATCCAGCCGAGTGCCAGTTCGCCGGTGACAGAGCGCCCCTTCCACGAGCTCCGCCTGACGCCGGGCAAGACGCTGTATATTGATTTTCTTGGTGCAACCAATCGACCTCGCGTCGCGTTGCGGTTGGTTGGATACCTGGAAAGTGAGGCGGTGTTGATCAGTCTGATCAATGCTGATGGCGCTGTTGTGCCGTTCCGCGAGGGTGAGTTGCTGTTCGTGCGCGTGCTCACCGGTAGCGGTGTAGCGACGTTTGAGGCGAAAGCGCAAAAAGTTGTGTTTGTGCCCTTTCCGTATCTGGTCACCAACTTCCCCGACAAGGTGCTGTTTCACGTCTTGCGACAACATGCTCGTGTTGACACCCAGATCATTGCCAGTGCCTTGAATCTCAGCGTGGCGTCCTCCCTGCCGGCGGCGGGCGTGATTCGCAATCTGAGCGCCAGTGGCGCCCAACTGGAAGGCAAGGCGCATCTTGCCGAGATCGGTGATGAACTGCGCATCGGGTTCAGGCTCAACGCGGCGGGCGAGGAGCATGTACTGTCGCTGCGTGCTGATGTGCGGGGTATCAAGACCCCAAACGAACAGGACAAGCGTCGCTTTGGCTTGCAGTTCAAGGAGCTCACCGTCAGTGAGCGCTTGCTGATCGAGCACTTCCTGTTCAATGCCTTGATGCAGGATTGACTGGCTCCTTGCGCGACGTTGCTCCTCGCATGGAAGGCAGGATGTGGACGGGCTACGTGCGCTGGACTGTCCATGAGTTGACGCTAAAGAAGCACTTGCGTCCTCTGGCATCACAATGTGACAATCTGCGTCACATTTTGTAACGAGAGTCAAAGCTCATGAGCGGAGTCGGGTTCTTCAAACGTCTGTTTGGGCACGAGCAGCGGGCTGCCGATCCCGCACCCGACATGGCCTTGCACGCGCGCCCCGGTAGCCGATTCCTGATCATTGATGACAGCCCGACCATCGTCGCGGTGCTGTCGCGCATGCTGCAGCAGGGCGGCTTTCAGACCATCACCGCCTATTCGGCTGAGCGCGGCATCGATCTGGCCGAAACCGAACTTCCGCACCTGATTTTTCTCGACATCGTTCTGCCGGGCATGAGTGGCTTCGAAGCGCTGCGTCATCTGCGCCGCAACCAACTGACCCGCAACATTCCGATCATCATGATCAGCGGCAACGAACAGGCGACCGAGCAGTTTTATCTGCAGCGCATTGGTGCCGACGACTTCATGAAGAAACCCTTTACCCGTGCGGACGTCTATGCTCGGATTGGTCACTTGTTGGGACCCGATCAATTGCCACATCGGCATCTGTCCATGCCGACTGGCGGCATGGAGCACCGGATGCGCGCCGTTGGGTGACACGTGCCACACCAGCGAACCGGTCACGCAAGTGGTCGATCGCGCCACACGGTAAGTCAGGGGTCCAATTCATCATCGGCGGGATGTCCGGGTTTCACCACACATCCCGGGCGCGCAATTGTTCGTGTCAACGGCATGGTTCCGCTAGGGCCGGCGTCAAAGCGATAGGTGAACTGCGCGTGGTCGCAGTCCTCGAATTCAATCACCCCAGTACCAACGGCTGATGTCTGCGGCTCGGCGATTGCCGCAAATGCGCCACCCTGAGTGGCATACAAGGTCACTTCGGAACGCGTTCCCTGCCAGTCGCCCAAGGCGCTGAACCAACGCAGCGCCGGGCTTTCATCGCCGGGCGTGAACCCGCGCTGATAGGTGAACCAAGCGAACGCCAACAGGTTCAGATCGCCGAGCATGTCGACGTACAAGCCTTGCGAATTGGCTTGCGGCGAACTCCAGGCGCCGTCCAGCCCTTCGTCAGCAGAAAAAACCGGCGCTTCAGCCAGCTCCGACACCACCGTGTAACCCCAGAAGCAGATTTGGCCGTTCGTGTTGTCGATGAACGCCTGCGGGTTCTGTTCGACGAAACCCGGCCAGCCATCGCACAGCTCGATGGCCATGTCGGCAAAGCCCGCCACGCCGGAGACGTGCCATGACCATAGCGGCGCGGCGGAATCCTTCAGGTTGCGATTGAATCCATCGCCACCCGCGCGAATCGAGGCGCTGAGGATTGTGCTTCCGGCGGCCGCACCGCGTGCGATCAGGTCGCGGGCATGGGCAATCTGCTCGGGGTCGTTCAATGGCACCAGAAATGACTGCGCTCGCACCGGGTTGATCTCGCCCACCTCAAACCAGACCGTTTCCGAGCGGGCCACGCTGCTGATGGTCAGCAGGGTGGCGAAAAAAACACCTTGAAAGTGGGAACGTGCGTTCATGCATTTCTCCCTCTGTACGTTGAATTCGTTGACGAGAAACGCCGCCATCGGCAGCGCGTTGACGCGCATTTTCCGCATTGGTGTTTGCACCGGTCTACTCGGAGTGCGGGCGCGACGAAGCTTCGCGCCGTGGCGACTCTCTGGAAGGTGCGAGCGGCGCTGGAGGTGGTTCGAGGCCGGGCTGATGACGCGTCATGCGATCCAGAGTGCGATCCAGCATCTGCACACGGTAGTGCGAACGCAGCGTATCGAGATCGCGAGCGAAGGCACGCCCGTCGTGGCGATCCCCGAACTTGACCCGCAGCGTCACGCGACCTTCCTCCGATTCCGGCAAACCCGCCAGCACCTGCAGATCGCGCACGCGCAGTTGGATGCTTGGCATCAGCCACAAAAAGCCCGCCGAGTAGCGCACGCTGAGCAAGGCATCGAAGGGCACACGCAGACTGCGCAGATCGCTCTTGATCACCCCGAACAACGCATCCCGCGTGCTGAACTGCAGCTCCAAGCCGTACTCGTCCATCCGCGCGAGACCTTTGACCTCGCCAAGGCCGCCGTGCGAATCGAAGTGGAAAGGAATCGTGTCCATGCGCAGCCTCTTGCGATCAGAGTGCACACGATGCCGGAAAACACGGCTTGTGACACGTCCCGGTGCCGATGCCGCTGAACGGGCCGGGCCGCCGATCAGGCCGCGATTCGATGTTCGTAGAAGGGATGACGTTTGTCGTCAAGAATGGCTTGCAGAGCGGCGAGTTGTGATGAGTCTGGATTGAGCCAGGCGTCGAGGTGTTCGGGTTTCAGATTGATGATGGTGCGGTCGTGGCCAGCGGCGGCGACTTCGGGTTCTGGCTCATCGGTGATCGCAGCAAAACTGCATAGATCCGGCAATTGGCCAGTCGGGTCGTGCCACGAGGACCACAGACAGGCGATCAACAGCGGCTCACCGTCGCGCGGGGTGAACTCGAGAATCTGGTTTCGACCATCCGGCGTCTGCACGTTTTCGTAGAAACGTCGCGCCACCAGCACGCCGTGCGTGACACCAAACTGCGCGCGCCAGAAGCCTTGCAAATTGTCGCGACGCGCGTTGTAGGTGCCGGGATACTGGCGATCATAGCTGGCAGGTTTGCCTGCAAGGCGACACTGGTAGCGCATCGGCTTGATCACCCGTTGGCCGCCTTCAGTGACGATCAGCGGGGCGTAGCTGCCGGGGTAGATCCGTGCATCGCGATCCAGCGCCTCGCGGCGCGACAAATCGCTCAGCCATCCGAGCAACTGGTCGATTCGGCTGGTGGCGATTCGCGCTTCGTTGGCGGCAGTTTGCGTGGGCTTGCGGGCTATCCGGCGTTGCGCATCCGCCAGCCGTTTACGTTGTGCGAACAGGTCCGCCTCCCAGTGTTGGCGCTGCTCCTGATCCCAAGCCATCAGCAGATCACGAATGTCCTGCGGCCCTTCCGCTCGCAGGGCCTCTTCCAGTGTTTTCGGCACGCGCGGCCGCTTGGCCTCGCCCTCGCGCAGCCAAAGACGACGGAAAGCGTCGAAGTCCATCACCGCTCCGTACTCGCGCTGCAGTTTGCGATAGTCGGCTTCGATCTTGGCGGAGTAGCACATGGCGGGGTGTTGGCCATTGGCAAGCGCGATGCGGGCTACTCTCCAATCACGCGGACGCGCTGTCCAGTCACGCACGTCAAGGCGCCTCACGTACATGTATGCCTGTTGTGCGTTCGCTTTGCCCGCCTTTCGGCATTCCCTGATTACCCGAGACCGACCGAGGACACGCGGTTGACGGTGCCGATCCGCATTCGCGGGAACGGCGATGCCCACAGACAGGAGCCTGCCATGACACGCTGCAAGACTTTCGCCCTTGGACTCGTTCTGCTGACGACGAGCTTCGCATCGCCTGCCGCGGACAGCGTCAGCGGGCACTACCGGATGGACAAAGACCGCTTCAATGTGGCCCACGGCCTTGCTCTGCCATTGTGGAAGGACGCCGAGCGCGAGTCTTATGGCGTCTTGCTCAGCGCCGCGCCGATCAATCCGCAGGTCATGATCGGTGCACTGGACCCGCTGGACGCGGCGGCGAGCGGGCTGCCTGAAGACTCGGGTGCGCTGCTGTTGACCGTGGTGAAGGATAGCGACGGCAGCATGCAGATTGCTTCGATCATTGCACGCCCGGACAGCTTCAGTACCAATGGCGATGGCGAAGAGCAGATTCGGCTCGAAGGCGACCGAATCCGCGGCACGTGGACCAAGCCATCGACCGAGTTCTTCGAAAAAAGCTACGAGATCAACTTGCAATTCGACTTGCCGCTGACCGTCCAGCCCGATCCTGGCGCGGCCCTGCCTGCCGATGGCGGCGAACCGGGCAAGGTCTATCTGGCCTTCCTGAGTGCGTTGGCAAAGAAGGACACCAAGGGTGCCGTCGCGCACATGGCGGTGGCCGAGGAAATGTTGGAGATACTCGGTGTGGAGTCACTCGTCGAGATTGCCAGCATGAACCATCCGGTCAGTGCGGAGATTCTCGGTGGCTGGATGGATGGCGATCGCGCGCAATTGCGCGTCAAAGGCACGCACAGTTATGGACAGACCGTGCGTGGACGGGTGGAAATGAAGCGCGTGGGCGAGGTCTGGAAAGTGGGTGACAGCGCACTCCGTTAGTCGTCGACGCGGGTCTGGTGGCAGGTGTTCCACCAGACCCGGCTTGGGTTGACGATTGCACCACGGCCGCGTGCTCCGCACCGATGCCGTTTGCCGAAGACGCGGCGCTCAACCGCCTTGGCGTTCGGCAATCCAGGCGTCGACGCGGCGATTCAGCAGGGTGATCGGCATGGAGCCGGACTGCAGTACGACATCGTGGAAGGCTTTCAGGTCGAACTGATCGCCCAGCGCGGCACGCGCCCGCTCGCGTGCTTCCAGAATGGCATTCATGCCGACCTTGTAGGCCAGCGCTTGGCCGGGCATCACCAGATAGCGCTCGATCTCGGCCACCACATCGGTTTCCGGCATGCCGGTGTTCTGCAGCATGTAGTCGATGGCCTGTTCGCGTGTCCAACGCTTGTGATGCATGCCCGTATCCACCACCAGACGCACCGCCCGGAACATTTCGGCCTGCAGTCGCCCGAGGTTGTCGAGCGCTTGATTCTGGAAGCCCATTTCCCACGCCAGCCGTTCCGTATAAAGCGCCCAGCCCTCCGCGTAGGCAGTGAACGGCAACAGCTTGCGGAACGTCGGCACATCGCGCAGTTCCTGCTGGATGGCGATCTGGAAGTGATGGCCGGGAATGGCCTCGTGATACGCCAGCGTGCGCATGCCAAAACGCGCCACTTCTGCCGTGTTGCGCAGATTGATGTAGAAGATGCCGGGACGCGATCCATCGAAGGCGGGCGCGTTGTAGTAAGCGCCCGGCGCGGTCTTTTCGCGGAACGCGGGTACCCGTTCCACCTTCACCCCGGCAGCGGGTCGCAAGTTGAAGGCGCTACCCGTGCCCTGATCCATCTCGTCGATGATGCGCTGGAAGTCGTCGATGATCTGCTGCCGACCTTCATCCGTGTCCGGGTAAAGCTGGTCCGCACGCTGCGCGATCTGCTGCACACGCTCGCCAATGCTGCCTTCCAGCAGACCTTCGCCACGCAGGATGCTGTCCATCTCCGCGCCAATGCGCTCGACTTCGCGCAAGCCCAGCGCATGCACCGCGTCCGGCGTCATGTCGGTCGTGGTCTGCGAGCGCACTGCCCAGGCGTAGAACGCCTCGCCGTCCGGCAACGCCCACACGCCGTGGTTGTTCTGCACCTTGGGCAACAGGGACTCGTAATAGTCGATCAGCCGTCCATAGACCGGTTGCACGGCCTCGACAATCAGGCCTCGCGCACGTGCCAGCAGATCCGCTCTAGCCTCGGGCGACAGGCCATCGAGCTTGCCCAGCTTGTCGTCGAAGCTGGTGTAGAGGATGTTCTGTTCGGGTGCTGCATCGCGAAAGGCGCGCATCTCGGTCAGGACTTTTTCGACCACGAAACGCGGCGGCAGGATGCCCAAGGACTCGCGATGACGCACGCCCTCCAGCACCTGATCCAGCTTGCGCGGCACGGCCTGCAGTCGCGCCAGATAGCGCTCGGCGTCGCCGGTCGAGCTGACCGAATGCTGGGTCGCCAGAAACGTAGGCAGACCGTTCTGCTGACCGAACAACTGGTTCAGCGGATAGTTGTGGTAAGCGAAACGATCGCCCTCCACCTGCACGGCGAGAAAGGTCTCCAGCAGATCGTAGGAATGCTGCCCCTCGGCATCCAAGGCGTTGCGGTCGTAACTGCGCAGCGTCGCCAAATCCTCGCGCGCTTTGGCGCGCAGCGACTCATCGGCGGCCAGCGAGGCATCGTCCAGTTCATCGCTGTACCAATCCAACCAGCCAGGCAGCATGCGCAGCGAAGACAACAGCTCCGGGCTGTTGAAGGCGTATTCGGCAAACACGCGCTCGTAGAACCACTCGATCTTCAGCGGCTTGAACCAGAGCGTATGCGCCAGCAAACCACCCGCCACCAACAGCAGACCCAGCAGGCCGCGCACACCCCATCGCAACAGCTTCTTCATGACTTCCCCCTGCGGACGCCATGCCCGCTGCGGGGCGATTGTAGACATCGGCTGCGTGCAGGGAGAGCGAACTACCGGATGCCCACTCGCTACTGGCGCAGCACCTTCTGCAGCGGGCGACCTTTGGCGAGCTCGTCGATCAGCTTGTCCAACTGGCGAACAAGCTGCAGCAGCGGGTCCTCCACCGCTTCGATGCGCACCCCGCACACCACACCGGTGACCAGACTGCGAAGCGGATTCAAGGCCGGGGCCTGCGCAAAGAAGCCGCGCAGATCCGTCCGCTGCGCCAACTGCGCCCGCAAACCAGCCTCGTCATAGCCCGTCAACCAGGCAATCACCGCATCGACCTCCGCCCGCGTCCGCCCCTTGCGCTCGGCCTTGGCGACGTAGGCGGGATAGACCGAGGCGAAGGGCAGGGCGAAGAGGCGGTTGTTTTGCATGCTTGAAGGGCTCAGCGCTCCGAGGCGGCCAGCATACGCCCGGCAAACTTGGAGAACAGGTTGCGCAGGCTGGTTGCGGGTGACGTCGCTGTCAGCAGCAGGAAGTCACCACCGCCAAACGAGGGTCTGCGGCAGACGCAGGCGATGCAGCGCGCGGTCGGCGGTATAGCCGCTGAGATCAAGGATGGCCGCCGCGACATCTGGCCGCGTAAACACCGCCTCGCGCTCGATCTCGCTGTCAGCCGCAAGTGATTCCAGCGCGGCGGAAACGTCCGGGGCGCGGAAGGAGGGGCCAAGTGGGGCGACGAGGGAGGTCATGCGGGGAAGGTGGCGGGCAGAGCGCCGTCATGGGCCGAAGACTTGGCAAAACAAATTCTGCCCCGCCACATTTCTTAGAGATCCCCAGAGCTGGCTTTCGCACCCGGGTTCTGAAGCTGAAAAAGACACTCAAAGAAGCCGCGCATTTGCTGCCACGGCAGCTCCTGATCACGCGCTCGAATCAAGGCGCGACCGACAAAAACAACGTTTCCAGGTTGCTCGAACCCTCGACGGAACGAATCCAGCGAATCGAGTTCAGCGTGCGCGTCGTGATCTTGTCCAGTGTACGAATAAAATTCAAGGATTGCGCCCGGCGCTTCAACGCTAATTTCACCGGCTACACACATCTTTGATCCAGAAGATTCCTCCCGATTAACGTGAGCCAGCGAGAAGCTGTCTTGCACCGTGTGAAGCAGCGATCCAAAAGCAACATCATCAATACTCCTCCTGAGGCCTCCAGCCGCTCCAAGCGTGTACAGTTCGAGCATCCTCCATTCAGTTCGACCAAACATATCCCTTAAATAGGCGATATCAACGTCTTTGAGCCGCGTATCGATAGAGAATTCGCCCAAAGAAGCACGCCAAGTGAACTCAAACCAGCCCATCATGGCGGCGTGCGTCAAACTCGCTAGTTCTCCGTCACGTGACGCCATCGCGTGGATTGGCTGCAGGTCGCCGAAGTGCGACCGGTATAGCATTGCATCTCCAGGACCGAACACAACGCCCGTAGCCGCCTTTCGCTGGGCGTCAAGGAATAACCTCGCCCAGCAGCGTGGCTGAGTTTCAAAACGAATCGTCTCAACAAGATTACAGCCAAGCCCCCGTGCTTGACCGCCAGTCATTCTGAATGGCGGATCGTCGTTCCATCGAACTCCCGCGAGCACTGGCACCGGCGCGCCAATCGAGGACGAGCCCGAGCAGATGCTACCGTTACAACCATACATTCGGTTGGTAATCTCCTCATGCACCGGCTCCGTAAAACCAACCACCGAAAACTCGGCGAAACGCCGCTCCAAATCCAGAATGGAGCCCGCCCCAATTCCAGCCAGCTTTCGCTCTTCAGGGGTGGAGTGAGGTGAGAGCTTGAAGGCGAGAGCGACATCCGAAGCGACAATCAATGCGACAAGCACAAACCAAGGACCACTGATGGATGAACTACCCTTGAACATGGACGCTTCCCTTTTGAATGGCACATAGAACTGACAAGGACGTGATCTGAATCAAATCACAAAAATCAGAGGGCAAACTAGATGACGGCCGATGTAGCCAATGCTGGCGCTATAGTGCAGATTCTCAGGTTCGGACCAGACGCTATCCAAGTTCTTTGACGGTAGACGATCCAGAAAACCGCACTCGGGACCCCGTTTCTCGTTCATTCAGTATTTGAACACGTCTCCAATTTCGAGCAGATCCAGCTCTGCTCGAGTAGGCAGGAAGTCAAAGCTCCGCCGAACCAATTCTACCCGGTCGGGACTTTTTGCATCCCGAAGCATGATTTCCATCAGCTTTGGCAGATAGCAGGCATCCTTGGCCGCATACGTCAGCTGCTCTTTGTTGAGCCTTGACGCCTCCCAATCCGAGAGGCGCGGGCTCTTATCTAAAACCACACCGAAGAACCGATTCACCAACTCCTTAAGCGAGGTTGCACTCCCAGAGTCAAGCAGAATCTTTGCTGCGACTTTTGTGCACTGAATTGATCTTGGCTTTGCAAAAAAGTCTCGCATGAGGAAGCGAAGGTCAAATATCGCGTTATGGAATATCTTGATTGATCCACTGTCCTCAAGAGCCTTGCGTACGTTGGTGCAGTTAAATGGCGGACGAACCACCCATACCACTTCGCCATCGTACACTTGAATCACTCCGATCCGATCATTTCGGAAATCCAAACCGGTCGTTTCAGTATCAATTGACAGCAGTCTTCTGGACAGAATGCTAGACGGCGCATCCGCTATGACTTCGCGTACGATCGGATTCACACTAGTTGGCCCTTCTCGCTTCCTCGAACGCCTTCTCAAAATCCTTGGAAAACAAAATCGCCATCTCGCCGTTCGCATTCAGCTCCAAAGTCGGCACCTGGCCAATCTTCCCAAGTCCGTGATAGAACGTTACTACGGACACATCGTCAAAACGGTGATATGCATACGTGATCTCCTGACTCGAGAACCGAATGTCGCATCTAGGAAGTGCCTTGGCGTCTCGAAATATTTGAAGGAAGAACTCTTTAGCCTCTCGAACCTTATCGCGAACCGTTCCGGGATCAAGCCCATATCGCGCCCCTAGAGACTCCATAAGTCGATTGCAATCAGGATCCGGCAGAAGCAGACGAAATTTCAACACTCTATTTCTGGCAGCCTCACGAAGTTGCTTTATGTGGCTATTTCTCCAGGTGTTAGCATAACTTACTGAAAGGTCGATCTTTCTTGTGGTGGTAATAAGCGAATCCCAAGGAACCTCTTTGGGCTCCAAGGTTGCCTTCAAAACACCAGACCTATCAATTGATTCTCGCACCCCCAAGGTAAGACGAACCTGATCCAGAACAGCCTTTTTCCCATGCATTTCGTATAGGTAGTTGACGATCGCCGTTCCAAGAATCAACCAACCAACCTTGGGGAGCGTGGCCAATGTCCACTCATAGAAAATCACCTTCTCGCCTACTGCCTTTTCACCTATATAGATGAGAACAACGCCTAGAAGTGCGAGCACCCAAACCTTGTTTCTGCCGAAGAAGTCCTTCACCGCGCTTCCCTCACCCACACTTCGAATACCCACAATTCAAGCAAGTCTGGCAGCCATCCATCACCACCAGTGCCTGGGTATTGCATTTGTGGCACATCGTGGCGCCGGGGGGGAAGCCGCTGCTGGGTTCGCTGGGGGTGAAGGTGGTGGTGGGGGCGGCGGGGTTTGCCGTCAGCTCAGGGTTTTTTTTTAGGCTGGCTTCGTAGGCGGCGCGTTTTTCGGCGATCAGGGCTTGTTGTTCGGGGCTGAGTTCGTCGTCGACGATCATGCCGATCATCTTCAGGTGGTCTTCGATCACTGCGCCGATCTCGGCGACGATGCTGGGCATGTAGACGCCACCGGCCTTGAAGTAGCCGCCGCGCGGGTCGAAGACGGCTTTGAGCTCTTCCACCAGGAAGGTGACGTCGCCGCCTTTGCGGAACACGGCGGACATGATGCGGGTGATGGCGACGACCCACTGGAAGTGGTCCATGTTCTTCGAGTTGATGAAGATCTCGAAGGGGCGGCGCGATTCGTGGGCGGTGCCTTTGTTGAGCACGATGTCGTTGATGGTGACGTACAGGGCGTGTTCGAACAGCGGCGATTTGATCTTGTAGGTGGAGCCGATCAGCACGTCGGGGCGCTCGATCTGCTCGTGCATCTGGATGACTTCGGCGCTCGGACGGGCGGCGGGTGTTTCCACAACCGGGGCGGTGGCCTGGGCGGCTTCGCGGGCTTTGTCATCGGCGCTCTGCACGCTGTAGCTCTTGATTTTTTTGCTGATTTTGATGGCCATGTCGGTTCCTTGCGTGTCAGTCGATGACGTGTGTCGAGCGTACTCTGGCGACACGTCGACGGCGAGTCTGGGCTCGCGCGGTGAGTTAATGGGCGGCGGAGCGCAACGCGCTGCAACGCATGATGGGTTGCCCGGCGAGGTGCGCTTTCTTTGGCGCACGCTCGCCGGACGGTTGCCGCGGGGCTTACTTCTTGGCGGGCGCTTTCTTCGCCGCTGGCTTTTTGGCCGGGGCGGCTTTCTTGGCGACGGCCGGTTTTGCTGGGGCTTTTTTCACGGCAGGCTTGGCGGCCGCTTTCTTGGCCGGTGCTGCTTTTTTAGCAGGTGCCGCCTTTTTGGCCGGAGCGGCTTTCTTGGCGGGTGCGGCCTTCTTCGGGGCGGCCTTTACGGCGGGCTTGGCAGCGGCTTTCTTGGCCGGAGCAGCCTTTTTCGCTGGGGCCGCTTTCTTGGCAGCGGGCTTGGCGGCGGCTTTCTTCGGGGCGGTGGCTTTGGCGGCGGCCTTTTTCACTTCGGCCACTTTCTTGGTCACGGCTTTCTTCACCTCGGTCGCCTTCTTGTCGACGGCCTTTTTGGCAGCGGCGACTTTCTTCTGCGCCTGTTTCACTGCGCCTTGCACGGCTTTCTTGGCCTTCTTGAGTTGGCCTTCGGCGGACTTCTTCACCTTGGCGGCCTTCTTGGCGACGGCTTTTTCGGCCTTCACCACGGCGGCCTTGGCATCGGCGACCATTTCCTGGGCTTTCTCACTGACGTTTTCGACCGCTTCTGACAGGGTTGCGGTGACCCCATTCTCGTTGCTCATACAGCCACTCCTGATTGCAGGTTTGTTTTGGGCTTGTCGATTGCCGTCAGCGCGTCCCACGCTGTTGGCGCTGCCTGTACCCCAGGCCGGGACGGAATGCCTCCGCAGCGTGTCTTCCTTGATCCGCTCCGGGCGCGAGCCCGGATTTCCGATCATTCGTTTTGCCGGTCGGCGCCGGTGTGTGCGCCGACTTTGATCAAACTGATCACGCGCCTTGCCGCGACGTGTTCAGAACTTGCCGTAGTAACCCTCTTTCAGGGCATCGAACAGGTTGGCGGCGGTGTGCAGTTCGCCGTCGTATTCGATCTGTTCGTTGCCCTTCACCTCGACCACGGAACCGTCTTCCAACTCGAAGCGATAGGTGGTGTTTTCGAGGTCGGATTCCTTCACCAGGACGCCCTGGAAGGCGGCAGGATTGAAGCGGAAGGTGGTGCAGCCCTTCAAGCCCTTGCTGTGTGCGTAGCGATAGATGTCCTTGAAGTCGTCATAGGCGTAATCGGTCGGTACGTTGGCGGTCTTGCTGATCGAGCTGTCGACCCAGATCTGCGCGGCGGCCTGGATGTCGACATGGGCCTTGGGCGTGATGTCGTCGGCGGCGACGAAGTAGTCCGGCAGCTTGGCCTTGTCGTCCTGCGCGTAGGGCATGGCTTCGGCGTTGATCAGGCTGCGATAGGCCAGCAGTTCGTAGCTGTAGACCTCGACCTTTTCCTTCGACTTCTTGCCTTCGCGGATGATGTTGCGGCTGTAGTGATGCGCAAAGCTGGGCTCGATGCCGTTGCTGGCATTGTTGGCCAGCGACAGCGAGATGGTGCCGGTCGGTGCGATGGAGCTGTGGTGGGTGAAACGGGCGCCCTTTTCGGCCAGCTTTTCGACCAGTTCGGGTGCCACGCTGGCCACCCGCTGCATGTAGCGACTGTACTTGGCGTGCAGAACGCGACCTTTGATGCTGTCGCCGACCTGATAGCCGTCGGCGGCCATTTCGGGACGCTGACGCAGCATCGCGGCGGTGACGGGGAAATCCTCGTCCATGATCGGTGCCGGGCCTTTTTCTTCGGCCAAGGCAAGACCCATTTCCCAACCGGCCAGAGCCATTTCGCGGGCGACGGCTTCGGTGAATTCGCAGCTTTCCTGCTCACCGTACTTCATGCGCAGCATGGTGACGGTGGAGCCCAGGCCGAGGAAGCCCATGCCATGGCGACGCTTGCGCAGGATTTCTTCGCGCTGGCGCTGCAACGGCAGGCCGTTCACTTCGACCACGTTGTCGAGCATGCGGGTGAACACGCGCACCACTTCGCGGTATTCGTCCCAATCGAAACGCGCCTTGTCGGTAAACGGATCGCGCACGAACGTGGTGAGGTTGATCGAGCCCAGCAGGCACGCGCCGTAGGGCGGCAGGGGTTGTTCACCGCAGGGATTGGTGGCGCGGATGTTCTCGCACCACCAGTTGTTGTTCATCTCGTTGACGCGGTCGATCAGGATGAAACCCGGTTCGGCGTAGTCATAGGTCGAGACCATGATCATGTCCCACAGATGCCGCGCGCGGACGTGACCGTANNAACACCAGCGGCCAGTCGCCATCGGCTTCAACAGCCTGCATGAACTCGTCGGTGATCAGCAGCGACAGGTTGAACTGACGCAGACGACCGTCTTCGCGCTTGGCCTTGATGAAGTCCTTCACGTCCGGATGCGAGACATCAAAGGTGCCCATCTGCGCGCCACGACGGCCACCGGCGCTGCTGACGGTGAAACACATCTTGTCGTAGATATCCATGAAGGACATCGGACCCGAGGTGTAGGCACCTGCACCGGCGACGAAGGCGCCTTTGGGGCGCAGGGTGGAGAACTCGTAGCCGATGCCGCAGCCCGCCTTCAGGGTAAGACCGGCTTCGTGGACCTTGTCCAGAATGCCGTCCATCGAATCGGGGATGGTGCCCGAGACGGTGCAGTTGATCGTCGAGGTGGCGGGCTTGTGTTCCAGCGCGCCGGCATTCGAAGTGATGCGGCCTGCGGGAATGGCACCGCGACGCAGCGCCCACAGAAAGCGCTCGTACCAGTATTTCTGTTTGTCGGTGCCGGGCTCGGCATCGGCCAAGGCGCGGGCAACACGCTTGTAGGTGTCGTCGATATCGGTGTCGACGGGATCGCCCTTCTTGGTCTTCAGGCGGTATTTCTTGTCCCAGATGTCCCAGGACGCGGGTTGCAGGGTGATGGTCACGTTGTCGTTGCGAACTGCCTCAAGCCGAACACTGCTCATCGATGATTTGGCCTCGTTGTGATCCGACCAGATGGACCAAGACCGCATCGTCAGCCCGAGGCTTCGCAGGGGAGACGACATCCGGTTGGCGGAACTGGCTGGTTGATGGTTTCAGTGTGGCGTGACGGATCAGGCTGTCCCCCGACTGGCCTTGCTCCGACGACGCCTGTATTGCGCGTCCCCCGTCGCTTTCACCGTCTCGCAAGCAGCATTTTGACTACAAGCGATTGGGTGATATGACTCCGCCAACCCCAAGATGTTGTGGTTGGCTGGCAGGTGAAAACTACGCCGCATCGATTCCCGAGTCAACGATTTTTACCCTTGAAAGTGATCTGAATGGGCAACACTTTGATTTGTCGTTGCGCGCGCCGACGAGCGGTGTGCAGGGCAGGTGAATTCGCGCCGTGACCGTTTCGTTTGGAACAAATTTCGCCCTCATCAGTCGCAGCGCCGATGACCGCAAAGCGGCCATCGTGGCAACCCTCTCCACCGCTATCGCAGGAGTCTTCGCCCATGCGTCGTTCCCCCCTCGACATCGTCTTCGCTCTGATCCTGGCGCTGCTGCCCGGACTCTCGACGCAGGCGGCGCTGCCCGCTGAGGTGCAAGGACAACCATTGCCTTCTCTGGCGCCGATGCTGGAGCGCGTCACGCCTGCAGTGGTCAATATCCACAGCAAGACGGTCGAGCGGGTGCGCAACCCGATGGCGGATGATCCGTTCTTCCGCCAGTTCTTCGGTTTGCAGGCGATGCCGCAGGAGCGCGTCCGGCAGTCACTGGGTTCCGGAGTGATCGTCGATGCCGAGCAAGGTCTCGTGCTGACCAACAACCATGTGATCGAAGGTGCCGACGACATCAGTATCACCCTGGCCGATGGTCGCACCTTGGCGGGCACCTTGGTGGGCGCCGATCCGGATACCGATGTNNTGCGGGTTGGTGATTTCGTCGTGGCAGTCGGTAATCCCTTTGGTCTCGGACAGACGGTGACCTCGGGCATCGTTTCCGCGCTGGGGCGGGCCGGGCTGCAGGGCATGGGCTACCAGAATTTCATCCAGACCGATGCGAGCATCAATCCGGGTAATTCCGGCGGTGCGCTGGTCAACCTGCGCGGTGAGCTGGTCGGTATCAATACCGCGATCTTCAGTCCGTCCGGTGGCAACGTCGGCATCGGCTTTGCGATTCCCGCCGACATGGCGGCCGAAGTGCAGCGCCAGTTGCTGGCCTTCGGCGAAGTGCGGCGCGGCAGTCTGGGCATTGAGACGCAGGCACTGAACGATGAATTGCGCGAACTGCTGGGCATAACCACGCCGCGCGGTGTGGTGGTCACCCGGGTGCGCGCCGAATCGCCCGCCGACAAGGCTGATGTGCAGGTCGGCGATGTGCTGACGGCGCTGGATGGCAAGCCACTGGTCGATCCGCAGTCCCTGCACAACATTGAAGGCCTGTTGCCCGTCGAGCGGCCGGTCGAGGTCGACATCGTGCG
>DEHW01000006.1 GCA_002352135.1 Lysobacterales bacterium UBA2790
TCGTTCGTTCTGAACTCGACGGCAACCCGTCACGACATGGATTCACTGGCGCGCCACTACCTGGCATACACGCCGATCAGCTACGAACAGGTCGCTGGCAAGGGGGCCAAGGCGATCGGCTTCTCGCAGGTGGATATCGACAGCGCCTGCAACTATTCCGCCGAGGACGCCGACATCACGCTGCGTCTGCACCAAGCGCTCTGGTCGCGGTTACAGCAAGAGCCTGTCCTCAGCAAGGTCTATACGGACATCGAGATGCCGCTGGTGCCCGTGCTGACCGCGATGGAAGCGCGTGGCGTGCTGATCGATGCCATCGAGTTGAAGCGCCAGAGTGAGGACCTGGGCCGCCGCATGCTGGCCGCCCAGCAGCGCGCCTTCGAGCTGGCGGGACGCCATTTCAGTCTTGACTCACCGAAGCAACTCGCCGCCTTGCTGTTTGACGAGTTGAAATTGCCCGCGCTGGTGAAAACCCCGACCGGCGCACCGAGTACCAACGAAGAAGCACTCGAAGCCATTGCCGATCAGCATGAACTGCCGCGACTGGTTCTGGACTATCGCGGGCTCGCCAAGCTGCGCAGCACGTATACCGAGAAATTGCCGGAAGCGATTCACCCCGAGACGGGCCGCGTCCACACCAGCTATCACCAGACCGGCGCAGCCACCGGCCGCCTGTCGTCCAGTGACCCGAATCTGCAGAACATTCCGATTCGCAGCGAAGACGGTCGTCGCATCCGACGCGCCTTTGTTGCCCCGCCGGGACGCCAGATCGTGGCCTGCGACTACTCGCAGATCGAGTTGCGCATCATGGCCCACCTGTCCGAGGACCCCGGTTTACTGGCGGCCTTCGCCAGTGGCCAGGACGTGCATCGCGCCACCGCTGCGGAAGTCTTCGGCGTGCCGCTTGATCAGGTGGACAGCAGTCAACGGCGCGCCGCCAAAGCGATCAACTTTGGACTGATGTACGGCATGAGCGCATTTGGTCTGGCGCGCCAGTTAGGCATCGGTCGTGGCGAAGCACAGGACTACATCGCGCTGTACTTCGCCCGCTATCCGGGAGTGCAGGGCTACATGGAACGTGTCCGCCAGCAGGCACGTGATCAGGGTTACGTCGAAACCGTGTTCGGACGACGGCTGTATCTCAACGACATTCATGCTCGCAATCAAGGCCTGCGCGCTGGCGCTGAACGTGCCGCCGTCAATGCACCGATGCAAGGAAGCGCCGCCGACATCATCAAACGCGCAATGCTTGACCTGCACGAATGGCTGCATAGCCAGCAGGACCGTGCTCATATGCTGATGCAGGTGCACGACGAACTGGTCTTTGAGGTCGATGCCGACTTCTGCGACACCTTGATCGCGGAAGCTCGCCAACGCATGCAGAATGCCGCCACGTTGCGGGTACCGCTGGTCGTGGACTGCGGCGTCGGTGACAACTGGGATGAAGCTCACTGAGCCGCGCACGTACCGCCAAAGTCGGATGGTGTGAATTGACTCTGAACCGTCAAACTCTTTCACAGTCGCAGTCACGTAGTTTTCAGACGACATCCGTAGACTGCGCAGCACGGTGACGCAAGGTCACCAGATTTGCGAACTCCCCCTCTCGCAGATCAAAGGAAGCAGCGATCTCCCCAATCCGCTTCCAAACCCCAAGCCCCGAGCGCACCTCCCCCATTGGCGCTCGGGGCTTTTTATTTTGCCGCGTTTGAACGACGCCGCGCGCATCACCCAAACCTCACGCAGCTAAGCACGAGCTGAACGAAACTGCGCATGCACTTGAACTTGCCGCTCCTACCGCCATCTCTGTTCGCGGTGGACGCAACGCCCACCCGATTCACTCACCCCTCCCCAGAGTGAATCCGGCGAAACGGACTCCCCCACGCCGTTTCGTCAAACCGACCCCGGTCACGCCTCCCCTCGTGCCCGGGGTTTTTTATGCCTTGACCCCATCGGGCGTCTCGTTCAACCAGTCTCTGGGCCGCAGGTAGTCATGCAGTCGTGCCTCGGAAGAACCCTCGGCAGGCTGATAGGCATACTCGAAGCGGACTCGCGGCGGCAGGCTCATCAAGATCGACTCGGTTCGTCCGCCGGACTGCAAGCCAAACAGGGTGCCGCGGTCGAACACCAGATTGAATTCGACATAGCGGCCACGCCGATACAGTTGGAACTCGCGTTCCCGCTCACCCCAAGCCATCGGTCCCCGTCGTTCGACAATCGGCAGATAGGCGGGCAGAAAGGCCTCACCCACCGCGCGCGTGTAGGCGAAACTGGCATCAAAGCCGTCAGCATGCAGATCATCGAAGAACAATCCGCCAATACCGCGGGTTTCCTGCCGGTGCTTGAGGTAGAAATACTCATCGCACCAACGTTTGTGTTCAGCATAACGCTGCTCACCAAAACCTTCGCATGCGGCACGTGCGGTGCGATGCCAATGCAGGATGTCCTCATCAAACGGATAGTAGGGCGTGAGGTCGAAACCGCCGCCAAACCACCAGGCCACTACTTGCTCGTCGCGAATCGCCTGGAAGTAGCGCACGTTCATGTGTGTGGTCGGCACATACGGATTGTGCGGATGCAGAACCAATGACACGCCCATGGCACGGAACCCTGCGCCCGCCAGTTCAGGACGCCCACTACTGGCAGACGGCGGCAGACGGGCACCGCTGACTTCGGAAAAGTTCACACCGCCCTGCTCGAAGACCGCGCCGTCTCGTAGCACACGGGTACGCCCACCACCGCCTTCAGCGCGCTGCCACGCATCCTCGCGGAATTTTGCGACACCATCCGCCTGCTCCAGCGCAGCGCAAAGGCGGTCCTGCAAGGAGGTAAGCCAGGTAGCGATATCGTCGGCGGGCGTCATGCGATGACCTGCGGAATGATGAACGGGCAGGCATGATAGCGGCCCTTCAACGACGCGTTGCCATCGCATGCCCCTGCCAACTCAACCCGATGAGGGTTCCGAACTCGGCGACCCCGCCGCTGCAGCGCTCAAGTTGGTCTACCAGGACGAGCATCTGGCTGTGGTCGACAAACCCGCCGGATTGCTTGCGCATCGCAGTGGTCTGGCCGCCTACGAAACCGACTTCCTGCTGGATCGGCTGCGCGAACAATTGGGCCGCCGCTGTCACCTGATTCACCGTTTGGACCGCGCCACCAGCGGCGCGTTATTGATTGCCTTTGACGCAACCATGGCACGTCAACTCGGCGAACAATTCATGTCACGCGAGGTGGGCAAGACCTATCTGGCCATCGCGCGTGGACACCTCGACGACAGTGGCAGCATCGACCATCCGCTGGATGCGCCCGGCAAGCCACAACCGAAACCTGCGCTGACCCACTATCGGCGCCTCGCGAGCATCGAACTGCCGATTGCGCTGGGGCGGTATGACAGCGTGCGCTACTCGCTGCTGGCGCTGCAACCGGAAACCGGGCGCTATCGCCAACTGCGTCGACATCTGAAGCACATCTCTCACCATCTGATCGGCGATACCAGTCACGGTGAGGGTCGGCACAATCGCCTGTTCCGAATCGAATTCGGCGTGCATCGCATGCTCCTGCACGCCTGGCGCCTGAGTTTCCAGCATCCTGCCCTGGGCACGCCGCTGGACATCAGTGCGCCACTGGACGCCGACTGGCAAAAACTCATGCAGCGGTTCGGCTGGGAAACCGCCCTGCCCGCAGAGGATCCCTTCGACAATCCGGCTCAGTCCAGTGCAGGCAGAACGCCATAGTCGCGCAGCAGGTTCTCGCACAAGCTGCGCCACTGTGTCGCGGCATTTCGGGATGTCACCTTGCGCCACACGGGACGCCGTTCGGCCAGCGCGTCCGCCACCGCCACGGAGCGACTCAACCACGGCTCGGCCACCTTGAAATTGCCCGCAATCTGCTCGGCGATCCGCCGATGCTGCTTGGCCTGCGGACTCATCAGATTGATGACGAAATCGGCAGGACGCATGGCAGGATTGAGGTTCTCGCCAATCGAGGCGATCTCCGACAACACCGTCGCGACCCCATCGACGGAATAGGACTCGGGCACCAACGGCACCAGCACGCGATCTGCGCAAGCCAGCGCCGTCATCAGCCGCAAGCCCAAGGCGGGCGGCGTGTCGATCACTACGACGTCGTACTGCTTCGCCAATGCCTTGATATGTCCCATCGCGGAGAAGCCGGAGGAAAGGTTCTGTCGATCCACACCGGTCAAGCCTGCTGCGGCGGGCAGCAGATCGATACTGGCGTCGGCGGTGTGCATGGGCTGTGGCAGATCGATCTCGGTAAACAGCGCGTCGGACGATGCCCGCCCATGCTTGTCGATGCGTGCGATCAAGGTGGCGCTGAGATTGCTCTGCGAATCGAGATCGATCGCCAGCACGCGCCCTTGTTCCGCCGCGCGAAAGACCAGGTGCGCTGCCAGCGCGGTCTTGCCCACGCCACCTTTGTTGTTGCTGACGGTCACGATCACGTTGATGGCCTCTGTCGCAGTGATGGGTGCAATGTAGCGCGAGACGCCGCAGGTCGACAGCGACATTCGCGGCGACCGATGTGCGGCCAGCCGCTGTTCGGTCTGCAACATGCATGCCCTTGCGAACCCTCGTCCATGCCAAAGGAGTAACGCCATGACCAAGACCGTACTGATTACTGGCGCAGGCAGTGGGCTCGGTGCCGCCTTTGCGCAGCGTTACGCGAGTTTGGGATCGTATGTCGTGGTCGCTGACGTGAACGCAGTCCGCGCCGAGGAGATCCGCGTGCAGATTTGCGCACATGGCGGGCAGGCGATGGCGGTCGCGATGGATATCACCCGCGACGAGGACTGGGAAGGCCTGTTTCAGACGCTTTCTGCGCAGAACATCCAGGTGGACACGCTGATCAACAACGCCGGTGTGGCCTCAGGGGGGCCAACGCTCGCGGCAGATATCGACGAGTGGCAGTGGATGCTCGATGTGAATCTGCTGGGCATGGTTCGTGGCTGTCGTCGTTTTGTTCCGGACATGCTGGCGCGAGGCCAAGGGCAGATCATCAATATCGCCTCGTTCGCCGGTTTGGCGGGTGCACCGGGGTTGGGAAGTTATGGCGTCACGAAAGCTGCCGTCGTCGCCTTCAGCGAGTCGCTGCGCGCCGAACTGGAGCCGCATGGGGTTCGCGTGTCAGTTGCCTGCCCCGCATTCTTCAAGACACGCTTACTGGATAGCTTTCGCGGCACGCCGCGCATGCTGAAAACCGCCGCCAAGCTCATGGAGGAGGCGAAGCAAACGGCCGATGACATTGCCGCAGCCATTCAGCGTTCCGCAGAACAGGGCGAGTTCCTGATTATTCCTACCGCGACCGAGCGGCGCCGTTGGTGGTGGAAACGACATTTTCCCAACGTCTACTTCACGCAAATGAAGAAACTGATTTCGCGCCGGACCGCGTGAATAACCGCCGCGACCAAACGCTGCCGTACGTTCCAGATCGCTACGTGGCGTAGCAATTGCATCCAGATCGGCATGTCTCCGAAAGTCTTCTTGACCGAAGCATGCGGGTATCGCAGGCTTCTATCGAAGCCTGTGGGGGGCTTTGCTGCTGCCTGTCGCGACGTCGTTTGCCGTGATTTGAGTTGACCGCATGCGCGTGCGGTGAGTACAGGGGAAGACATGCCACCAAGGGACACTCATGGCGAGCCGGGAGGGCGTGCGGCGTTTCGC
The DNA here is from genome assembly GCA_002352135.1 of Lysobacterales bacterium UBA2790. Lineage (GTDB taxonomy): Bacteria > Pseudomonadota > Gammaproteobacteria > Xanthomonadales > Xanthomonadaceae > Aquimonas. The sequence goes on from DEHW01000006.1 coordinate 5,676, forward strand.
AGGGCCGCTCTGCTGGGTTGGGGTGTCCTGATCGCGTTGTACTGCGCGCTGTTTGCCCTGCTTTGGCGGGGCATGCAGGAACAGGAGCGAGGCACCGAGCGCTTGATCGCAAGCGTCAGCAGCCACGTCGCACAACTCACCGCCTCCACACTGAGAAGTATTGAGCGCTCTCTGATCGGCCTGCGTCAGCACGTACAGCAACTTCGCGTCACACGCCCGGACCTTGACGTTGCGTTGCCAGTCAACTTGTTGACAGACGTTCGTTCTCGTCACCCTGAGTTGATTGATTTGCGCGTCGTGGAGGTTGATGCAGCAAGCTGGATTGATCGTGATTGCGAAAGTCACGGGACCTTGAGTCGGGCTTGTATTGATGCGCCATTTGAGCGCGATGGCGCTTGGCGCCTTCCCTTGCGTATCCCGCTGGACGAGACGCATGTTCAGTGGATTCAGGCGGATCTGGATTTGCGCTGGCTCGAGCTGCTCGCGACTCAACAAGATTTGGGGGACAAGGGCAACCTGCTGGTTTCCCACCGGTCTGGCGCCGTGCTCGCTGGCTCGGGCGGAGGGACCTATGCGGGCACCAATCATCCACCGATCAACCCGAACGACGCTGGCGAGGTGGTGGGCAAGTATCGCCCGAGAATCCTCGGCTCCGAGAGCCGTATAGACCCCGCTGGCCCCTCTGTCTTCCGATACTCATCCACCCGCCTGGTCGATCCATACCCATTGCAGGTCAGTGCGGGGTCGGCACGTGAAAGCACGTTGGCGCTTTGGCTTCCGGCGGGCCTGCTGATCCTTTTGATGTCCATCAGCGGCATCGCCTGGTGGATCGCGTTGCGGCTGCTCGCGCGCAACTACCTTCAACAGCGAGCCTTTACCAGTGAGCTTCAGCAGAGCAGCGAGGCTTTGCGCCAAGCCCAAGAGATTGCGCAGCTCGGCGGCTGGAGCATCAGCGGCAACCCCCATGAGTGGCACGGGTCGCGTGAACTCGCTGCCCTGCTTGGTCTGGGCGATGCGATCACCGTCGACGAACTTGTGACGGTGCTCGAAGAGGAGGACGTGCGCCAACTGCAACAGCGCTGCACTCACCCCTCCATCCGTCACGGCGGCTTGGATACCGAAGTGCGAGTTCGCCGTCCAAGCGGTGAATTCGGGGTCTTGCGAATTCGCGGTTCACTGCAGCGTGAAGGCGCGGATTTCGTCCTGCGCGGCACTGCGCAGGACATCACCGATAGCGTGCGAGTTCTGGAGCGACTGCGGGATACCGAGTCCCGCTATCGCTTCCTGTTCGCCAACAATCCGATGCCGTTATGGATTGTGGCGGCAGACGACCTGCGCTTTCTGGAGGTGAATGGCGCCGCCCTCTCGCACTACCAGCGGAGCGAGGCGGATTTCCGCACGACGGGACTGGAGGCGTTGCTGCCCGTCGAAGATCGTGATCGCTTACGCCGAAGTCTCACTCTGCGTCGACGCGACGAACGCTCGGCTGACCTGTGGCGTCATGTTCGCGGTGACGGCGAGATTCTGCACGTTCTGGTCTACTGTGTGAGGTTGGATTATCAGGGCGTTCCCGCTTGGCTGATGTTGTGTATGGACATCAGCGACTGGATTCAGTCTGAGCAGGAGCGCGCCGTGAGCGAGCAGCGCTTTCAGTTGGTCGCGCAAGCAACCAGTGATGCGATCTGGGACCTGGATCTGGCAACCCATCGGCTCTGGTGGAGCGATTCGTTTTACGAAACCTTCGGCTTCAAACGCGAAGTGGTTGGTGATGAAGTGGTCTTCTGGCTGGACCGCATTCATCCCGATGACCGGCCACGCGTGGAAATGTCCTTTGCCGATTTCTGCAACGGTGAAATGGATCGATGGCAAGAAAGCTACCGATTCCGGGATCAGAGCGGTCACTACATCGACGTCAGTGATCAAGGAAAGTCGATTCGAAGTGATTCGGGTCGCGTCCTTCGCGTCGTTGGCGGCATGATTGACGTGAGCGAACGACACCGTTACCAACGCGAGTTGGCTTGGCAGGCCAGCCACGATGCATTGACGGGCCTGCCGAATCGCGTCGCCGTTACCCAGAAGATCGCCGCGGCTATCCAGCGCGCCGAACGAGACCGCTCGGAAGTGTGCGTCCTCCTGATTGATCTTGACCATTTCAAGCTCATCAACGATAGCCTTGGCCATGCCACAGGTGACGAGGTGTTGAAGGTAGTCGCCCTGCGCTTGAGCACCCTCTTTGCTGCCGATGCCCAGGTCGGTCGTTTTGGTGGAGATGAGTTCGTCGCGGTCATCCCGCATGGCATTGATCGTGCAGCCCGTCAGCATCTTCTGCAGCTGATCGCTGAACCCATCGAATTGATGGGTGGCCTCCGATATGTGACACCGAGCATCGGCATGGCTTGCTATCCAGCACATGGTGACGATGCCGACCTGCTCTTGAAGAACGCAGACTTGGCGATGTACCGGGCGAAGCAACAAGGACGAAATACCTGTATCGAGTACGACCGCAGCTTTGAGACCGATGTGGATGATCGCCTCGACGTGGTGTCACGCCTTCGTCGCGCCTTGGATGATGGCGAGTTCGTGCTGCACTTCCAACCTCAATACACCGCCGACTCGCGGCAACTTACTGGAATAGAAGCGTTGGTGCGCTGGCAGCATCCTGAAAAGGGTCTGCTTCCCCCAGCGCAATTCATTCCGATCTGCGAGGAGAGTGGGCTGATCATCCCGCTCGGGCGCTGGGTTTTGCGCGAAGCATGTCGCCATCA
>DEHW01000199.1 GCA_002352135.1 Lysobacterales bacterium UBA2790
CTGGGTGGTCGATTTCGCGAGGTGGGTGAGTCCGGTGCAGCGGATTCGGCGACAGCGCAGGCACTGCTGCGCGATTCCGTTGACAGCATCGAGCGCAGCTTTGCGAACGACAGCTCGACGGCGAGATTGATCCTCGCCACGCTGGGCGAGATGCACATCTATCTGGATGACTTTGTCAGCGCAGAAGCGTTGCTGCGGCGTTTCCTGGAACTGGATGATGGCAGTGCGGCTGTAGAGCTTCGCGGCCAAGTCCATTCCGACCTGGCGCTGGCAGAACTGCGGCAGGGGCGCATCGAGGACGGCTGTGGCCGAATCGAAAAGGCCATCACGCTGCTGCAGAGTTCGCCCTCGACCCAGAGTTCGCGCGTGGCAGATGCCTTGTCGGTACGCGCCCAGTGTCTTCGCCTGAAGGGTGATCTGGCTGGTTCTTTGCGCACCTATCGTGAGGTGATTTCCCTGCAGCAGGCCGCCAGCGGGGCTCGCAGTCGGCAGAGCGCCGCAGCGATCAGCAATCTGGCTACCGCCCAGATGCAGAGCGGTGCGCGCGAGGAAGCGCGGCAAGGGTTTGAGGCGACTTTGGCGATCTATCGCGAACTGGGTCTGCTGCATCTCGCCGCTGCCGCGACCACGCTGAGCAATCTGGCGGCGTTGAATCTGGTTGAGGGAGAACTCGACAAGGCGCAGAGCTATTTCGAGCAAGCACTGGACGCACTACAGCGCAGTCAGGGTGAATCAGCGGCCTTGGCAGCCGCCCTCAACAACGCGGCCAAGCTGAAAGTATTGCGTGGCGACCTGGACGCCGCGACCGCGCTGCTGGCGCGTGCCCTGCCCATGCAGCAGACGCATGTGGGTGCCGAGTCGCCTGATGTGGCTTTCACGTTGCTGACGCGCGCGGACGTGGCGCTGGCAGGCAGCGATGCACTGGCCGCGTTGCGCGACATCGATGCCGCCGAGCGGATCCTCCGCGAGCGTTTCGGCGAGGCGCATTTCCTCCGCGCGCGGGCGCAGTTCGCCCGTGCACACGCGTTCTCCTTGGTTGGGCGAGCGCGTGAAGCCACGCAGCAGTTTGAAACGGCGCTGGCGATCAGTCGGCAAGCCAATGGAGGCATGGCGGAGGAGTTGCGCGCGCAAGGTGCCTGCCTTGCCGTAGCGCATGCCTTGCGTCATCGCTTGGCCGCGCCAGAGGGGTGGATCGCTGATTGCCGTCTGCGTGTGAGTCAGCGCCCAGCCGAGCACTACGAAGCAGTGGAAACCCGCATTCTGTTGGCCATGCTTGGCGGCGCGCCAGTGGCTGAACTGATTGCCGACAAGAACCGTCTGCGCGATCAGCTTGGTGCGCAGAGTCCGCGAGTGCTCGCCTTGCAGACCTTGTCATCACGTTGAATCGTTCAGCGATTGCGGCGTTTTGCCTTGCCGACATGCTGATCGATGTAGTCCACGATGGCGCCTGCGACATCCATGCTGGTTGCGCCTTCGATGCCCTCGAGTCCGGGTGAGGAATTCACTTCCAGCACCAGCGGGCCGCGCTTGGATCGCAACAGGTCAACGCCAGCCACATGCAGGCCCATGACTTTGGCGGCACGAACGGCGGTTTCGGTTTCGGCTTCTGTCAGCTTCACTGCCTTGGCTGTGCCGCCGCGATGCAGATTGGAGCGGAATTCACCGGCCTTGGCCTGGCGCCGCATGGCGGCGATAACCCGGTTGCCCACCACGAAGCAGCGTAGATCCGCGCCTTTGGCTTCGCTGATGAACTCCTGCACGATGAAATTGGCATAGAGGCCGCGCAATGCTTCGATCACGCTGCGCGACGAAGATTGCCGCTCGGCAAGGATGACGCCGGTGCCCTGGCTGCCTTCGGTCAGTTTGATCACATGAGGTGGCTCGCCCAGCATGCCGAGCAAATCATGCGTGTCGTCCGGGTTGTCACCGAACACGGTATCGGGAAGGCCGATGTTCTGTGCGGCCAGCAATTGCTGACAATGCAGCTTGTCGCGCGCACGCTGAATCGCATCCGCGTTGTTGGGTGTGTAGGCACCCATCATCTCGAACTGACGCAACACGGCTGTGCCGTAGGACGTGATCGAGGCACCGATGCGTGGCAGCACGGCATCAAAGCCCGTCAGTGCGCGGCCCTTGTAGTGCATCTCGAATGCGCCCGAGCCGATTCGCATGTAGCAACGCAGCGGATCGAGCACCCGCACTGTGTGGCCGCGAGTACGCGCGGCATCGACCAGGCGCTGGGTGGAATACAGCTTGGCATTGCGCGACAGAATGGCGAGTTTCATGACGTGGTCGGAGGGTGCAGTGGGCGCGCGCAGCATGCCTGAACTGTGGTGGGAATGGGTGACAGACGCTGCGCAAACCGTGTTGTGAGTGAACGTGGTTCGTCGACGCTCAGGTCTCTGGTCGCGAAGCGTGACCCAGCAGATATTTCTGCTGCGCGTCCACCCAGTAGCGTCCCGCCAGTGCCGTGCGTCCCAGCAACATGGGATAGCGCAGGTCTCGCCGATTGGCGAGGTTCATTTCGATGTCGAATTGCGCATCGCCCACCCGCACTCGGGTAACGAAGAACAGGCGCTCAGTGACGTGACCGCCCGAGTCGCGCACAGCGCGGCGATCCGAGATCTGCGCTTCTGCCTGATGCAGTGCCGTGCCCTGCGTTCGCAGATGGAAGCGGACCCAGTCTGTGCCGTGCCGTTGGAATAATTGCCAGCTTTCGGCATGCAGGCACGAACTCCGCGCGCCTGTGTCGATCTTGGCCTCGATGCACTCAAGGCCAAGATCAGGCAGCGCCAACCATTCGCACCAGCCGAGGAGGGGAAGGCTGGACACGTCGAGCGTCAGCTCTTGCGCGCGTCCAGTACCGCGTTCCACTCGGTGATGCGTGCCGCTTGCGCAGCCAGCAAGGCAGAGGCATCGCCTTCGATGCGCACGCTGTTGATCAGATCGCCACCGCGAATGGCATCCACCACCTTCAGATCGTCGGCGACGCTGACTTCACCGAACACGGTGTGCTTGCCATCCAGCCAGGGGCAGGGCACGTGCGTGATAAAGAACTGGCTGCCATTGGTGCGCGGGCCGGCATTTGCCATCGACAGCACGCCGCGTTTGTGCGGGTGTTTCGGGCTGCATTCGTCTTCAAAGCGATAGCCTGGGCCACCGGTTCCTGTGCCATTCGGGCAGCCGCCCTGGACCATGAAGTCAGGAATCACGCGATGGAAATTCAGTCCATCGTAGTAGCCGCGACCTGCCAGATTGACGAAGTTCGCCACCGTTACCGGCGCGTCGTCAGCAAACAGGCGAACCCGGATCAGGCCACGGGCGGTATCGAATTGGGCAATCAGTTCAGACATGGGAACTCACCGTTCTGGAGGGGGCGACAGGATAGCGGTCCTGACTGCGTCTTGCTGCCTGCGCGTCACTGCGACGTTGTTTTGGGCTTCTCGGTGCGTGGCCGGATTGTCGCTCCATCGCGATCTACCCCTGCCTGCGCCACGTCCCGCCCCGATTCAGCCTCGTCACGGCTATAATGTCGCGTCGCATCAGGCGCTTGCCCCTCGGGCTTCGGCTTTTCCGGTCGTCATCCGCGCGCCATCAATCCACTTTCAGAATCGCGGTCCGCGTCCTGCGGGCTGCAACGGTGCCTTTCAGTCATGATCCAGAATCTCCGCAACATCGCCATCGTCGCGCACGTCGACCACGGCAAGACCAC
>DEHW01000082.1:0-14815 GCA_002352135.1 Lysobacterales bacterium UBA2790
TTGCCCGCTTGCAAGGCAGGCTTCAGCTTGGCCTTGCCTTCGGCGCTGCGCACGAAAGTGAAGCGTGCGGGGCAGCAGTTCGCAGCGGTTGGTCCCATCCGGGCAAGTTCGTAGGCCTTTTGCAGCAGGTCATCCGGTACTTCCTTCGGCAACCAGGCGTTGTGCGTACGGGCGGTGGTGAACAGTTGGTCCAGTGCGTTGCGGTCGAGTTCGCTCATAAGTTGCTCCTTGCGGTGGGCGCTGGGAAATGGGTCAGCTCAGGTCAGGTCGAAAAGCAAGGCGTGAAAATCGCTGCTGGCGTCAAGTTCGAGGCGCTCGACCTCGGCCAATGCCAATCCATCGCCCGCGCGGATCAGCAGGTCGTCGCAGCGCGCCTCACCGTCGATCACCTGTAGCCATCCACGAGCATGCCGAAACGAATGTGACAGCGTTGTGCTGTGATCGCAGCGGACGGCATGGATGAGGGCGTCGCGACGCAAACCGACAACACCGGCACCCGCCTCGCCACGCGGCGCGGCGATCACGCCCCATTGATTACGCATGCTGGCTTCATCCAGCGTTTCATGTGCGTAGTCGGGCGCGGTGTCATGGACTTCCGGTGTCAGCCAGATTTGCAGCAGATGCACCGTGGCGCTGGTCGAGGGGTTCATCTCGCTGTGTTGTATGCCACGACCGGCGCTCATACGTTGCACCTCTCCGGGGCGAATGATGCCGGCATTTCCCAAGCTGTCGCGATGCGCCAGTTGTCCGGAAATGACGTAGGTGACGATTTCCATATTGGCGTGACCATGCGGCGCAAAGCCGCCACCGCCGCGAACGAAGTCTTCGTTGATGACCCGTAGCGAGGCAAAGCCCATATGTCTCGGGTCGTAATAGTTGCCGAAGGAGAAACTGTGGCGGGTATCGAGCCAGCCGAAGTCGGCGTGACCTCGGTCGGCGGAGCGGCGCAACGTGTGCATCGGCGAATCCTCGTGTCCGTCTCGGTGATTTCGGGTAGATGGGCGATTCTTTGCTGTTTCGGTCGCACCCTTGTTCCGGCTGCTGTCCCGGATGGGCGAGGAGTCTAGATGTGGTCAGCGTCCGCAGCGGGCGACCGGTAGGAACAGGTTGTTGCCGCTGAGACAACACTGGATGGCAGGTACGGGCACCGAGTGTTGTGGTGGGAGTGGGGTTGTGACTGAACCATCAGGCAATTGATAAGGTGCTTTTCCGCGCCTTCACAAGGTCGCGAGTCCGGCATATGTTCGGACTCTCTTCCGACGAATCCATCGCTGGCGCGACGAATTCGCGGGTTCGGCATCTGTGCTGCGCACCGACAGGGTGTATCTCAACACCCTGCTGCCGCGATACTGATGCGGCCAATTCTTTGGACGGGTGTGGCGTGACCGACGCGGGAAGAACTTTCTGGTGTGTGCACGATGGCGGTTGTGGTAACCGTCGTCAGGCGATGGCAGTTGCCGAAGGCTTGGCCATCCGCAGCGATGCGGAAGTGCGCGAAGTCGTGGTGTCAGTTCAAAGGCCTTGGCGCTGGCTTGCGCCGCACTGGCTGCCGAGATCGCCTGCCGCGTTTGGCGAGGCATTTGCCGATGTGTGTGCCGATGGAGCCGGTCGGCTGGTGGTCGGCTGTGGTCGGCAGGCGGCGCTGGCAACACGTTGGCTACGCGCCAAGCGCGGATTCAAAGCACTGCAGATCCTTGATCCACGAATCGACACGGACTTCTACGATCTCGTCATCGCGCCTGAACACGATGGTTTGGTGGGCGACAATGTCGTTTCGACGCTAGGCAGTCTGCATTCGATCAACGCAGGTTGGCTGGCGCAGGCGCGCATTGCTTCCTCGCAACTGGGACTGGTGCCAGCGCCGCGGACCTTGCTTTTGCTGGGAGGCCCGACCCGACACCACGCGATGGATCAGGCCTACTGGACCGGTTTGCGGGAACGAGTCGAGTCCTGGTTGGAATCCGAGGGCGGAAGCTTGTGGGTCAGCAGCTCGCGGCGCACGCCGAAATGGTTGCGTAAGGCAGCGCGCGACGAATTGCCCGGAAGGCAGTGGCATGGCAGCCAGGATGGCGACAATCCCTACAGTGGCATGATCGCATGGGCGGATCGAATCATCGTCACGGCGGATTCCGCCAATCTGGTCAGTGAGGCCTGCGCGACCTCCGTTCCAGTGTATTGCCATGCGCCGGAGGTTCAGCAAGGCAAGATCGGCCATCTCTTCACGCGCTTGCAGGATCGTGGGCGTCTGCGGGTACTGCGGCACCATAGTGAAGATGCGCGTTTTGGCGTCATCGAGCCGCTACGCAGCCTGGATGCCACCATCGATGAGGTGCAGAAGCGATTGGGATTGCCAACGGCCGAGCCGCTGCGTCGCCAGCCGCGCCTGGCCTGAGTTCACCCAGGTGGCAGGAGGCAGTTGCGCCTCCCTGTGGTGTGACGGCTCGGTGCAGTGTTTTCGCAGCACATCGCTCTCTACAATGCGCGACACGGTTTTCCGGCGATGAACAACTCCATGTATACCCAATGCCCGCATTGCCAGCATGTACAGTCGGTCGAGATACGGGCTCTGAGTGCTGGACGTGGGCAACTTCACTGCGACGAGTGTGGTCGCGATTTCGATGCGTTGGAGCGACTTGTCGAGGACCGACGGGAGCTGCAGGCCACGGCACCGCAAGGCGGACCCGATCTGTTTTCCTCGCACTTGCCTGCGTCTCCCGAACGGATTAAGTGTGCCGATGACGAGCCCTTCGTGGATGGCCTTGCATCTGATGCCGCATTGCTGGATGAGGCACCGCATTTCCTGCTGGATCAGCAGGTTGTTGTGATGCCTCACGGCGGTCGCTGGTGGCTGGGGGTTGTCCTGTTCGCCGGGATCTTGAGTGCTCAGCTCGTTGTGTCTCAGCGCGCGCAGCTCGCGGAAGATCCGGGCCTGCGGCCATGGCTGCAACGCCTCTGCGCGGTGATCCGTTGTGACTTGCCCGCCTTTCGCGATCCGACGCAGATTCACTTGCTCACCCGTGACGTACAACCGCACCCCTCAGTTCCCGATGCGCTGTTGATCAGTGCTAGTTTCCGCAACGACGCGAACTGGCCGCAGGCATGGCCCACGTTGGAGTTGAGCCTGTCGGATCTGGATGGCCGTCTCGTGGCATTGAGGCGATTCACGGCGGACGAATATCTGGGACAGAAGGCAAGCACGAAACTGTTGGACGCGGGCCAGCCGGTCGCCATCGAACTGGAATTGGTGGATCCTGGCAAGCAAGCGATCGCCTACGAATTCAACTTCCTCTGAACAGGGCGGATCTCGTTTCCGACGAACGGGATCGGTTTGATCCTGCATGGCGCTTGGGCGGTGGTCCTTTGAGCTGCTAGACTTGCCAGCCCCCCAACCACACCCTATCTGTCGCGATTCGCTTTGCGTTTCGCGCCTCATAGGTGTTTCCGTCTGGAGTCTTCGCTTGAATCTTTCACTGTTGCGTTCCGCCCCGGATCCGGTCGAAGAATCCCAGCGCGAAGACGGCGTGGCGAGCATCGTCGGTGTCGATACCGTTGCGGTCTCGCCGTTGAGCACCTGCGTTTCCAGAGTGGTTCGAAGGTACCTCGAAGACTTGGAGAGCCATGCCTGCGGTGGTCTGTTCGACGCGGTGCTGGCCGAGGTTGAAAGGCCCATGCTGGTGGAAGTGCTTCGCCATTGTGATGGCAAGCAGATTCGCGCCGCCGAGTTGCTGGGTATCAACCGCGCCACGCTGCGCAAGAAGCTGCGCCAGTACGGTCTGGCCTGAGCATTCCCCTCGCGCCCGGTCTGTGCGCGATCGCGCCGGACGGGGCGCCATCCCATTCCCCTGTACGTGCCCCGCCCATGACGACGAACCTGCAACCTATCCGCCGCGCACTGCTGTCGGTCTCTGACAAGTCCGGCCTGATTCCTCTTGCCAACGCGCTGCATGCCGCTGGCGTCGAATTGCTTTCCACGGGTGGCACCGCGCGCGCACTGCGCGACGCGGGCATCACGGTGCGTGACGTCAGCGAGGTGACTGGCTTTCCCGAAATCATGGATGGCCGAGTCAAGACCCTGCATCCGAAGATTCACGGTGGTCTGCTTGGGCGCAGCGGGATCGATGATGCAGTGATGGCCGAGCACGGCATTGCGCCGATTGATCTGCTGGTGGTCAACCTGTATCCGTTCGAAGCGACGGTTGCGAAGTCTGACTGCACTTACGACGACGCAGTCGAGAACATCGACATCGGTGGGCCAGCGATGCTGCGTGCTTCGGCCAAGAACCATGCGCGTGTCGCGGTCGTGGTGGATCCTGCTGACTATGGCGCGATCACCGATGCCTTGCAGAATGGCGGCACCGATGCCGCGCTGCGCCGTCGTCTTGCGGCGAAAACCTACGCCCACACCGCGCATTACGACGGGCGGATTGCCGAATGGCTTTCGGCGCGTGCCGAGCAACCGGAACAGCCTGCCGAATGGCCCGATACCTTGCATCTGTCGCTCAAGCTCGGCAATGCGCTGCGCTATGGCGAAAATCCGCATCAACGCGGCGCGTTGTTCATCGAACCGAATGCGCCGCAGGGCATCGTGGCCACGGCGCGTTTCCTGCAGGGTAAGGAGCTGTCCTACAACAACCTGGCGGATGCGGATGCTGCGCTGGAGTGCGTCAAAGCCTTTGACGCGCCAGCCTGTGTCATCGTCAAACATGCCAACCCGTGCGGCGTTGCCGTGGCGGCCACGTTGTTCGATGCCTATGACCGCGCCTACGCCGTCGACCCGACTTCGGCGTTTGGCGGCATCATCGCCTTCAATCGTCCGCTGGATGCGCTCACCGCAGCCGAGATTCTCAAGCGCCAGTTCGTCGAAGTGGTCATCGCACCCGCCATGGATGACGACGCCCTGCCGCACTTTGCGAAGAAGCCGAACGTCCGGGTGCTGGTCTGTGGCGATCTGCGCGCCTTCCGTGGGCTGGAATACAAGCGCATCGCGGGCGGCCTGCTGGTGCAGGATGCCGACACCGACACGCTCGGCATCGCGGACTTCAAGGTCGTCACCCGGCGCGCGCCCAGTGCCGATGAACTGCGTGATCTGCAGTTCGCCTGGAAGGTCGCGATGTACGTGAAGTCCAATGCCATTGTCTACGCCCGCGACTTGCAAACCGTCGGCATCGGTGCCGGTCAGATGAGTCGCGTGGTCAGCGCAAAGATCGCCGCGTTGAAGGCCGACGAAGCGGGGCTCAGCGTACCGGGTTCGGTGATGGCCTCGGACGCCTTCTTCCCCTTCCGCGATGGTATCGACGCCGCCGCCAAAGCGGGCATCGCCGCAGTGATCCAGCCGGGCGGTTCGATGCGTGACAGCGAAGTCATCGCGGCAGCGGACGAAGCGGGCATGGCGATGGTGTTCACAGGGCGTCGCCACTTCAGGCATTGAGGCGACGTTTTGATGCGCACTCGGATTCGCGCTTCGTTGTATCCGTGAGAAGATAGCGCAAACCGGAGCCTGAGCTCCGACTGACCTTCGTTGCTCGGGAGCCGTCGATGCGTAGTCTGTTCGCGTTCGTGTTGTGGTTGTTGGCGGTGGATGCCCTGGCGCAGGCATCTGGAGGTTGCGACGACTTCCGATGGGATGTCGCGACCGAGCGGGCATTGTTCATGACTGCACACGGCACGGGGGTTGCTGCAGGCCAAGTCACCAGCGCCGCGCCGGGTGTGCTGGTTGGCGAGTTGCTCGAAGTCGCGCTGCATCCGCAGGAGTCCGTTCAGTTGGCAGCACCGCCCAGCAAGGTGATGCTTGCAGACGGCCTGTTCGCGGGCTTGCTTCGCCTGCGGATTCCGGCCGCCGGGCGTTATCGTATCGCCGTCGATGAACGCGCATGGATTGATGTGGTCGACGCAGCACGGGTGATCAACTCCAGCGAGTTCAGTGGAGCGGCAACCTGCACCAAGCCCGCGAAAATCGTCCTGTTCGACTTGCCGTCAAGTGAATCCCTCTGGCTGCAGATCAGTGGTGCAACCAGTGCGCGGGTGAACGTGACCATCGTTCCTCATATCGATGCGAACTGAGGTGCAACATTGGCGGCGCGGCGCACTGCTATTACTTGTGCTCGCGTTCCCCGCGCAGTCCGGCGAGCTCTCCGCCACGGTGCACCAGAGGTTTGTCGACTCGCGCCAGCCGCCAACCTGGAGGCCGGTCGAAGCGGACGAGGCCGCGAGGTTCCAGTTGGGGCAGGCGGTATTCAATTCGGCTTGGCTGCCCGCCGGTGCAGAACGCGCCGAGCGCCGCGATGGGCTTGGTCCGGTCTTCAACGCGACCAGTTGCGATGCCTGCCACAACAATGGCGCCCGTGCCACGGCACCCACGGACGAGGGGCGTCTGCCCATCGGATTCGTCATGCAACTGGGCCTGGCTGACGCGGCGACCACGCCTCTGGGCGATGTGCTGAATCCGGTCGCGATTGAGGGGTATCGCGCAGAGGGGGGCGTCGTCCTGAATTACCAATTGCGCGAAGTCCACTATCCGGATGGTTCCCGCGCCGAGCTGCGTGAGCCGCGCTATCAACTGCAGGGGCCGCGTGTGGCCGAATTGTCGGCGCAGACCGTGCTGAAGCCGCGCATGGCTTCGCCGCTGTTCGGGTCGGGCTTGCTGGATGCGGTGCCGCCGAGGGCTTTCACGCCGCTTGGTGACTCGCCCGGACGCTTCGGCTGGCAAGCGGGTACTCGGTCGGTACGCGACCAGACTGCCAAAGCCTTTTCGCGCGAAATGGGTTTGCACTCCGCCGACTATCCGATGGACGACTGCGGCGACGACGCGCTCTGCGCGGCGGCACCCGAAGGGGGCGAGCCGGAAGTTTCCGAGGACTTTCTGCAGGCGCTGACCCTGTTCCAATCCGTGTTGGCTGTGCCGCGTGCCGAACCTTTGGATGCGGAGGCCGAGCAGCAAGGTGCTGAACTTTTCCAGCGAACCGGCTGCACCGCGTGTCATGCGCCGAGTTTGCCCGTCGAAGGTATTCAGGGCATCAGCGCCATCGCGGCCTACACCGATTTGCGTCGGCATGATCTCGGCGAAGAGTTGGCCGACCGCCGCCTCGATGGCGAGATCATCAAGAGTCGCTGGCGCACCGCGCCGCTGTGGGGCATTGCCCATCTGCCGCGCGCTGGTCACCTCGGCTTGCTTCACGATGGCCGCGCACGCAGCGTGGAAGAGGCCGTGCTCTGGCACGCCGGTGAGGCGGACGAGTCGCGGCGACAATTCATGGCGTTACCGAAATCACAACGTGATCGGTTGCTGGACTGGACGCTGCGGCGCTGAGATCCGCGTTGCGAGAGATGTCGAGCTGGCCGTGACGAGCAGAATGTCGACTGCGCAGATGTCAACCGACACTTGTTTCGAATTGAGCGGATGCTGACACTGCAGGCCCGCTTTCAGTCCGCCTTTGCCATGCAGGATTTCCACACTTCGCCGGATTTTGATGCGGTCCAGCACGCCGCCGCACGCATCGCGCCCTTTGCCCAGGTCACGCCCGTGCTGCGTTCTGCTTCGCTTGACGCACTGACGGGCTGCCAGTTGTTTTTCAAAAGCGAGAACCTGCAACGCGTCGGCGCATTCAAGTTTCGCGGTGCCTGCAACGCGGTGTACTCGCTCAGTGATGCGCAAGCCGCGCGCGGGGTGTTGACGCAGAGTTCGGGCAATCACGGTGCCGCTGTGGCGCTCGCCTGTCGCCTCCGTGGCATCACCGCGCGCGTCGTGGTGCCGCGCAATGCGCCAGCGGTCAAGCTCGCTGCGATTCGCGAGTTCGGTGCCGACATCATCCCCAGCGGCACGACGCAAGCTGAGCGCGATGCGGTGATGGCCGAGGTGCTGGCGCAGACCCAGGCGGAAGTGATTCATCCCTTCAACGATGCGCGAGTCATCGCCGGGCAGGGCACCGCCACGCTGGAGCTGATGAACCAGGTCAACTCACTGGACAGCGTGATGGCGCCGGTCAGCGGCGGTGGTCTGCTATCCGGAACCGCGATCGCCGCGCACGCACTGGATCCGGCCATCCGCGTTTTCGGGGCCGAACCCGAGCAGGCGGGTGATGCGGCCGAATCACTGCGCCGTGGTGAGCGCGTCACAGGCTGGATTCCCGACACGATCTGCGATGGCCTGCGCGCCGAGTTGGGGCCGCTGACCTTCGACATCCTGCGCACCCATCGCGCGCAGATCCTGCTTGCCAGCGAAGCCGAGATCATCGCTGCCATGCGCTTGCTCTGGGAGCGTCTCAAGCTGGTCGTCGAACCCTCCAGTGCCGTGCCCTTGGCCGTCGTCATGCGGCACCGCGCAACGTTTGCGGGGCGACGACTCGGCATCATCCTCTCCGGAGGAAATGTCGATCTGGAGAAATTGCCTTGGCTGCCCGCCGCCTGACCTATCGCATCGACAGTGCAGCACGGTTCATGTTGTGGGCGGTGGCCCTTTTTGCGCTCGCTGCCGTGGCTGTGCACGCCTTGCGCGACGAATATGCGTGGTCGACTGCGCCATTGAGCTTTTATCTCAGTGGCGCGTATGGACCACTCTTGCAGGCGGCGTATCTGGGCTTGGCGTTCGCCGTGGCGATGCTGGGTGTGGCGATGCGTGACCATGTGCTTTGTACGCGGGATGAGGGTTTTTGCACGGTGCTTGGTTGGCCGCAACGCTTCGCGCTGATCAGTGTGCCGATGCTGTGCACCGTCGGCGGACTGAGTCTGATCCTGACGGCGATGTATCCGGGCGGTACGCCTTTGATGCAGGTGCCTGCGGACGAGCATCTGCTGCACAAACTCGCTGCGATGACGAGTTTCCTCAGTCTGGGCGTCGTCATGCCGGTTCAGGGTTGGCTATGGTGGGGATGTCGGCAGCGCGGCGGTTTTGCGCGCTGGGCACTGCCCCTAGGCGTGCTGTGTGTCGTCGGCTTTTTAAGTCTCGTGCTTTGGCGCGATGCCCCACGAGGTGCCTTGCAGAAGACCGTGATTGCCCTGTATCTGCTTTGGCTGGCCTCCGCGGCATTGTGGATGCGGAGGTCGCCAGCGCGGACTTGATGAGCAGGTTGCGGTAGGGCGGAAAGCCCGATTCGCTGCTGCGTCAGCAGGCGCGAAGACGGGCACTGGATACGGTTTCTATGTGGTCGTCATCAATGTGACGACGGTACACGGCGCAAGTCTTGCACGTCAGGCGACCATCCTGTCCCACGCGGACCTTTCACGGGATACCTCCCGTATGCGCCTTCTGAATGCTGATCATGCCAAGGCGCTGCTGCGCCGCGCGGCGCAAGGTCCATCCGCGTGGGGAATCGCGGCCAAACTGGTGATCGCCATCATGATTTGTGGCGGCCTGACTTTGGCCATCGTCGGCTGGCTGGTGGGCAGTCGGTCGGTCGCCATTCTGGACGACCAAGCACAAGCCGAACTCGACAATGTGACCGCACTGCAGTCGCAGTTGCTCTCTACCTATCATCAGCGCTTGATTGACGATGCCAAGCGGCTGGCCCAAACCTTCGCCGAGCTGTTGCCGGATGGCGCGATCACGCTGGATCCATCGCAGACGGTACGGATCGGCGACATTGACACGCCGGTGCTGCTTGCCGGCGAGCACCAGCTCAATCTGGACTTCAGCACAGTGGATCAGTTCCGGCGCGCGACAGGTGGCGTCGCTACCGTGTTTGCGCGCACTGGTGATGACTTCGTCCGGATCACGACCTCATTGACTGACGATGCCGGCAAGCGCGCCATCGGCACCTTGTTGGACCGGAACCATCCTGGCTACGCGGTGGTGATGCGTGGTCAGCCTTATGTGGGCAAGGCACTGCTGTTCGGCACCTACTACATGACCCGCTACGACCCGGTGACCACCTCGCGCGGCGAGGTCATCGGCCTGCGCTTCATTGGCCTGCACTTTGGCAGCAATCTCGTCACCATGAAGAAGACACTGCGGGAGGTGCGTCTTGCAGGGGATGGCTTCTCGATGGCCTTCGACGCAGCGGAAGGTCCCGGCTATGGACGTGTCATCGCCAGTCGACAGAACGAAGGTGAGACGGTCGAGACCCTTCTGGATGCGCAAGGAAAGCCCTATCTGGCCGATCTGGTTACCCGCGGCGAGGGACAGATAGACGTCGACCTGGGCGGTGAGGTCGGGCGCGTTCGCCTGCGGGCGCTGCGATTCGAGCCCTGGGCCTGGGTGGTGATCAATCAGCAATCACTCGATGCATTGCAGTCGCCACTGCACTCGCTGATGCAGATCAGTGCCTTGGCCAGCGCCATCGGTCTGGTCGTTGCGGTCATCGCGTTGAGCTGGATCGTCCAGCGCTTGCTTGGACGACCATTGGACGGGGCCGTACGCGCGCTGGAATCCGTCGCGGAAGGCAAACTGGATGTCCACATGGCTGCGCGGGGCGATGACGAGATCGGTCGCCTGTACCGCGCTATGGAAACCACCACCAACGCCTTGCGTGAGCGTATCGAGCGTGAGCAGGAGCAGGCCCTGCAAGGCATGCGCGTGCGTCGCGGTCTGGTGGCAGCGGCATCACCGGCGGTGATCGTCGATGCCGAACAGAAACTGGTGTTCGTCAACAGCGCGATGACGGTGTTGGCGCAGCACTGCGGGGAGGTCTTGCAGTCACTGCATGATCGGCGTGGTGCAATGGGGCGGCCAATCGGTGACCTGCATCCCGAGTTGGCGCGCATCGCGACGGATTGGCATCGCATCGAGCGCACTGCGCAAAGTGACGTGCGGATCGCAGATCGCGATCTGCGTCTGACAGTCAGCGTGATCCGTGACAGTGAGGGGCACTGCGCGGGGTGGTTTGTGGAATGGCTGGATCGCACCGAAACCCTGCGAATCGAGGCGCAATTGCAGCGCGCGGTGGCGGCAGCGGCAGACGGTGACTTCGGTCGCCGCATCGAGCAGCGCAGCCAGGACAATCCCTTCCTCAATACACTGATCGACGCGCTGCATCGCATTCTCGCGCAGAGTGAACAGGCGTTCGCCGCGGTCGCGAATACGGCTGCCGACATTGCGGCGGGCAACCTGAGCGCGCGCATGCAGGGCCATTTTGGCGGTGAGATCGCGCGTGTCCAGCAAGCGATCAATGCCATGTCGGATCAGTTGGGCTCGCTGGTCAAACGTATCGTCGCCAGTGCCGACGAGATTCATACGGCCGCCGCGGAGATTGCCAGTGGCAACGCAGATCTGTCATCGCGCACCGAACAGCAAGCGGCATCGCTGGAAGAGACCGCGGCCTCGATGGAGGAACTGACGGCGACAGTGCGTCGCAATGCCGAAAACGCGGCGGGCGCCAATCAACTTGCCAGCGGCGCGGCGGAGGTGGCACAGCGCGGTGGTCAGGCGGTGCAGGAAGTGGTGGTCACGATGGCCGCGATAGATGGCTCGTCCAAACGCATCGTCGACATCATTGCGGTCATCGACGGCATCGCATTCCAGACCAATATCCTCGCCCTGAATGCCGCCGTCGAAGCGGCGCGTGCAGGCGAGCAAGGACGCGGCTTCGCGGTGGTGGCGGCGGAAGTGCGCTCGCTGGCGCAGCGCTCGGCGGAGGCGGCGCGCGAGATCAAGGGATTGATCGGCGACTCGGTCGGCAAAGTCAGTTCCGGAACGGCACTGGTGCAACGTGCGGGCAAGACCATGCAGGACATCCTGACCGCGATCACCCAGGTCAATGACATCGTCGGCGAAATCGCCTCGGCGTCCACAGAGCAGACCCAAGGTATCGAGCAGGTCAGCACGACGATTACCCACATGGATCAAACCACACAGCAAAACGCCGCCCTGGTGGAAGAAGCCACTGCGGCGGCGCGTCGAATGGAGCAGCAAGCACGGGACTTGCAAGCAGCGGTATCCATATTCCGGTGGTAATGCGACGCCCTCGATTGGTGCGTTCACGGGGCAAGACAGCGCGGGAGGGGAAGCGTGGAATTCAGAAAGCTGTTACTGAGCCTCGGTGCGGCGGGCGTGATCGCGGCTGTGCTGATTGGGCTGATCGGATTCTGGGGTCAGGCGCGGCTCGCCTCGGCAGCAAGCCAGCTCTCGTTTGCGGTGCAGGCACTGCAACACCAGCAACAGGCGGTCAGCATGCACGCAGGTCTGCGCACCGATGTGCTGGATTCAATGGTCGCCTCGTTCATGGCCGATCCCTCATCCGGCATGCGCATCGAACAGGCGATCAAAGATCACGCGCAAGGTTTGCGTGATGCACTGGCTGCCAATGCGGCACTGCCATTGGACCCGGCGACACTCGAAGGCATTGCCAAACTGCAGGCGCCGGTGGATGAGTATGTTCGCCAAGCCGAAGAAATCTTCACCATCGCCACCGAAGAAGACGCCTATGCGGCGAGCAGCATCCTCGTGGTATTCGGTTACGCCTATGACGATGTCGCCACGGGATTGACCGCACTGACCGAACAAATCCAAGCCATGCAAGTGACGGCATCGGACGATGTCAGCCGTGTGCGCATTCAAGTCACGATCGCTCAACTGTTTGGACTACTGCTGCTGGCGGTGGGATTGCTGATGTGGGGTTGGCGGATCACCCGGCGGGTGATGGATCAGTTGGGAGGTGATCCAAGCTATGCGGCGCAGGTGGTTCGCCGCATCACGGATGGTGAGCTGGAACACGAGGTGCTTACCCATGGCGATGGCCCATCGCTATTGGCGGACATGCGCACCTTGCAGGGCGAATTGCGCGCGTTTCAGCAGGCGCAACTCAATCTTGGCGAGTCCTTTGCGCGCGGTGAAACCGAGCATCGATTGGACGCTGCCGAATTTCCTGGCGCGTATGGCGAGATGGGCGAAGCCGTCAATCGTCTGGTGGATGGGCAACTGGCGGTGCAGCAGCGCGTGCTGGCGGTTATCGCCAACTATGCGAAAGGTGACTTCCGGCAAGACATGGAACGCCTGCCAGGCAGACAGTTGGAAATCACCCGCGCGGTGGATGCGGTCAAGCAGGGACTGACCGCCATCAAGACCGACATTCTGCGTCTCTCCGAAGCGGCGGGGCGCGGCGATTTCAGCGCGCGAGGTGATGCCAGTCGCTTCGAGCACGACTTCCGCGACATGGTGCTGGCCCTCAACCGTTTGATGGAACAAGCCGATGCAGGGCTCAGCGATGTGGGCAACCTGTTGGAAGGGATCGCCCAAGGTGATCTAACGCGGGCGATCCAGCGCAACTACGACGGTGCATTCGGACAGCTGGCCACGGACGCCAATGTCACCGTCAGCAACCTCACTCGCATCATTCAGCAGATCAAACAGGCGACCGACGCCATTCAGACGGCTGCGGCAGAAATTGCTGCAGGCAATAACGACCTCTCTGGTCGAACCGAGCAACAGGCGCACTCGCTGGAGCGCACTGCCGTAAGCATGTCGCACCTGACGTCCACTGTCCGGCAGAACGCGGAAAGCGCGTTGCAGGCAAACCAATTGGCGATTGGCGCAGCACAGGTCGCCGAGAAGGGCGGTAGTGTGGTCAGCGATGTGGTGCAGACCATGAGCGCGATTGATGCGTCCTCGAAGAAGATCGTCGACATCATCAGTGTCATCGATGGCATCGCCTTCCAGACCAACATCCTGGCACTCAATGCCGCCGTCGAGGCTGCACGCGCCGGTGAGCAGGGGCGCGGTTTTGCCGTGGTCGCGGCGGAAGTGCGCTCGCTGGCACAACGATCCGCCGCCGCAGCGAAGGAAATCAAGGTGCTGATCACCGATTCGGTGAGCAAGGTGAAGAGCGGCTCGGCATTGGTCGATCAGGCCGGTCGCACCATGGGCGAGATCCGCCACTCCGTGCAGCGCGTCACCGACATCATGGGCGAAATATCAGCCGCGTCGAAAGAGCAGAGCGACGGCATTGCGCAGGTCACCGATTCGGTGTCGCAGATGGATCAGGCCACACAACAGAACGCCGCGCTGGTGGAAGAAGCCTCCGCTGCGGCGCGCGCGCTGGAGGACCAGGCGGAAGAGCTCGCGGCGGCCGTGTCGGCGTTTCGTCTTGATCAGGCTGCGGTGTCGAGATTTGTCGCGACCGCAGCGAGGCGTCCGGCGCAAATCCTGCGTGTCGAGACCGCTCCGATCGCGACAGCGACCTTGCTTGAAACGGAGCAGCCCTCGGCAACGTCAGACTCGCCAGAAGCACCCACGCACGACGCAATGAACCTGCAGGAAGCTGCTGCGGACGAGGCGCGCGACGAATCCGGCGACATACAGCCGCCAAAACGGGAAAGTTCTCCCCTTGATGGCCTGCCAGTGCAGAGCGACACGTCACCCGAATCGAACAGCGCGCCAGATGGCGAGCCAACGGTCTCTGAGACGACGTTGCATGGTGAGGTTGAACCCGAGGACTTCGAGCCGGAACCACCGACGGATGCCTTGGCCGCCGAGAGCACAGCAGAGACATCGGTCGAGGGTGACGACGACGCGCCGCGTATTCCACCGTCTCCGAGTTCCGCTTAGCGAGGTACGCCGTGTCGATGGTCGCTCCGGGGCACGCCGTCACGCTTCGTCTGCTGCTGGGTTCGGGCTTGAGCGCGCTTTGGCTTGGGCTCGTGCTTTGGGGCTTCTGGCAAACCGAGTGGCGACCACTGCAGCAGCGTTTCGCGGTTACGGCTCAAACGCAAGCGCAGGTCGCGCAATGGGAACAGTGGTTCCGGGCATCGACTCACNNGCGCATGCCGCGCTGACCCTGTTCTCCGCCCAGGGCAAGTTGTTGTATGCGGGACCGGCCAGTCTGGGTGATGGCTGCGGTCATCTGTCTCTGCCCGCAGTGCTGGCGCAGGGATTGCAGGCCAACGAGGC
>DEHW01000082.1:14843-22938 GCA_002352135.1 Lysobacterales bacterium UBA2790
TCTTTCCTGCTGATCAGTTTGCCCACGGTCGCGGTGGTCGCCGCACAGGTGTATTTGAATCCTGCCCATTTGTTGACTCGGTTGACCATCGCCGCAGCGTTCATGGTTCTCTCTGGCGTCACCATCCATCAGGCGCAGGGCATGATCGAGATGCACTTCAGCATCTTCGTACTTCTTGCCGTGCTGCTGTACTACCGAGACTGGCGCCCACTGGTGTTCGGCGCCGCAGTCATCGCCGTGCATCACCTTTTGTTCGATTTTCTGCAGCGCAACGGCTGGCCGGTGTGGGTTTTCGCCAAAGACACGGGTTTCATCGTCGTGGTCATCCACGCGTTGTTCGTGGTGGCAGAGACGGCGGTGCTGGTGGTGATGGCGCGTCAATTGGCGCGCGAGGTGTCGATTCTTGGCGCCGATCCCGACCAGTTGATCGCCGTGGCCAACGCGTTGGCACAGGGTGAGCGTGTCAATCAAGTCAATCTGAACTCCCTGCCTGCGGGGAGCATTGGTCACGCCATTCATCGTACGGCGACGACGATGGACGCGACTTTGGGCGAGGTGCAAGCAGCACTAATCAAGCTCGAACGCGGCGAGCTGGACGGGCATGTCAACGAAGACGGTCTGCAAGGGCGTTTCGCGCAGATGGCGCGCTCGGTCAATCATTCTCTGCAACAGCTGGATCGGGTGCTGTCAGCGGCGGTGCATTCGGCAACCCATCTTGCCAAAGGCCAACTGGGCCAGAAGGTCGATGTCGAGGCCTCGGGTCTGTTCGCGGAACTGCGCGATTCGGTCAATTCCATGCGTCAGTCGGTGGAACACTTCAACGAAATTCAGGACGAAGCGCTGGAACACGCTGCAGAAGGCGACGTGAGCTATCGCATCGACACGGCGGGCTTGGATGGATTCCACCTGCTTCAGGTGGTGGCGATGAACTTCATGCTGCAGCATTTCGATACCGTGCTGACGGACACCCAGCGCTTTCTTGAAGCGGTGGCAGAGGGCAATCTCGCCGTGCGCTATCCGACGGGTCAGTTGGGCCGGTTCGGCGAGTTGTCCGAGGTGGCCAATCGTGCGGTGCAGTCCATGAGTGGCCTGGTACAGCAGATTCAGACGGCGGCCGATGTGATCCGGCAGGCATCGACCGAAATCGCCTCCGGCAATGCGGACCTGTCAACGCGCACCGAGCAACAGGCGGCCGTACTGGAAGAAACCGCCAGCAGTATGGAAGAGCTCACCGCCACCGTGAGGCAGAACGGCGAGAACGCGCGTTCCGCCAATCAACTGGCGATTGGCGCGGCCGATGTCGCCGAACGCGGCGGCGAGGTCGTCAACAAAGTGGTGGCGACCATGCGTGATATCGATGAATCGTCGCGGCGCATTGTGGACATCATTTCCGTCATCGATGGCATCGCCTTCCAGACCAATATCCTGGCGCTCAATGCTGCGGTGGAAGCCGCGCGTGCAGGTGAGCAAGGGCGCGGCTTTGCTGTCGTCGCCTCGGAGGTGCGGTCCTTGGCGCAACGCTCGGCCGATGCCGCGAAGGAAATCAAATCGCTGATCACTGACTCGGTCGGCAAGATCGGCAGCGGTGCCGCGCTGGTCAACAGCGCGGGACAAACGATGACCGAGATTGTGCACTCGGTGAAGCGCGTGACTGACATCATTGGTGAGATTTCCTCGGCCTCTGCCGAGCAGACCGCCGGCATTGAACAGGTCAATTCGACCGTGACGCATCTGGATGAGACCACGCAGCAGAACGCCGCGATGGTCGAGGAGGCCTCGGCAGCAGCGCGCTCCATGCAGGAGCAGGCGCAGCAACTCAATCGGACCGTGACGCAGTTCCGCATTTAGCGGTCGATTGCGAGACTCCTGGTCCGGAACGCGGCAGGAATGTCCAGCTTGCCAGCGTGAGGCTGTGCCTGATGGCATGACCTCGACACCCTGCGCAGCAGAAGTGTTGGCCGCAGTTCAACCCTCAAGATCTGGCACGTGCCCTGTAATGCAGCGCGGACTGCTCGCCTTTGCGGGCTTGGGAGGGGACATGAACAAGCAAGTTTTGCTGCACCTGACGACCTGCGCGGTCCTTTGTGCTTGCGCGATGACGAATGTGGCGAACGCCGATCCGTTGGCCACCGACCGACCTGACTTTGTCGAATCAAGCAATACCGTCGGCGCAGGACGATGGCAGATCGAAATGGGTTTGGTGCGCGAGCGTGGCGCGGAGGGCGAGAGTACGTCCTGGCTGCTTCCTACCTTGCTGCGCGTCGGTTTGGGAGATTCCTGGGAACTGCGCTTCGAGAGCGATACGTTTCAACGCGTTCGGCTTCCGGATGGCGAAACGTTTGACGGCCTGAACGATCTGGCGGTGGGTCTGAAGTACCACGTACAGGCGGAACCGCTGGGTGCATCGCTGGCGTGGTTGGTCCATGCCGACCTGGATAGCGGCAGCGCCGAGTTCCGTGGCACCGGCGTACGACCATCGCTGCGTCTGGTTGCCGAGTGGGTCTTGAACGACGACTGGTCCTTGGGCGTGATGCCCGGCGTGGTCCGCGATCACGATGGCGAAAGCCGCTACATCGCCTGGATCGCCTCTGCGGTCATCGGGCGCGCATTGAGTGATCACCATCGTGTGTTTGCCGAGATCCAGCTGCCACAGATCGCCGCGACGGAACACGGTGGCACACAGGCTGCATTCGATGTCGGTGGTGCTTGGTTACTGAGTGACGATCTGCAACTCGACACCGCCATCAGCCTTGGACTGAACGAGCGAACGCCCGATTGGGCGTGGACGCTGGGGCTGTCCATCCGCTGGTAGTCCACACGTCCGCCCCCCAACACTTTTCGGACAACATCGTGCGACTCCCCAGAATGCTCTACCACGCGGTGATGCCGGCCGCGCGTTTGATGGATCGGCTGCGATTCACCAGCAAGCTGATCACCATTGGCCTGATCTTTGTGGCCGCTATTGCCGTGCTGACCCTGCAGCTCCTACCTCTGCTGCGTTTCAATATCGACTTTATCGACAAGGAGCGTCGAGGCTTGCTGGTGGCAGAGCCGTTGGGCCAGGCCATCAGCGCTGTCGCCGACTTGCGGGCCGGCGCCGGCTCCCAGGCGTCAGCCGCGTTCGAGCAGGCGTGGAAGCGGGTTGGCGAATGGCACCAGACGCATGCGGAGGATATGCCGCAAAGCGAGTCGATGCAGCGAATCGAGGCGCAGTGGAAGACACTGGGCAGTTCGCCGAGTGTCGAGGAGACCGACGCCTTCATGGTGGAGCTGATCACCTTGGGCGAGGCCGTGGCGGACGCGTCCAACCTGACTCTGGACCCCGAGATCAATGCCTATGTGCTGATGGATGCGGTGTTCTTCAAACATCCTGGGGCGGCCAATCAACTGGCGCAATTACGTGATCAGGGTGTTCGCCTGAACGTTGGCACTGCAACAGATACCGCCGTTTCGGAGCTCGGTCGCGCGGTAGGTATGTTGCAGGTGGCGAAAAACCTGCTGGATCGCGCAACCTGGTATCGAGCGCGTCATGCAGGCAAGGCCAGCGGTGGCTGCTGCACTGCAGGCCAAGTTCACTGACACCCAAGCTTCCCTGCAGGCATTCACGCAGTTGGCCGATAGGTGGCTGAGTGGAGCGTCAGATGTCGACGCGACACAGTTTCGGACTGTTGGCGACGCTGCCGTACGTTCATTGCTCGAATTGCGCAATGGCTCGATCATCGCCTTGGGCGAAGAGCTGGCCTTGCGACAAGGCGGTTACGAGCACAACAGAGTGATTGCGTTGGTCGCACTCGTGGCTTCGTCGCTGACCGCGCTGTACTTCTTCTTCGGCTTTGCACGCTCGCTGTCGGCGACCCTCAGAGGCTTGAGTCGTGCGGCGCAGGCGCTTGCCGCGGGAGAGTTTCCCCCACGCATTGATCTGCAGCCGCAAGATGAGCTGCAAGACATTGCCGACGAGCTTGATCGAGTTACCGGCGTGCTACGGCAGTTTGAAGAAGAGCAGCACGAGATGTTCGTGCAGCACCAGACTGGCGGCGTGAGTCATCGGATAAATGAGGCCCGCTTCAGCGGTGCCTATGCCGGCATTGCCAAGGGCGTGAACGATTTGATCGCCTCGCACATTGCGGTGAAGCACCGCATCGTCGAGGTCGCTTCCGACTATGCGCGCGGCAACTTCACTGATGCCATGGACAGGCTGCCCGGCGAAGAAGCGTCGATTTCGTCCGCCATGGATGCCGTTCGCGACAGCCTTTCTCGATTGCGTAACGAGATCGTGCGCTTGGGGGATGCCGCGGCCGCAGGCGAGTTGCATGAACGCGGTGACGAGTCGGCTTTCGAATTCAGCTTCCGTGACATGGTCAGCGGACTGAATCGCCTGATGTCGGTGACCCAAGAGGGTGTGCAGAGCGTGTCCAGCGTCATGCAGGCCGTGGCCGCGGGCGATCTTCGCCAGCGCATGCAAGGCGAGTTCAAGGGCGCGTTCTCGAAACTGCAGGTGGCTGCCAATCAAAGCGTTGAACAGTTGTCGCAGATGGTGCGCCAGATCAACGAGACAGCGCAGAGCATCTACACGGCATCCAGCGAAATCGTCAGTGGCAATGATGATCTCTCTCAACGCACCGAAGAGCAGGCGGCATCACTGGAACAGACGGCCAGCAGCATGGAGGAACTGACTGCTACCGTTCGTCTCAATGCCGACAATGCGCGATTGGCCGACCAGCACTCGCAGGGCGCAGCCGAGTTGGCTGAGCGAGGCGCGGATGTCGTTTCTGGCGTCGTGCAAACCATGCATGAAATTGAAGCCTCGTCGCGCCGCATCGTCGACATCATTGGCGTGATTGATGGCATCGCCTTCCAGACCAATATCCTTGCCTTGAATGCGGCGGTCGAGGCCGCGCGGGCGGGCGATCAGGGCCGTGGTTTCGCGGTCGTCGCCTCTGAAGTGCGCTCGCTGGCCCAGCGTTCGGCCCAGGCCGCCAAGGAGATCAAAGGGCTGATCGATGATTCGGTCAACAAGGTGCAAAGCGGCAGTGCCTTGGTCGATACGGCGGGCGGTACCATCAGTGACGTGCGAACGGCGGTGCGTCAGGCGGCCACTTTGATCGGTGAAATTTCTTCGGCCTCGGGCGAGCAACGCGCGGGCATCGAGCAGGTCAATGCCACGGTGACCCAGATGGATCAGGTCACGCAGCAGAATGCGGCGTTGGTTGAGGAGGCGACGGCAGCAGCGCGTTCCTTGGAAGAGCAAGCCGATCAGCTCGCGCGCATGGTGGCCGCATTCAAGTTGTAGCCCATCGCCAAGCGATCCGTCATCTCCGCGAGCGCGTGACACCACGTGCTCGCCTCGCCATTGGCATCGTCATACCCGCGAAACGGGGTATCCACGTACGTGCCCTACCCACCAAAAGCCATGGACTCCCGCCATCGCGGGAGTGACGAGCAACAGAGCGTCATCTGCCAGCGAGGGAGCAACGCAGGCCCGCCTTATCATTTGGACTCGTCATACCCGCGAAAGCGGGTATCCACGTACTTGCCTCGTCAACCAAGAGCCATGGACTCCCGCCATCGCGGGAGTGACGAGCAACTGGGCGTCTTCTACCCGCACGGGAATGACGCAGGTCCGCCTTGCCATTGGGACTCGTCATACCTGCGAATGCGGGTATCCACGTACTTGCCTTGTCCACCAAGAGCCATGGACTCCCGCCTGCGCGGGAGTGACGAGCAAGAGTGGCGTCATCCACCTGCGCGGGAACTGGGATGCAACGCGGTCTAATGGGTACTCGGAAATCGGGCTCAACCTGCTACGGTCATCTCAAAGTTTGAAGTCGATCCGCCGCTTGACCCGGGTTTCCCCGTCGCTGCTGGGCTGGAACGTCCAGCCCTTCACGGCGCGCACAGCCTCGCGTTCGAACACGCGCGGCGGCTGCGCCTTCAACACGTTGACCGAACCGACTTTGCCATCGGCACCAATCACGAACTCGACCTCGACAAATCCCTCCAGCCCGCGGCGTGCGGCATCCGCAGGGTAGGACGGCGGGTCCTGTTTGACCGGAATGGGCGCACCGGCGATTGCGACGGAACCCATCCCCAGCATCAATACACCGGACACGGCGATGTTCAACAAGACGACTGCTTTCATACGTGACCCCCTCTCTGTTTCGCGATGAGAGTGGCTTTGCAATGCCCGTACCAGTGCGAACTGGTGCACATCTTGGGATGGCCGTCGGGCACCAACGGCATGCGAATTGCAGCCTGCATACCGACGCTTTGTCGCAGGGCAAAGCGCATGGACCGAACGAAGAGACCGTCCCATGAGCCTGATCCAACTGTTGACCCCCATCGCCCGCCCGGCTACCCGTTTGATGGACAGGTTGTCCATGAAAGGCAAGCTCGGTGTCATCGCGCTTTCCTTCCTGACTGCCAGCCTGATCCTCGCGGGCATGATCGTTTCTTCCAGCAATCGCCAATTGGCGGTGCTGGAGCAGATCGAGCATGGCGAACATCTCATCGAGCCGGCGATCCAGATGCTGTTTGAGATCTCTGGTGGCACCGAGGCCGCGCGCCAACGCGTGGCGGGCGACACGACGGCGGCCAGCACGGAGCAAGCCCATCGCGCGGCGCAGCTGGCCGCATTGGGCGAGGCAACGGAACACGTAGGCGACCTGCCGCAGGATCCACGGCTGGTCAAGGCACTGGCTGACCTGGATGCGGCCGTCAAGGAGTCGGCACAACCGCAGGAAGACGCTAACGTCATCGTCCAGCGTGACATGCTGGCGATGCACGGTGTGGTGACCTTCCTCAACGAGGGATTCGTCAGCAGCGGCCTGTATCTCGACAATGACGTGGAAACCCTGAGCTTGGGCGGAATCGCCAGCAATCAGGTGCCGTTGTTGTTGGATCGGATCAGCCGGATTCGCGTGCTGTCGAACCTGGTCATTGAAGGGGGTGCGGTATGGGTGGAGGACCGCATCGACATCAGTAGCGCGGATCGTGAAATCGCCAGCGCGTTCGATACCTTGCAACGCGATATTGAGCGACTGGAGCCGCAGGGCGGTGCCGTGACCAATGCCATCAACGCCGTCAACGGCAGTATCGGTGCCTTGCGCGAAGCGGTGCAAAGCAAACTGCTGGATGCGGAAGAGCTGCAGATGGATGCGGCCGAGTTACGCCAATTGGGTGTGGCGGCGGAAAAGTCGGTCCGTGAACTACTGAACGTCGTGGAGCCAATGCTTGGTGAGCGTGTTGCAGAGCGCGTATCCGACTTGCGTCGGAATCGCTTGATGGTGATCTTGGGCATCGTCGCGATGCTGCTGATTGCGGTGTACCTGTTTCTGGGCTTCATCCAGAGTGTCAGTCAGTCGGTCTCCGCCATCGCCGATACCGCCAAGGACTTGGCGCACGGCGTGTTCCGTGAGCGCGTGGATGTGGACACGCGCGATGAGATGCGCACCATCGCGGACTCGCTGGAATCGGTCGGTTCGGCCTTGCGGAGCTTTGCTGCGGCGCAGACCGAGATGGCCGAAAAGCATGACGCGGGCACCATCAGTCACATGATTCCAGCTGACCAGTTTCAGGGCGAATATCAGCGACTGGTTATTGGCGTCAACGGTTTGGTGCAATCGCATATCGATACGAAGTTCAACGCCATCGGACTGATTGAACGCTATGGTGTGGGCGACCTGAGCAAGGACATTGCCCTGCTTCCCGGCGAAAAGGCGCGGGTCAGCGAATCGGTTCGTGCGGTCAAGTCGAACCTCACCGCCATCAACAATGAAATCCAGCGCCTAGTGAATGCCGCGAATGCCGGTGACTTCACGGTGCGCGGTGAAGCCGACCGCTTCCAGTTCGCTTTCCGCGAAATGGTCGACGGCCTGAACCAGTTGATGCGTGTCACCGACAGCGGCTTGCGCGACTTTGGTCGCTTGGCCGGTGCGCTGTCCCAGGGCGATCTGACGGATCACGTCACGGGCGACTACAAGGGCCAGTTCGGCACCATGAAGGACGCCCTGAACAGCACGGTGGAAAGCCTCAGCGGACTGGTCGGGCAGATCAAGGGCTCGACCGATTCCATCAATACCGCCGCGCGCGAAATCGC
>DEHW01000150.1:0-5466 GCA_002352135.1 Lysobacterales bacterium UBA2790
GCATTGGTCGTGCAGGCTGGCTGTGCCTGCAGCGCATCCAGACCCTGCGAGAAGCGTTGCCCACGATAGTCGGCTTCAGACAAGCGATGACGCTGGATCATCGTGCCCATCGCGCCATCAATGATCAGGATGCGTTGACGCAGCGCCGCCTCAAGTAGGGCGACACGCGCCGGGTGGCGCCATGGAAGGGTGTTCGGCAAGTTCATGGTTTGTGCGCAATCAGCGAGAGCACTTCGAAGTGCGGGGGGCGACGTTCGCGGGTGACGACATCGCAGGTCTGGATCACCAGTCCGGCCTTGTCGGCAAACTTGCGCAAGTCGCGCTCGGAAAAGCCAAGGTTGACGTGCCCATAGGGCGCGACGGCCGCCTGATGCTCATGGCGAGCCAGGCTCGAAAGCAGCAGTCGACCACCAGAGCGCAACACGCGCGCAGCTTCGGCGACGGCCTTGGCGGGCTTGTCGGCATAGGTCAGCGCATGCATCAGCACCACCAGATCGAAACTGCCGGCCTCGTACGGCAGGGCGTGCATGTCGCCCTCGACGACATCGACATTGCCGTGCCGACGCAGTCGCTCGGTGGCGGCGCTGACCACGCGGGCGCTGGCATCCAGGCAGATGTAGCGCTTGGCGTGCGGCGCGACCAGTTCGGCCAGCACGCCATCGCCGGAGGCGATATCCAGTACTTCGCCGGGCAGCATCAGGGGCAGGGCGGCGCGCGCCAGCGCTTCCCAGGTGCGACCGGGCGAATAATGGCGTTCCATGTCTCCCGCGACGTTGTCTGCCCAGTTTTCGTCGGCGGCGCGCGAGGCGAGCACGTCAGGCAGACGGTCGGCATCCTGACGCAACAGAGGGTCATCGGTGCCGCGTTTCAACGCATCCCAGACCGCGCGTTCGGAAGGTTGCAGCGCATCGTTGAAGCGGTAGTAGGCGGACACGCCAGATCGACGATCCAGCGCCAGTTCGGCCTCCTTCAATTTGGCGAGATGCGTGGAGACGCGCGGCTGGGCCAGATTGGTGATCGAGGCCAGCTCGGCCACGGTCAGTTCTTCGCGTTCCAACAGCGCCAGCAGGCGCACTCGGGTGGGATCGGAAAGCACGCGCAGACAGGCCGACCAAGCATTCAGATCCATATGTATCTTTCTATCTTGATTCAAAGATAGAAAAGATTAGAAGTCGCTTGTAGAGGCGTCAAGCCAAGTGATGACGCGATGCGTGACCACTCATACCGATTCGAGCTCGCCGTAGCGTCCACGCCAGTAGGTCAGTGCGGATCCATCGCGTGCATCGAACTGTTCGACCTCGCCCAACAGAATCACGTGATCACCGCCATCCAAGCGCTCGCGAATGCGGCAGACAAAGCGGCACAGGTAGTCTTCCAGCAGCGGAATGCCCGCCGGACCGCGACTCAANNCTCCACAGCACCAGTGGCGGCGACAGCGAAACCGAATTGAAGCTGTTGACGGTCAGGCCCGCGTCGCGCGCAGCAGCCGCTCCATCGATAGAGGATTGCGTGGTGACCACGGTCACGCCGGTCGCAAAGCCGCCAAGCGCACGGCGCAGTTCCAATGGGGAGGGCATCAAATGGTTTCCAGATAACCGCGATCACGCAACCACGCGTGGATCTGCTCGACGGCGGCCTCCACCGTAACCTGCGCCGTGTCGATTTTCAGTTCAGGGGCCAGCGGTGCTTCGTATTCCGAGTCGATGCCGGTGAAATTGCGCAGTTCTCCGCGTCTGGCCTTGCGGTACAGGCCCTTGGGATCGCGCCGCTCGGCCTCCTGCAGACTGACGTCGACATGCACTTCGACGAATTCACCGTCGGGCAGCAGTTTTCGCGCGAACTCACGTTCGGCACGGAAGGGCGAAATGAAGGCAACCAGACAGATCAGACCGGCATCCGCCATCAGTTTGGCGACTTCGGCGACACGCCGGATGTTCTCTACGCGATCGACATCGGTAAACCCGAGATCCTTGTTCAAGCCGTGCCGAACATTGTCTCCATCGAGTAGATAGGTGTGATGACCCGCCTGATAGAGACGTTGTTCCAAGGCATTGGCGAGGGTGGATTTGCCAGCACCCGAGAGCCCGGTGAACCACAGCACAGCCGGCTTCTGTCCCTTGGCGGCGGCGCGAGCCTGACGATTGATGTCCAGCGCTTGCCAGTGGATGTTGGCGGCGCGACGCAAGGCAAAACGGATCAGTACGGCACCCACCGTTTGATGCGTGAGTGGATCGATCAGGATGCCGCCACCCAGTGTCCGATTGTCCTCGAAGGCCTCGAACACCAATGGTCGATCCAGCGACAAGCTGACCCGACCGATCTCGTTCATGGCGAGTGAGCGCGCGGCGAGGTGCTCCAGCGTCTCCACGTTCAGCCGGTACTTTGGCGGGTTCAGACGCGCCTGCGCCTGCGCCGTGCCCAACTGGAAGCGGTACGGTCTGCCGGGCAGCATGGGCGCGCTGTCGAGCCAGATGACATCGGCCTCGAACTGATCCGATACGCTGGGGCGCGCATCGGCTGGGGTCAGCACGTCGCCGCGTGCGATATCGAGTTCGTCGGCAAGCTGCAGCAGCACGGATTGTCCTGCCAGAGCGCTTTCACTACGGCAGTCGCCGAGAAAAATGTCGCGAACTGTGGAGCGTGCGCCGGAGGGCAGCACGCAGACCGCATCGCCAACGCGCACGTCGCCGCGCGTCAGCTGCCCGGCATAGCCACGGAACTCGGCATCCGGGCGGCAAACCCAACTGACGGGTACTCGCCAGGGGTTCTGCTCAGCCGGTTCCGCGTCGTCGATGTCTACGGCATGCAGATAGGCAAGCAAATTGGGACCGCTGTACCAGTCCATCCGCGTCGAGTCGCGTACCACGTTGTCACCATCGCGAGCACACACCGGAATGGTCTGCAACTGAGCTATCCCGACACGCTCGGCGAAGGCAGCGAACTCATTCTGGATGTCCGTGAAACGGGTGGCATCGAAGCCGACGCGGTCCATCTTGTTGACCACCAGAACGCAGCGACGAATGCCCATCAGTGCGACCAGACAGGCGTGACGCCAGGTCTGCGTCAGCAGCCCCGCACTGGCATCCACCAGCAGTAAGGCGAGATCGCAATGCGAGGCACCGGTAACCATGTTGCGTGTGTACTGCGCGTGGCCGGGCGTGTCGGCGACGATGAAACTGCGCTGCGCGGTGCTGAAGTAGCGCCAGGCGACATCAATGGTGATGCCCTGTTCGCGTTCCGCCATCAGGCCATCCAGCAGCAGGGCGTAGTCGAGATCATCACCGCAGGTGCCGAACTGCGCCGAATGCCGGGCGAGCTGTTCCAACTGGTCCTCAGTCAAACTACCGGTGTCGTGCAACAGTCGACCGATCAGCGTGCTCTTGCCGTCATCGACACTGCCACAGGTCAGAAAGCGCAGGTGCGAGCGGGCATTGTTCAGGTGGGACATCAGAAATAGCCCTCCTGCTTCTTGCGCTCCATGGCACCGGTGCCGTCCTGATCGATCAGTCGTCCCTGCCGCTCCGAGCGGCGTGACTGGCGCATTTCGGTGATGATCGACTCAAGACTGTCCGCGTCGCTGTCGATCGCGCCGGTCAGCGGATAGCAGCCGAGTGTACGGAAGCGGACGCGGCGCATCTGCACCGCCTCCGAATCGATCAGCGGCAGCCGCTCGTCATCACGCATGATCCATGTGCCACCGCGCGCAACGACCGGGCGTTCGGCAGCGAAATACAGAGGTACGACATCGATGCCTTCCTGGACGATGTAGTCCCAGACATCCAGTTCAGTCCAGTTGGACAACGGAAATACGCGCAGACATTCACCCGGCGCGTGACGCAGGTTGTACTGCTGCCATAGCTCCGGGCGTTGCAGGCGTGGGTCCCAGCGATGCTGCGAAGTGCGGTGCGAAATGATCCGTTCCTTCGCTCGCGAAGCTTCCTCATCACGCCGTGCACCGCCAAATGCCGCATCGAAGTGCCCGGCATCAATGGCCTGACGCAGCGCTTCGGTTTTCATCACATCGGTGTGAATCGAACTGCCATGGGTGATCGGCGAAATCCCTTCGGCTAGACCTCGCGGATTGGTATGCACGCGCAGATCGAGTCGATGGCGGGCGACGGTGGCATCCCGAAACGCGATCATCTCGCGGAATTTCCAGCCGGTATCGATGTGCAGCAGAGGAAAAGGCAAGGGCGCGGGCGCGAATGCCTTGCGCGCCAGATGCAGCAGGACCGAGCTGTCCTTGCCGATGGAATACAGCAGCACCGGGCGTTCGGTTTGCGCGACGGTCTCGCGGAAAATGTGCAGGCTTTCCGCCTCAAGGGTTTGCAGATGGTTCAGTGACATGGTTCGTTAGCAGAAGGAACGGGGTCTTACGCGGCAAGCAGCGTTCGACGTCGCTTCGCCTGAGAGGCGCACAGAATGCCGTATTCGCGGCTTTCGCGCGCGTTTTCCGGCGAGGGGCGAGCGCGGCAAGCGCCGCGTGTGAAGACGGTGCGAATCTTGCAGCGCTCTTGATGGAGGCCAGCCGGGCCTCGGTAGGCAATTTGGCAGGTCGAGCGCATGCATGTCGAAGCGTTGTTCGTCGATGATCATCTTGAGGACTTGCACCACCTTCTTCACGCGGTGAGTCAGGCTCGGCTTGATTGGCATGTTCGTACCGCAGCGAGCGGTGAAGAAGCCCTGGCAATGTTGCAGTTGCAGCTTGCGGATGTCGTGATTTCAGACATGCGGATGCCAGGTATGGATGGCGGCGTTCTGCTGAACCTGGTGCGACAGCATTACCCGTCTGCAGTGCGTTTGATTCTCTCGGCGGAGGGAGGCGTGCGTGGTTTCATGCGGGCGACGTCCGCTGCGCATCAGGTTCTCAGCAAGCCTTGCGATGTGAGGCTCTTGCAGCGCGTTGTGGAAGAAACACTGCACTTTCAAGCGCGTTTGCGCGCACCGGAGCTGGTCGATGCGATGCATCAGCTCGGACCCTTGCCCAGCCTTCCGCGTATCAGCCAGAAGTTGGAAGAGCGATTGCGGGACGAGTACGCCACGCTGAATGAGGTGGCGACGCTGGTGAGCGCAGACCCGGCGATTGTGGCGCGCGTCCTGCAGATCGCGAACTCGTCCTATTTCCGGCGCGGCAGCGAGGTGCTGGACATGCAAACGGCCGTCAGTCGTCTCGGCTTTGAGCTCATTCGCAGCTTGGTTCTGACGCGCGAGCTGTATGCATTGTTGCCATCGAATTCGACCGCCCACGCCGAGGTTCAGCACGACAACGAGGTGGCAGTGCAGATTTCCGAAGTGGCCTGCTTCATTGCCGGGAAGCAGGCCAATCAACGTGAACTGTTGACGGTTTCTGTGCTGTGCAACGTGGGCAAGTTGTTGCGCCTGATGTTGCCAGTGCCTGTGCCGGGCAACCTTCCCGATGCGCTGATTGGGGCCTACTTGCTTTCCCTTTGGGGTTTGCCGTTCCGC
>DEHW01000150.1:5481-6085 GCA_002352135.1 Lysobacterales bacterium UBA2790
CGCTGCAACTGCAGGCATGGGAGGATGGCCTCAGAAGGCGTGCAGACCAAAGTCGTGGAGACAACTGAGCCGACGCTTGTCAATTTTGCGCAATCCGACCAAGGAGTCAGGCCCATGCGGCGCGCTTTCTGGCATATTGTGCAACGCAGCAGGCATTGGCTCTGCGTTCGCTCCGATTGAGGTTGTCCATGCTCTATCACCTGCACGAATTCCAACGTTCCCTGCTCAGCCCCGTGCTGGCCTATGCGGAAGCCACATCGAAGCTCTACACCCAGCAGGGCAGTTGGTTGTCGCGCGTGCCTGGTGCGTCCAGGATCGCTGCCGGATTCGAGTTGTTCTACCGCATTGGCAAGGATTACGAAAAACCCGAGTTCGGCATCCGCAGTGTCAATGCCCACGGTCACGACATCCCGGTGGTGGAATACACGGCGCTGGAAAAACCCTTCTGCCGCCTGATCCGTTTCAAGCGCTTCAGCGATCAGGCTGAAGTGGTGGCCGATCTGAAGGATGATCCGGTGGTATTGGTCGTCGCACCGCTGTCGGGGCATCACTCCACACTGCTGCGCGATACGGTGCGAACCCTGCTGCAGGACCACAAGGTCTA
>DEHW01000124.1:0-680 GCA_002352135.1 Lysobacterales bacterium UBA2790
TGCAATCAGACGGGACTAGACAAGTAAACCCACGGACCGGCACCACTCGCGCATGAGCCCTGTGCTTTCGGCGGCCCGGATGAAGCAACCGACAGGAGTTGCTTGGTAGGCAAACAGGCTCATGGCGCTCCCCGCGCGGATGCAAGTTCAATGCCTGACAGGCAGACGTTGTCGGATCGTAACGGCGCAGGATTACCTCCGACGTCCCGGGAGTCGGGCGGCGAGTCGCGTCCGCTTGGACACACGCCAGGTCAGACGCTATTGATGATTTCCGACGATCACCGAAGTAGAGCCCGGTAGAATGCGCGCCTGCCCGCAAAGAACTGCCCCGCCATGCAATTAGAGCAACATTTCGCCCGCTTCCGGCAGGGCATCCTCGGTATTGATCAGACCTTCGAGTCGCCCTGCGGCAGGCAAAAGATCGTGTATGCGGACTGGATCGCGTCCGGGCGTCTGTATGGCCCCATTGAGCAACATCTAATCGCGCGCATCGCGCCCTTTGTCGCCAATACGCACACCGAGACATCGGTCACCGGCTCGATGATGACGCGGGCGTACCACGAGGCGTTACATCGCATCAAAGCGCACGTGGGCGCAGGCCAGTGCGATGCGATCATCTGCTACGGCTCGGGCATGACGGCGGTGGTCAACAAGTTCCAGCGCATCCTCGGGTTGCGCGT
>DEHW01000124.1:695-30017 GCA_002352135.1 Lysobacterales bacterium UBA2790
TTGAAGATCGCCAGTATCACCAGTTGCTCCAACGTCACCGGACTGTTCACGCCCTACTACGACATCGCGGAACGCATGCATGCGGCGGGCGGCCTGTGCTTTGTCGACTTCGCCTGCAGTGCGCCCTACATCGACATCGACATGCATCCGGCAGATCGTCCGGACGCCTGGCTGGATGCGATCTTCTTCTCACCGCACAAGTTTCTGGGTGGGCCGGGCACCAGTGGCGTGCTGGTCTTCAACACGGGGCTGTACAAGAACCGCGTGCCGGACAACCCCGGCGGTGGCACGGTGGATTGGACCAATCCCTGGGGCCAGCACAAGTACGTCGATGATGTGGAAGCGCGCGAAGACGGCGGCACGCCGGGCTTCTTGCAGACCATCCGCACCGCCCTGTGCATTGGCCTGAAGGAAGCCATGGGCGTGGAGAACATCCTGGCCCGCGAACATGAATTGCTGGCCATCGTCTGGCCGGCACTGTCGTCGATCCCGAATCTGCATCTGCTGGCCGCAGATCACCCGGATCGTCTGGGCGTGATCTCGTTCTACATCGAAGACCTGCACTACAACCTGGCCGTGCGGCTGCTCAATGACCGCTTCGGCATCCAGGTGCGCGGCGGTTGCTCCTGTGCAGGAACCTACGGGCACTATCTGTTGCAGGTGTCGTACGAACGCTCGAAGTCGATCACCGACAAGATCAATGCGGGCATCCTCACCGAGAAGCCAGGCTGGGTGCGCTTGTCTTTGCATCCGACCATGACCGATGCCGAGGCACGCTACGTGGTNNACAAAAGTTCACCTGAATCGACACCCATTTCGCACATCGCGGCGTGCCGATTGCATGATCCTCCCTGCGTGGTCGACACAATCAGGGAGTCGCCATGAAGGCTCTGCGAAATCAGGATGTCGTGGTCGGCAAGCCATTGGCCATGGCGGTCTATGACCAGCATGGCGTGTTGTTGCTGGAACGCGGACATGTGGTAATCAGCGAGTCGCAACGTCAGCAATTGCTGGAACGCGGCTTTTCCATCGATGCGGAGCAGCTCGGAAGGCTGCGCGCTGCCATCGAAGCAACACAACGTGTGGACGGCTCGCAAGTCACCTCGACGGTGCGCGCAGCAAGCGTCATCGAACGCCTGCACCAATTGCGTGATCGATTGCGGGACCTGCAGCCGCAGATCCTGCATCGTCGCGCGCAACGCCTGCCTGCGCAGGTCTTCGAACTGGTCGAACGTCTGCAGTCGCTGACCCGACTTGATCCGGATGCAGCCCTGGCGGCGATGCCGTTGGCAGAAGACGCGCTCTGCGTGCACGGTCGTCCGATTCATGCTGCCGTGCTCTGCCAGTTGATGGCCGAGGCGGCCCATCTCGATGAGGCATCGACCCGTTCTCTGATGGCGGCGGCGTTGACCCATGACATCGCCCTGTTGCCACTCGCACAGACACTTCACAGCCATCA
This sequence comes from Lysobacterales bacterium UBA2790, assembly GCA_002352135.1. Classification (GTDB taxonomy): domain Bacteria; phylum Pseudomonadota; class Gammaproteobacteria; order Xanthomonadales; family Xanthomonadaceae; genus Aquimonas. The sequence continues at coordinate 2,155 of DEHW01000124.1, forward strand.
GGGAGCTCTGCCCGAGGCCTTGCGTGCGCAGGTCGATGGACACCCTGAGGCGGGCGCCACTTTGCTACGCGAACAGGGCGTGGATGACCCGACCTGGCTCGACATCGTTCTGCATCACCATGAACGCCTCGACGGCAGCGGCTATCCGCATGCGCTGCAGGCCGAGGCGATCCACACCGCTTGCCGGATCGCCACGCTGGTCGACACCTTCTGCGCCATGATTCGTCCACGTGCCTATCGGCAGGCAGTGGTGGCCAAGCAAGCCTTGAAAGACCTGTTCCTGCAGCGCGGTGTGCANNGCGCAGCCTTTGGTGCGGCGACTACTGGGGCCCGATGGAAAGGTCTGCCTGCAACGTCAGCGGCGTGACACCAGCCAACCCCAGCACGCCGTCACCGACGCACTGAGCGCGGAGCAATATCGCGCCTTGCTCAAGTCACTGCATCGTCTTTGGGGCTGATTCCTTCGGCCTCAGCCCGCGACGCACGGATGGCGGCAACGCGTGCCTTGCGCAGCGCCTCGCCGATGGCGGGACCTTGAAGTGTGGACAGATCCAGATCACGCGCCTGCACGCGTTGCGCTGCCTGCAGACAGTGCTGCAACAACATCCGATTGGGATAGGGCTGGTCCTCGCCACCCAAGCGTCCGCGTTTGTCGATCTCGCAAACCCAGCCGATTTCGGCGATGCGATCCGGCTTGCGCCAAGCATCGCAGCGCGACAGTAGTGCCTCGATACTGACTGGGCGCATCTCATCAAGGCGGTGCACGTTCAGATGCTCGCGACAGGCGTGTACCGCCAGATCGCGAAACTCAGTGGGCACACGCAGCCGCTGACACACTGTCTCGATGGGGGCAATGCCACGCTGCTCGTGCAGCACATGCTTCGGCCATTCCTCGCGCGGCGTCAGTGCTTTGCCCAGGTCGTGCAACAGCACGGCGAAGGCAACCCGCGCATCGCGCGGTCGCCAGCGCGCCGATTGCGCCAGGCACAACTCGGTGTGGATACCGGCATCAATCTCGGGATGAAACTCGACGCGTTGTTCAACGCCATACAGCGCCTCCACTTCCGGCAGCAGACGCGCCAGCGCGCCGCAGCCGCGCAGCACCTGCAACATCGCCTGCGGTGCGGCTTCGGCCAGCCCGCGCTGCAATTCCTGCCAAACACGCTCGGGCACCAGGTGATCGACCTCGCCTGCCTCGACCATGTCACGCATCAGGGCCAAGGTCTCATCGGCCAGCGTGAAACCCAAGGTCGAAAACCGCGCCGCGAAGCGCGCCACGCGCAGGATGCGCACCGGGTCTTCTCCGAAGGCAGGGGAAACATGCCGCAATACCCGCGCTTGCAGGTCCGCTACACCGCCATGCGGGTCGATCAAGCGACCTTCGCGATCCTGCGCAATCGCGTTGATGGTGAGGTCGCGGCGCAGCAGATCCTGTTCCAACGTGACCGACGGGTCGACATCGACGACAAAACCGCGATAGCCGCGCCCCGACTTGCGCTCGGTACGCGCCAGCGCATANNATCACGCACCGCGCCGCCCACCAGATAGACCTGCAGGCCGTCCAGCAGTGGGTCGTTCCCATTCATGCGCGACGTTCCGCACGTTGCGCATCGAGTCGCGCCTGTTTGCCGGACTGTTTCAGCAACGCAGGCATCACCGCATCGATCGGCGTCTTTTCGATCCCCAACCGATACAGACCATCAATGCCACCGACCGAGTCGATCTTCAGCGACAGGTAGTTGTCCGTGGAAAACGGCTTGCCCGGCACGAAGTCCATCAGCATGGCCTGCAGCCTCGCCAGTCCATCGGGCAAGGGGATGACCACGCGCAGCAAGCCCATCTGACGCGCGGTGTAGCGCACGATCTCCGCCAGGGTCAGGGTTTGCGGTCCATACAGCTCGTACATCTGCCGGAAGGCGGCGGGTTGCAACAGGGTGTCGCTCATGGCGCGAACCACGTCGCCAACATAGACCGGCGCGAACTTGGCACCCGCGCGCGCCAAGGGCAGAACCGGTGCGATGTTCAGCAAACTGGCGAAGCGTCCGAACAGCCCATCGCCCGGCCCGAAGATCACCGAGGGCTGGTAGATCGTCCAGTCAAGCGAAGACGCTTTGACCGCCGCTTCAGCCTCGCCACGCGTGCGTAAGTAATGGCTTTCACCGCGCCCGGCGTTCAGCGCACTCATCTGCAGCAAACGCTTGACACCGGCACGCTCGCAGGCGGCGATCACGTTCTGGGTCAATCGCACATGCGCACGCTGAAAGCCTTCGCCACCAAAGCCCTTCTCGTTGAGGATGCCGACCAGATTGATCACCGCATCGGCACCGTCAAAGGCCTTGGCGAGTGCCGATGGATCGTACACATCGACCGTATCGACCTGCACATTCGGCAAAACCCTCACCTCTGGCTTAAGCGCAGCATTGCGGCTCAGCACGCGGACGCGATGACCTTGCGCCACCAGACGGGCAATGAGATGGCGACCGACAAAACCGGTACCACCCAGCAGAACCAGATTGCGAGTTCTCACGAGCGAGTTCCTGACGAATGTGAAGTTCGCAGCCTAGCAGCCACGACGGATGACGGAGGTGAATCCGCTCTGACGCCATCGTGTCCTTGCAGACGAATCGCTTGCGCACGCCCCGCCCGGTATTGCTAGGATGCTGCAAAGCAACACAGACTCGAAGACGCCATGTCCAGCCACGCCCGCTTCGCTCCATCACGCATCCTCAGCGCACTGAGCATTGTCGCTCTGGTTGCGCTTGCCAACATCGCCATCTGGTTCGTCACGCACCCACCCGTGCAGGCACCCGATTGGAGCGGAAAGATCGGTGGCTTTGCGTACTCGCCCTTTCAGCGCGATCAAAGCCCGCTGGAAGGTCGCTTCCCATCCGACTCGCAGATTCGTGCCGACTTGCAGTTGATCAAGCGCTACAGCCATCGCATCCGCACCTATTCGTCCACCGAGTCGCCCGCCATTGCGCGCATCGCCGCCGAACTCGACTTGAAGATCGCCGCCGGTGCATGGCTAAACAAGAGCAAGCCCAACAATCTCGAAGAAGTCGATGCGCTGATCGCCTTGGCAAAGTCCAATCCCGCCATTGAACGTGCCGTGGTGGGCAATGAGGCAATCCTTCGCGGCGATCTCAACGTGCAACAACTGATCCGCCACTTGGACAAGGCACGCGAAGGATTGCGCATCCCGGTGTCCACCGCCGAGCCGTGGCATATCTGGTTGAAGTATCCCGAATTGGCCGAGCACGTGGACTACCTCGGCGTACATCTGTTGCCCTACTGGGAAGGCGTGCCAAGACGCGACGCATTGGATGACGCGATGCGTCGCTACCGCGAACTGCGCGAGGCCTTCCCCGACAAACCCATCGTGGTCGGCGAAATCGGTTGGCCCAGCAATGGCGATCGCTTCAAGTCATCGCGCGCGTCAGTCGCTGATCAGGCCGCCTTCCTGCGCCGTTGGTTTGCGCTGGCCGAGCGGGAGCACATCGACTACTACGTCATGGAAGCCTTCGACCAACCCTGGAAGGAAGCCACTGCCGGTCGCGTGGAAGCCTACTGGGGCATGTTCGATGCGGGACGCGAAGCCAAGTACCCGCTTGAGGGCCCAATCCAGGAAGACCCGCAGTGGCTCGACAAGGCCCTGATCGCGGTCGCGCTGGCAGCCCTGCCGATGCTCTGGTTCGTCTGGCATTTCTGGCGTTTCCAGTGGCTGGGCAAGGTATTCTTCGCCGGATTGATCCAGGCCGCCAGTGCCCTGCTGGTGTGGTCGATCGGGGTGCCCTTCGACTTCTATCTGGAGCCCTTCGACTGGACTATGCTGGCGGTCCTGCTACCGGCCCAACTCGCCATTCTGGGCATCCTGCTGGCAAATGGCTTCGAGTTCACCGAGGCCCTCTGGACACGCTGGCTGCGCGCGGCGCAGCCGCTGCGCCAGACCGAGCGAACCGCGTGGCCTTTCGTTTCTATCCACTTGGCCTGTCATAACGAACCGCCCGAAATGGTGATCGCCACGCTCGATTCGCTGGCCTTGCTGGACTATCCGCACTTCGAGGTGCTGGTACTGGACAACAACACCGAGAAAGACGAAGTCTGGCAGCCAGTGCGGGCGCGCTGTCGCGAACTGGGCGAACGCTTCCGCTTCTTCCACCTCAAGCCCTGGCCGGGATTCAAGGCCGGTGCCTTGAACTTTGGACTGGACCAGACCGACCCGCGCGCCGAAATCGTCGGCGTGGTCGATGCCGATTACGTGGTGCGGCCCGACTGGCTGCGCAGTCTGGTCGGCCATTTCGATGCCGAGAACGTCGCCATCGTGCAATGCCCGCAGGCGCATCGCGACTTCGAAGGCAATGCCTTCCGGCGCATGTGCAACTGGGAGTATGAGGGCTTCTTCCGCATCGGCATGCATCACCGCAACGAGCGCGACGCCATCATCCAACACGGCACCATGACCCTGATCCGCCGCAAGCCTTTGGTGGAAACCGGGCGCTGGGCCGAATGGTGCATCTGCGAAGACGCCGAACTGGGCCTGCGCCTGTTCAATGCGGGATGGTCCGCGCAATACGTCGATGTGCAGATGGGCAAAGGCCTTACGCCCGCCGACTTCACCGCCTACAAGTCACAGCGTTTCCGCTGGGCCTTCGGTGCCATGCAGATCCTGCGACATCATCTGGGCTGGCTGCTCAAGCCCGGCAAACTCAGCGCCGGACAGCGTTTCCACTTCCTCACCGGCTGGTTCAGTTGGTTTGCCGACGCGCTGCATTTGGTATTCAGCCTGATGGCAATCGTCTGGTCCATTGGCATGCTGATTCGCCCCGACATCTTCAGCCTGCCGCTGCAGTTGTTCCTGATCCCGGTGCTCGGCTTCTTCGTCAGCAAGGCCGTATTCGGCATCGTGCTGTACCGCCTGCGCGTGCCCTGCTCATGGTCGGACACCCTCGGCGCGGCCGTCGCCAGCATGGCGCTGTCGCACGCCATCGCACGCGGTGTGTTGAAAGGCCTGGTGCAGAAAGAACATCCCTTCACCCGCACCGCCAAGAGCCGACGCCTGCGCAAACGCCCCAGCGCCCTGTCGGCCGTGCGTGAAGAATCCCTCCTGTTCGCCGCGCTGAGCCTGTGCGCACTCGGCATCGCCGTCGTCATCGGCACCGAATGGCTGGAAGTCCGCCTATGGATCGCCATCCTGCTGGCGCAGTCCTTGCCCTATCTGTCCGCGATGGCCAGCGCATGGGTGTCGGCGCAAGCCGGAGAGAAAGTCATCCCCGCACACGAACTACCGCCAGGTGGAAACGCCGAGATTCGCCAAGACGCACCGCAGACGGAGGGCACGGCGGCAACGCACAACACTTCGGAGGTGGTGCGGTGAGGCGGCTGGGCCGCGCGAAAGCAGCATTGTTCTGTTTCCAGATCAATGCTTGAGTTCAATCGGAAGGTGGAACGGTTGGAGTACATCACAACAACGCAATTTCTTCCGCTCCCAATCACCTTCCACGCGAAATCCGTCACTTACCGGGCCACGCTGCAAACTGTGGAAGTCCCGCACCGCGTAGCAGCTCCTTGCTCGGCGGAAAGCAATAGAAAGAAAAATATTGAGCAAAGTCATACGATTCATAGTCGCCGTATAGCAGAGCAAGCCGATACGATGCGTCAGAATCACCGGAAACCGCTTTCTGTCGCAGCGCCGCACGCTGTTCGATGCTTAGCGCACGGATTTCCATCATCTCTTCCCATGCTTGTCCATGACTCATGCCGGGGGCAAGACAAGATAGAACACCGAGCAGCAGTGTAGCCCATTGGTTTGCCCTCAACAAACGCGCCATCTATAAACACTGCTGAGCATTCGAACTCAAGATGTGATCACAAACCGTCAAGCAGTTGATCTGCCAACATGTTCGCGACCTGCACGTAAGCATTTCGCAAGGCGTCAGGATTAGCCAGCCATTGATCGAGTTTTTGAATTGGCAATTCGGTGGTCGCGCCACCCACTCCCGCAAACTTGCTCCAGACGACCTTACCGTTCTCATCCACCAAGGTCACTCGAACGGAGGCGCTGGGTCGCATGTTGTTTGCCGGGCCCCAACCCTTTCCGAGTCCATATTGCTCAACCTTCAAGGTCATGCGAAACGTGGCGGATTCTTGCAATTTTGAACCCAGAGAAGAACCTTGCAGCCGTTCAGAAAATTGTGAAAACAATATGTGAGGAACGTCGATCTCTTCCTTGCGCAGAAACTTGGTCAGTAATGTCGCCTCATCGTCGTCTGCCGATGCGATCGCCGCTCCTATTAATCCGTCCCATTTGAAATTCGAAGCACGGCCATGATAGGTCGCCGTATCCGGCGCCTCAACCTGCGACTCCAAACGAAACGATTCCACCCTTTGGGAAACCGGTGTGGTTGTCGCACACCCGGATACCGCGAGAACCGTTGAAATAACCAGACATGCGAAGATCGTTTTTTTCATAGTGTCCTGCAATGTGGATGGATTCTTCTATTGGTTTACAGTCTGACACGTTGGCATTGTGGCGATCAGGATTCGGCAAATTTTCAGCCGCCGACAATCTCGTTCAAACCATCGATGATATGACTGAGTTCTTCCGGCTCAATGCTGCCGATCTTCTTGCCGATGCGCTCAGTAGACAGCGTGCGAATCTGGCTGATCTTTACCCACGAGCGTTTGGGCAATTTTGAGTTCTGGATCTCGTGAGTCAGCGGAAAACTCGCTCGCGGTTCTTGGCTGGTCAGCGCCATGGCGATGACCGTTCCAGATCGCTCGTTGAAAACATCCTGGCTCAGGATCAGTACCGGACGCTCCCCTGACTGCTCGCGACCTACCGTTGGGTCGAGATTGGCCCAACGGATTTCTCCCCTCAGTATTTTGGCCATGAAGCCAACTCCGCAGACAAACCTTCGTCTGCCATGGCTTTTTCGAAACTTGGATCAAGCTTGGCGCATTCCTCTGCGAGGCGATTGCGCTCAAGCCTCTCCAGTTTTTCCTGAACCGCCTCCTGGATGGCACGACTGCGATTGCTGAACACTTTCCGCCGCACTAACGCATCCACTCGGGCAAGAACGCCTTCTTCGATGGTGATGGCCACCTTTGTTTGGCTCACGACCGTGCACTCCGCAGGTATGACAGGTGATCATACTTTCGGATTGTGCGCCCAGGCAAGGTTCGCCCGCTCACGAATGCGTGGCCACCACCGGGCTTTCCGCAAACATCGACTGAAAACAGATACTTCCTGACTGAAAACCCGACCTCCCGACTGCAACCAATACCCGCTACTTCGCCGGACACTGGAACCCCGCCGATGTACCGCCGCGTTCGCCACGCAGTCTTGCCCAGAGTGAGTGGGGTTGGCGTTTGGCGCGCCAGTCGTAGATGACGCTGAAGGCCATCACGCGGGCGACGTAGTCACGGGTTTCCAGGAAGGGGATGGTTTCGATCCACAGGATCGGGTCAGCCAGCAGACCTTGCATCGGGCGTTGCGTCAGCCAACGCTCGACGGCGCCAGGACCGGCGTTGTAGGCGGCGGTGGCGAGGAAGGCTTGGCCGTTGTAGCGGTCGCGCATCTGGCGCAGGTAGGCGGTGCCGAGGCTCAAGTTGGTGGGCGCGTGATAGAGGCTGTCGCCGCCTTTCCAGGGCATGCCCAAACGCCGCGCAGTGAGTTGTCCCGTACCGGGTAGGAGTTGCATCAGGCCACGCGCATCGGCGTGCGAACGGGCGTTGGCCATCCAGACACTTTCCGAGCGGATCAGGCCGGCGACCCAAGCCGGGTCGAGGTCGTGCTGGCGGGCTTCGGCGCGCAACGAGCGAGCATAGGGTTGGGGAAAGCGTTGCCGGTAATAGCGCATGCCTTCGCCACTGCCGAGTGTCTGTGCGGCACGGTCGTACCAGCCCACGTCCAAGGCACGCCTCACCGCTGCCGCTTGGATGGGCAACGGCAATGCGGGCACTTCCCGGTTCCATTCCTGCGTGGCCCAACTGACGCGATCCAACTGGAACAGATCCAGCGCCCGTTGCAGGCCGGGCTGGTCCTGCAAGAAGGGCTCGGCGTCGGCCTTGCTGGGCGCGGAGAGTGGACACAGGGCATACGGCTGCTGGATCAAATCGGCGGCCAGAAAGCCATGAAAACTCGGGCTGCCTGCGGCGCGTTGATAGGCCGCCTTGGCCAGTTCGGTCTGCCCGCGCGCTTCGCGCAGGCGCGCTTCGGTGAGTTGCCAACGCGGCTGCAGGCGCTGTTCGGTAGGCATCGCCGCGATGGCATCAAGGGCAGCTTGGGCGTCGCTGGCTGAGAGTGCGCTGCGCACATGCCATTCGTGCAGTCGCGCATCAAAAGCCTGCGGCGGCACTTCGCGCATGCGGGCCTGCGCGCTGGGCAGACCGTTGGCGGCCGTCCACAACGCGATGGCGTTTCGTGCATCACCCAGTAGATCGGCGGGTAGCGACGGTGCCAGCGCGTTGACGATACCCACTGCGCCTTCCGGGTTGCGTCGGGCGATGCGCTGCAACCCCACGCGAGCGACCGCATCGCGCAGTGCGGATTTTTGCCATTGTGCTGGCGCTGAATCCGGGGCGTCGATGAAGCGTGCGTAGCGCTCGACGGTGGCCCGCTCGTTGGCGGGCAATTCCTTGGCCAGAAAGCGCATCAAGCCGGTATTGCCGCGTTCCACCGCCAGAGCGATGCGTTGGCGAATCTGCTCGGGGCCGATGCGGCCACGACGACGCAGTTCGGCAAAGGACGGATCGCAGGCGCTGTCGACCGAGTCGCCCCTCATCCACATCGCGAGGGCATCGTCGAGCGCGCGAGCGGCATCGTCGATGGCAATTCGTGCGGTCAACGCGTGGCATTGCAGGGCGACATCGTCGCTCCCTGCATACCAGCGTCGATAGGCTTGCCAGTCCTCACGTGTGGCTAGCTGCCGAAGGTACAGGGCGCGCAGACCTGCACTGGCCGGGGTTTCGCCATAGCGATCGAGAAATGTGCGGACCTCGGACTCGCTCAAAGGTCGCGTTTGGCGGCGCAGGGCTGCGTACTCGACCCATTGCCAAAGTGGGTCATTGCCGAGGCGACTGCGATAGGCACGCAGTGCCGCATCGGATTCCTTTTCTGCGGCGTGCAGTGCACCGCGTAAATCCGCGAGGCGCGAGGTGGACTCCGCCCGCGCGGTGGCGCTCAACAGCCCCGCGAAACCCAACGCCAGCGCTATCCCCAACGCATTCCATGCTCGCTTCATGGCTCACCATCCCTTGGTTATGTTGCTGCGATGCGGCAGTGTAGCGAGCTGCAAAAGGGACTGGGGCTCGTGGTATGTCGATGTGGTGGTTGGTTTATCCGGTGCTGGGCGCCTGCGCGGGCCTGCTGGCAGGCCTGCTTGGCGTGGGTGGCGGCTTGGTAATCGTTGCCGCACTGGCCTGGCTGTTGCCGATCCAAGGCGTGCCCGCCGAACAGGTGATGCAGGTCGCGCTGGCGACCTCACTGGGCAGCATCCTGTTCACCGGTCTGTCCTCGGCCCGATCGCATCAACGGCGTGGCAGCGTCTTGTGGCCCAGCGTGTGGCGACTGGTGCCCGGTTTGCTGATCGGCGCCGCCGTAGGCAGTCACTTCGCCACCACGTTGAGCAGCGAAACGCTGCGCTATGTCGTGGCAGGATTCTGTTTGCTGGCTGGCAGTCAACTGGCCTTCGGCACGCCGCGTCCTGCGCGTGCCGCCGATGCGCCGCCGGACTCCTGGTGGCTGACGGGCGCTGGAACCGGCATCGGTGCGCTGTCGGCGGTGGTCGGCATCGGCGGCGGCAGTCTCACCGTGCCCTTGCTGGTCTGGCTGGGTGTTGCACCGGTTCGCGCGGTCGGCACGTCGAGCGCCTGCGGCGTCGCCATCGCGCTGTCGAGTGCAATCAGCTACGCACTTTACACACCGCCCGCACCCAATCTGCCGGGCAGCGTGGGCTATGTCTACCTGCCTGCAGCCATCGGCATTGCCGCAGCATCTGTCTTTGTCGCCCCGTACGGGGCACAACTCGCTCATCGCCTATCGGGACCAGTCTTGAAACGGGTGTTCGCCGGGTTTCTCTTCCTGGTCGGGCTGTCCTTGTTGTTGCGCTGAACAAGCTCGGTGCGCTGTGCGGTGCAGCGCGACATCTGCGACACTCGACGTCACCCCCACGTGCCGGGTAAATGTCCGTTCCCGACCAACAACCCTCGCCCGCAGTGCCGCCGATAGCGATGACCGAACCCAAGCCAATCCCCGCGCAGCCGGTCGCCCTGTCCACCCGCACGACGACGACGGGCAAGATCATCGCGCTCGAAGCACTGCGCGGAATCGCCTCGCTGATGGTGTTCGTCAGCCATTTCTGGCTGGCCTTCGCGCCGCATAGTCACGGCTTGCTGGCCGCACTGCAGATTCCCGGCTATGCCTCACTGGGAATCGTTGGCACACCCTGGTTTGCGGCGATCAATGCGACGGCGGCGGTGACCTTCTTTTTCGTGCTGTCGGGCTATGTGCTGAGCATCGGCTATTTCCGCCATGGTCGTGACAGCGCGCTGATTTCCGCCGTCTTGAAGCGCTGGCCGCGACTGGCGATGCTCACCACCCTGAGCACGGTCAGCGCTGCACTGTTGATGTCGGCGGGTGCCTATCTGCATCAGGATGCCAGCGCGTTGAGCGACTCGACCTGGCTGCGGACGATGGGCTCGGCAGGGATCGACGAAGGGTTTTCGCCATCGATCTGGCACGCGTTTCTGGAAGGTGTTTGGCGCACCTTTGTGCATGGGGAAATCTTCTACAACAGCAATCTGTGGACGATGCGCTTCGAGTTTTTCGGCAGCTTTCTGGTGTTTGCCCTGGCCTGGCTGGCTCGCAAGGCGACCTCACCCTATCTGCGCTGGCCACTGTGGCTGCTGCTGGGTTACTGGGTTGCGGGGACGTCGACCTACTACCTGTGCTTTGTGCTGGGTCTGGCGCTGGCCTATCACGACCGTGTCGACCGACGGCGCGCCGGTTTGGCGATCAGCCTGACCTTGCTCGCGGTGGCACTGTATTTCTACGGCTACTTCCTGCCCATCGGCACCTATGCCTGGCTACCGCAGACCGTCGATTCGCACGATGCCCGCACCCTGATCTACTCGGCGGTCGCCGTGGCTTTGGTATGGCTGTTTGGGCGCAATGGGTCGCTGCAAGACTGGCTGCAGAATCGTCTCGCCCGTTGGCTGGGCGAGATTTCCTTCCCGCTGTATCTGTTGCATCCGCTCGTGCTGTTCAGTTTTTCGAGCTGGCTGCATTTGCAGCTCCACGCCTTGTCGCCAGTGAGCGCGGTTTTGATCAACCTGCTGTTGACCAGCGCCCTGACGCTATCGCTGGCGACGCTGATGGCGCGTCTCGACAGCCGCTGGGTATCCCTGCTCAACCGCGTGGTGCGGCAGGGCATTTCGAAGCGCGTGCCACACCCGCATCAGTAGCGGCGTAGCTGAGCGCTGTACGGCGCCGACACGACTCTGCGACACTCGCACACCGTCTTAATTGCGACGAACTTCGGGGAAGCCTCACCATGCGCCAGACCTTGCTCGCCCTCGCACTGCTGTCGGCCACGGCCGCCACCGCGTCTCCCTTGCCGGATGCCGGCGCGTTGACCGAGCAGGTCAATGCCCATGTGTTGAGCTGGCGACGCGATCTGCATCAGTTCCCCGAATTGGGCAATCGCGAGTTCGAAACCTCACGCAAGGTTGCCGAGCATTTGCGCGCGCTGGGCATGGAAGTGCAGACCGGTGTGGCGCATACCGGCGTGGTCGGCATCCTGCGTGGCGGCAAACCCGGCAAACGCATCGCGCTGCGTGCCGACATGGACGCACTGCCCGTTACCGAACGCAGTGGCCTGCCCTTCGAGTCGAAAGCGACCACGGAATATCGAGGTGAAAAGGTCGGGGTGATGCACGCCTGTGGTCACGACGCGCACACCTCGATCCTGATGGGCGTGGCGGAAGCACTCGCCAGCGTGCGCGAGGACTTGCCGGGCGAGGTCATGTTCATCTTCCAACCCGCCGAGGAAGGTCCGCCGGACGGCGAAGAAGGCGGTGCCGAATTGATGCTCAAGCAAGGCCTGTTCAAGGATTTCACCCCCGAGGCGGTATTCGGCTTGCACGTTTTCAGCACCTTGAACGTCGGCAAGATCGGCTATCGCGGCGGCCCGACCATGGCGGCTTCGGATCGCTTCCGCATTGTCGTCAAAGGCCGTCAGGCGCATGGCTCCGCACCGTGGATGGGCGTCGATCCGATCGTGGCAGCGGCCGACATTGTCAGCACCGCGCAAACCATCGTCAGCCGCCGCAATGACATCAGCAAGCTTCCGGTGGTCGTCACCTTTGGCACGTTCAAGGGCGGCGTGCGCTACAACATCATTCCCGAGGAAGTCGAACTGCTTGGCACCATCCGCACCTTCGACAGCGGCATGCGCGAACAGGTCAACCAACAGCTGCGCGACATCGCCGCCCACGTGGCTGCCGCGCACGGTGCGACTGTGCAGGCCGAAGTGCCCAGCGAAACCGGCTATCCGGTGACCGCGAATGATCAGGCCCTGACTGACCAGATGCGCCCCAGCCTGATCAAGGCCGCAGGCGAAGGCAATGTCGTGGCGATGCCGCTGGTAATGGGCTCGGAGGATTTCTCGCTCTACGCCAACGAAGTGCCCGGCTTGTTCTTCTTCGTCGGCTCCACGCCCGCCGATCAGGACCCGCGCCAAGCACCCAGCAATCACTCACCGGAGTTCTTCCTCGACGAAGGTGCCCTGCCACTCGGCACCCGTGCGCTGCTGCAGTTGAGTCTGGACTACTTGCAGCAACCGTAGTCGTCCGAAAAGAGCCCGACACGCATCACTNNTGTGCTGCAACGCGAAGCTGCCACGGCGTCCATGCAAGGTCGCGGTGACGCGCTCCATCGCTACATAACTCGCGGAACCTTCAACGCCCCCCATCACACTGAGCATTTCGCCGCGACTGCTGCCCTGCAGATCACCGGAAAACACCTTGTCGATGGACATGCGGCCCAGATCGGTGGAAGACGCCACCTCAGAGAGCGACAGCCGCTTCAAGCTGACCGTAAAGCTTCCTTTGGCGCTGGCAGACATCGGGGGTTCTCCTGACGAAGCGGGGGCATGGGCGACGGTCAATACAGGCAGGACGCCAGTGCACAGGGCAAAAATCCGTAGCCATCGAAGGAGCAATCCGGCAGCTGCGATCATGGGGCACGTTTGTTGAGTTGGATCCTAGAGGCCATCCTCTGGCGTTTGGCTCGGTGAGGTCAAGCCGATTCGACAGACGGTGCACGCGCTCGATCCAGGCGTACACTCAACGAAAGACCAGCAAACGCGGGTTCGACGACAGGTTCCACCATGTGCAACCGCACTGGGCCAACCTCAAACAGGAGTGTCCGATGGCGAAGGGTCTCGACAAGAAGAAGGAAACCAAGAAGCAGCCGCTGAAGACCGCCAAGGAAAAGAAGGCCGAGAAGGCAGCCAAGAAGAACGGCAAGTAGCGATGGTCAATGGCTTCGCGCGATTGGCGAGATCGCGCGCTTGCTTCAGCAAGCCCCGCGCACGCGCAGGGTGAGTCCCTTCAAGAAATTGCGCAGCAGTTGATCGCCACAGAGACGATAGTGCTTATGGTCGCGCTGTCGAAAGAAGGCGCTGAGTTCTGGCTTGCCGATCGGAAAACCAGCCGAAGCGAAGATGTCGTGCATGTCGCTGTCCTGTAACTGGAAGGCAACGCGGAGCTTCTTCAGGACCACATTGTTGCTGACATGCTTTTCAACCGGTCGCGCCGGGCGGCTCGGGTCCTTGCCACGCCGGAAGAAAATCAAGCCATCCAGAAAATGCGCCAGCACAGCACTGTCGCACTCGACAAAGCCCGGCTCGCCTTCTCTTTTCAGGTAGGCCAGCAGCGTGGCCTTGTCCAGCGCAAACGTCGGGGCGGCCAGTTGCACGATATCAATCAGCTTCTGGTCGCTCAGATCCAGCATGTAACGAATGCTGCGCAGTACGTCGTTGTTGATCATCGAAAATTCCGAGGTGGCGAGACCGTCGCGTTCGCCTTATAGCGGATGACGTTGCAGGAATTCTTTGACGGTGGGAATGATCCGATCCGCCGCATCTTCCAGCACGTAGTGGCCTGCGTCGGTGTATTCGTGGACTTCAGCCTGAGGCCAGGCACGGCGGAAGTCACGCAGACAGGTGTGGTCGAACACGAAATCGCCCATGCCCCAACACAACAGAGCTGGACGGTCGGCGAACTGCGCCAGGGCCGCGCCCAAGCCCGCCACCGAGGCCCATGCCGGGTCGGCCGCTGACAAAGGAATATCCTGCACAAAGCGCAAGGTGCTGATGCGGTTGGCCCAGTTGTTGTAGGGCGACAGATAGGCGCGTCGCACCTCGCGCGGCATGGGTTTTTTCACCGCCATCCAAGCCGCACCACCCGCAAACGCGTTGAGGCCACGAATCAACAATGCACCAAGACGGGTGTGGCGACCGAGAGCGAGCTGCCAAGGCAAGGTCTTGCCGTCGGGCATGGTGAAACCCGCCGTATTCAGCACGATCAGGCGACGCACTTTCTGCGGATTTCGCAAGGCCCAGTTCAAGCCGATCAATCCACCCCAGTCATGCACCACAAGGGTGACGCGCTCACCGATGTCCAGATGCGCCAACAGGCGATCCAGGTCGTCGATGCGTGAGTCGAGGGTGTAGTGGTAGCGGCTGTCGTCGGGCTTGTCCGACAGACCCATGCCAATGTGATCCGGCACGATGCAGCGATACTCACCGCGCAAGGCCAGCACCAGTTTTCGGTAGTAGTAGGACCAGGTTGGATTGCCATGCACCATGACCACGGCATCGCCTTGGCCTTCGTCCAGATAGCTGAGTTGCAATCCATTGCCGCGATCAAATCGCTTGGGTGAGAAGGGATAGTCGGGCAGATTCACGGCATGCTCGGTAGCGACAAAGGACCGGTATCCTACCAGCGACGCTGGTATGCGCATTGCAGGTGAGGGGTATGGGCAAGCCACGTGCGGTTTCCTGGGCTGGGATGCGGACCCGAGTGGGTGCCGTTTGCCTGCGCGTTGGTTTGCTGTTGGTTCCATTCATTGCGTGCAGCCCATCGGTGTTTGCCTTGTCGCCCGGAGCAAACTTCGCCGAGTACGCACAAGAACGCTGGACCGTTGAAGATGGTCTGCCGCAGATTTCGGTCTCCGCCATCACACAGGATGCACAAGGCTATCTTTGGCTAAGCACCCAAAATGGCATCGCGCGCTTTGATGGACATCGATTTCGGGTCTTCAATCGAGCCAATACCGGACTGGATGTCAATCTCGTTTCCGCGGCCTTTGCCGACAGTCGAGGTGATGTCTGGTTCGGATCGCCTCGGGGCGTGCTGCAGTTCCGCAGCAACAACGCTACCCTGCATCAGTCGCCAGACGATCCGATGCAGGTTCGGGGCATCATCGAATGGCCCGAAGGTCGCATGCTGCTGGCGACAGCCCGCGGCGTCAGAGACCTGGCGTTTGCCCCGGTCTACCTGCAATCCGAGGCCGTCAGCGCACTGGCGATCGATGGCAACGGTGCCTTGTGGGTCGGTGGCAACGGCGCGGTGTGGCGCATCGATAGCAGCGGTATTCGACGGATTGCACTGGGCGACAGACACGCCCGCGTCACTCACCTGAGTCGTTACGGTGCGCGCATGGCGGTCGGCACCAGCGCAGGTGCATTTCTGCTGGATGTCGCCACAGGCAGCGCCTCGCCGGTTTTTCCGGATTTGGCGGGCGTGGGCATTACCAGTCTTATGGCGGATCGCGACGGCAATCTCTGGGCTGCCGCCGTCGGTAGATTGCAACGGCAGCGTCCAACCGGCGAGATCGAGCGCACCGATACACGGCCCATGCTGGAACAGCCTTGGTTGCATGTGATTTTTGAGGATGCCAACGGCGATCTCTGGCTGGGCGATCAACGTGAATCATTGATCCGAGTCAGTGATGCTGCCGTTCATGTCCACGGTCAAGAACGTGGCTTGCAGGATGAGCTGCTCTGGAGCGTGCTGGATGACAATGCCAGTGGACTCTGGATTGGTACCAATTCCGGGCTGCAGCGCTGGCGACCAGATGGTCGGTTTGAAGCGCCAGTGGACAATCTGTCGCTCGTCGACCCCATGGTCTACAGCCTCTTTCGCGATTCGATGGGAACCGTCTGGGCAGGGACTGGGAACGGTCCTGCGCCACTTGTGCAAGGCAAACTGGAGATCCCACCGCACCTGGCCAACATCCGCGCGCGCGTAACCAGTTTTGTGGAGGATGGTGACAGTCTCTGGGTCGGTACGCTGGACGGTCTTTGGCGCATACGCAATGGTGTTGCGAAACGTGTCGATTACAGGGCTGGAAGCCCGTTGCAGCGCATCAGACACCTTTGGCTCGAGTCACCTGGGGATTTGTTGGTTGCCAGCGAAGGCGGCCTTCGCCGGGTCGTCGGCGATGCGAGCCTGAAACCGGCTTGGGCGGACGTCTTGGAGGGCGATATCGTGACGCAGGTGTTTTCCCTGCGGCCTGACGTGACGCTCGTGGGTACATTCGATCGCGGCATTGCGCGATTGAAAGCCGGCGAACTAATCCTGATTAACCGAGTCAATGGACTCCCCACCAACAACGTCTGGGCATTTACGCAAGTCGCCGATCACGTCTACGTCAGCAGTTCCGATGGCGTCTATCGGTTCCGGTCACAGGACATGTTGACAATGAGTGCGGAGGCTCAGCTACCCACGGAAGTGGTCGTCGAATCGGTCTCACGTGCTCGTGGCGTTCGTCGAATGGGTTGTTGCAACGGCGGCGGAGCGGCGAGGTTGGCAGTTCTTGGTCAGACCATCAGCTTTCCGACCACCCGTGGTCTGGTGCAGTTGGAGACCGCACAGATTCGTACGCCAGCAAGTGCGCCATTGCCAGTGATTGAACGGATGGTTGCTGGCGAGAGTGATCTGCCGCTGGAGCCCTGGATCAACCTCGATGGCAATGTTCGCGACCTCAGCATCGAGTTCGCCGCGATCGATCTTCGTCACGCTGATCGTAGTGAGTTCCGCTATCGACTGCATGGCTACAACGACCACTGGACAGTGGTCGGTGATCGGCGGCTGGCTGTGTTTACCGGACTGCCGCCTGGCAAGTACCGATTTGAGCTGGAGGCACGGTTCCCCGGCAATGCTTGGCGACCGTCGGCGTATCAACCGCAGATTGACGTTGCGCCGTATTGGCACGAACGGCTGCTGTTTCGCCTCGTACTGCTCGCTTTGATCTTGTGGATTGCAGGCCGTCTGTTTCGTCGCTACACCAATCACCAGCGAGACCAGCGCAATCGACTGGCCCAGGAGGTGCAAAGCCGGACCATCGCTCTGGCGCGCGCGAACGAACGCCTGCGCGCCGCCAACGACGCACTTTTGCAGGAAAGCCGCACCGATGTACTGACCGGAATTGCGAACCGACGGGCTGCCCTTCAAGCGCTATCCGAGACAGATCGTTACGGCGTGGTGCTTTTGGATGTCGACAACTTCAAGTCCATCAATGATCGCTTCGGACATGCTGCCGGTGATCGCGTCTTGAATGACATCGCCCTGCTGGCGCGCGAGATGACGCCCTTGTCAGGTCTCGTCGCCCGATGGGGCGGTGAAGAGTTCCTGGTGGTGCTACCCGACGCTTCCCTGCAAGACGCCCTGTCGCTCGCGGAGCGGCTGAGACTGCACATCGCCAAGCATTCCTTCGAGGTCACATCGCAGCAAACGGTGCGGATCAGCGCGTCCTTCGGTGCGTCGGTTTACCCAGTGACCGGAGCGTCCGACGGTGCATGGCAGCTGACTCTGGAGTTTGCCGACCGTGCCCTGTATCGCGCGAAGGCCGATGGGCGCAACCGGGTAGTCGGGCTGCAAGTGACTCAATTGCCGCGCGGCTGGAAGTTTCTCGACATCGCCGATGTCGACGCATTGATCAACAGTGACGCGGTACGCTGGTACCCTTCCGTCCGCTGATCCATCGTGCAATCCCCACCGTGGGCGCCACCTGAAAGGAGCTTCGCCAGATGATGCCGCCCGAACTGGATATGCCAGAGCCGCTGCAGAGGGCCACTGAGCGTGTCCGGGCTCTCGACGCGCACAGTGCGTCCGAGGCCATGCGATCTCTGCCGATTGACCAAGCCATACGGGTTCTGGCGGCGCTGCCGGTGGGGCAGGCAGTCATGGCGCACGCGTTGTTACCGACAGACTTGCAGCAGACCATCGCCAGTGAGGCCATGCACTTGCTGCCCTGGCTTGGCAGCGAGCGTTTTCCTGATGGAAGTGTCGGACGTCTGCTGGAAGCGCCTTCGGCGGTTTTTGGCACCTCCACGCGTGTCGATGCGGCCATTTCGGCGCTGCGCGACATCGTCAAACGACGCATGGTGACCTACGTTTTCGTCACCACCAGCGAGGGCATCTTGGAAGGCGTGGTCGCGTTTCGCGAGCTGGTCTTTGCCGACGCGACACAGACGCTGGGCGAGATCATGCTGCGCGCGCCATTTTCGCTGCGCCCCGAAAAGCCGCTGGTCGACGCCATGCGCGAGGTCGTCACGCGACACTATCCGGTCTACCCGATCTGCGATGCGGAAGGCCGCTTACTGGGCATGGTGCGAGGCCAAGTGCTGTTCGAGCAGCAGGCTTTCGAGATCTCCGCCCAAGCCGGTGCCATGGTCGGTGTCGAACGCGAGGAGCGCCTGGCAACGCCCTGGGCACGGAGCTTCCGCTTCCGCGCGCCTTGGCTGTTGCTGAATCTGCTCACAGTCTTCATTGCCGCCGCCGTGGTCGGCGCATTTCAGGACGCCATCGACAAATTGGTGGTGTTGGCCCTGTTCCTGCCCGTTGTGGCAGGGCAAAGCGGGAACCTCGGTGCCCAAGCGCTTGCTGTGACCTTGCGCGCCATGACCCTTGGCGAAGTGCGCCAGATCCGTGTCGTTCGCTTGTTGTCAAAGGAAGCCTGGTTGGGAGCACTGAACGGAAGTGTTACCGGCGTATTGGCTGCCATGACCATGTACGTGGTCGCGACACGCCAAGGCGAGGGTGATCCTCTGTGGTTAGCCATCGTCACCCTGGTCGCCATGACGCTGAGTTGCGCACTCTCCGGCATCATCGGTGCGCTGGTGCCCTTGCTGCTCAAGCGCGCCGGGGCGGACCCGGCCACTGCATCGGCCATTCTCCTCAGCACCGCCACCGACGTGATCAGCATGGGCGGATTCCTGGCGCTGGCGACATGGTGGGCGCTATGAAGACTTGTGTGCACTGCAGCGTGCAGGATGAATCCCTGCTGTATACATTGCCCCCCGCGGTTGAACGCGCAGAAGACGCACGCCGCCACAACGTGGGGAGGGAGAAGCCCGCTTCGTGCAAACGGAGCGGGCTTTGTTTTTTTGAGGTGTCGACTTGGGCATCGGCATGGCGAATGACGCCGTGATCGGTTTGCGCGTCCTGGTGGTGGAAGACCAGCGCGACATCGCCGAGAACGTCTGGGACTATCTGGAGCGCCGTGGCTACGAGGTGGACCACGCGTATGACGGCATCACCGCGACTCGACTGCTGGAGTCAACCTGCTACGACCTCATCGTCTTGGATCTCGGTTTGCCGCGCCTTGACGGCATCGAGGTATGCCGGCAGTTGCGAAAGCGCGGCGGAACAGTGCCCGTACTGATGTTGACCGCACGGGACACACTGGATGACAAGTTGCTTGGATTCGAGGTCGGTGCAGACGACTACCTGACCAAGCCGTTCGCACTGGAAGAGCTCGAAGCCCGGTTGCGAAATCTGATTCGCCGCGCTCGCCGTGACGAAACAGCAGGCCTTGTGGTCGGACGACTTCGCTTCGATCCAAGCGGCCAACGATTTTTCCGGGACCATCAGCAAGGCCAACTGACACCCCTCCAGGCGCGACTGCTGGCCGCCTTGATGCGTGCATCACCCAACGTGTTGCGGCACGCGGAATTGGTCACGACCGTGTGGGGCACCGAGGGGGGAGACAGCACCGCACTACATGGCTTGGTGCACAGTCTCCGGCAAATGATTGACCGGCCGTTTGAGCACGCCATGCTGCTGAGCGTGCACGGCATCGGCTATCGACTCGTGGAAGCGGCCGATCAAGACGACGATTGACCTCGTATGGTCCAGTCGTGCAGCGTGCGCCTGCTGACCGCCGACTTGGATCAGTCGAGCTCTGACATGAATTGGCGAACTTGCGCCGCCACCTCTGCCGCATGACTGAGAAACGGCGCGTGTCCCGCAGCGGCCACGCAGTGAAATCTGCCATTGGATGTGGCTTCGCTCGCCCACTGCATGGCCTGCCAGGGAACCAGTTTGTCGCGACCCCCAGCGATCCATAGATGCGGCTGCGCCAACTGCGCAAGCTCCGCCCGCAAATCAACCGCGGCGAGCATCGCAAGACCTTGCAGCAAGGCCGCCTCGGCGGGCTCACCGTGCGCGAACACCGCGTCGCGAAGCGCGCGGACTTCGGCATGCGCATGCGCCGATCCGGCCGCCTCCAGCATCAGGAAGCGCTCCAGAGTCGTCCGATAGTCGCCCTGCAACTCGGCAGCGAAACGCGTAAAAACCTCTGCAGCCACTGCCGTGCGCCAGTCTTCGGCGGTCACGAATCGCGGTGAGGCGGCCATCGCAATCAGCCCACGGACATGCCATGGCAATTCCAGCGCCGCCTGCTGCGCGATCAGTCCACCCAGCGACCAGCCAAGCCAGGGCGCCGCGGGCGTCAGTTGCGCGATACGCTGAACCACATGCGCGAGATCGATGTCGTCGCGCTCGGCGCTGCGACCATGCCCCGGCAGATCGACCAGAAACAGACGAAACTGATCGCGCAATTGCGCGACTAGCGGGTCGAAAACCCCGCTGTGCATCGCCCAGCCATGAATAAGCACCAGCGGCTGGCCTTGTCCCACGCACTCGATGTGCATCAGCGATTCGTCGCTTTGGCCAATCGCGGTGGCATCAGATGGTCTTTCAGCACCTCGGCCAGCGCGTCCAGCAGGCGATCCACCTCGCTCTCGCTATGCGCCGAAGATAGCGTCACGCGCAAGCGCGCGCGGCCTTCCGGCACGGTCGGCGGGCGAATTGCACTGACCAATAGTCCCCGCTCCTGCAACTCCCGTGAAGCACGAAGCGCCTCCGCATTGGCATGCACCAGCAAGGGTTGGATCGGCGTACTGGAATCCAGCAATGGCAAGCCAAGTTGCCGCGCGGCGCGCCGGAACCGGGCAATCAGGGCCGCCAACTTGAAACGTCGCCACGGTTCATTCTTGATCAAACTCAGTGAGCGTCGTGTGGCAGAGGCCAGCGCGGGCGGCAACGCGGTGGTGAACCCATAGGGGCGTGCGGTTTCAATCAACGCATCAATCACATCCGCCGGACCACAAATTGCCGCACCGTAGGTCCCCATGGCTTTGCCGAAGGTCACCAGCAACAGCGGAACCTCCCGCGAGGTCAATCCCTGCGCGGCAACGCTGCCGCGTCCACCCGGACCAACCACACCGACACCATGCGCATCATCGACATGCAGGAGCGCATTCTCTGTCTTGCAGATTCGTGCCAGTTCACGCAACGGCGCCACATCGCCATCCATGCTGAACACCCCATCCGTCGCCAGCATGGCCGCCGCTTCAGGGCGCGATTGCAGTTGCCGTTCGGCGCTTTCGATATCGCCATGCGGGTAGCGCTTAAGCTCGCAACCGGCGAGTCGAGCACCATCCAGCAAGCAGGCATGGTTGAGCTTGTCCTGCACCACCACATCGTCCTTGCCGAGCAGGGCTTGCAACAGGCCAAGATTGGCGAGGTAGCCCGAACCAAACAGCAGGGCACGCGGATAGCCAAGCCAGTCGGCGAGCTCTTCTTCGAGCAGCGCATGTTCGCGATGATGCCCGCAGATCAGGTGTGAAGCCGTGCTGCCGACGCCCTGCCATGCCGCCGATTCCTGCAATGCCGCGGTGACATCCAGCGACTGTGCGAGCCCCAGATAGTCGTTGCTGCAGAAGTTCAACAGCTCACGCCCACCGGTGATCACCCGCGTTCCTTGCGCTGATTCCACGACCCGAAGACGTCGAGTCAGGTGCGCGGCAGCGCGCTCGGCAGCAGCCACTCGCAATCGCTCGGGGATATTCGGACGGCTCATCTGGCAAGTCTCTCAGGCTGCATGGCCGACCGGATTGACACTGGTCAGATCGACATGCACGTGCTCNNATCGAGTTGGCGCCCGCGAAGAAACACAGCGCCTGAACTTCGTCGCTCATTTCCTCGCGCCCTGCGGACAACCGCACCATCGACTTCGGCATCGTCAAACGTGCCACCGCGATGGTGCGCACGAATTCCAGCGGATCGAGCTTCGGCGTGCCATGCAGGGGCGTGCCTTCGACCTGCACCAACTGGTTGATCGGCACCGATTCCGGATGCTGTGGCAAGTTCGCCAGCACCTGCAACATGCCCGCACGCTGCTCTCGGGTTTCGCCCATGCCGACGATGCCGCCGCAACAGGTCTTCATACCGACCTTGCGGATCTTCTCCAGCGTATCCAGGCGGTCCTGATATTCGCGGGTGCGAATCACCGCGTCGTAGAACTCCGGGGCGGTGTCCAGATTGTGGTTGTAGTACGCCAGTCCGGCGTCCTTGAGCGACTGCGCCTGCGACTCGGTAAGCATGCCCAGCGTGGCGCAGGTCTCCAGACCGAGTGCGTTCACCTCGCGAACCATCTCGCTGATCTTGTCGATGTCGCGATCCTTCGGTGCGCGCCAAGCGGCCCCCATGCAAAAGCGGCTGGCACCCGCCGCCTTCGCCGCGCGCGCTTTCTCCAGCACGGCTTCCAGCGGCATCAGCTTTTCCGCCTGGACGCCGGTCTGATAGCGCTGCGCTTGTGGGCAGTAACCACAATCCTCCGGGCAGCCGCCGGTCTTCACCGACAGCAAGGTCGAGATCTGTACTTCGTTCGGATCGAACGTGGCACGATGCACGCTCGCCGCTTGGAACATCAATTCGTTGAATGGCAGGTTGAACAGCGCGAGGATTTCCTCACGCGACCAATCGTGGCGAACGGCGGGGGACATCGGCTTGCCTCGGATGGCTGTTTTTGGGAGCTGCGCAGTCTAACAGGCACACCCGTTTGGACAGGAGGCATTCATCCTGAGCAGAGACAACCCGTCGAGTGCCCATGCGGTTTCCGTGCTTCCGCCATTGCGCGGCGTTGCGCGTTGGTTATCACTGCTCCTGCCGCCACGCTGCCTGCATTGTCAGGCCCCCGGTCTGCCCGGACTGGACTTGTGCGCCGACTGTTGGCAGGAATTGCCATGGAACGATGTCGCCTGTCCGCTCTGCGCCCTGCCCTTGCCGCATCCCGCACCCGCCTGCGGCGTCTGCATCAAGCGTCGACCGCCCGTCACGCGCACCCTCGCACCACTGCGCTATGAAGGCTGTGTCGCCCACTTGCTTCCGCGCTTCAAGTTCCATCATCAACTGGCGGCAGGAAGGCTACTCGCCGCCAGCATCACGCATGCGATTGTGGATTCCGCCATCGCCAATGACATGGACCTGCTGTTGCCAATGCCCTTGCATCCCAAACGCCTCGCCCAGCGCGGCTACAACCAGGTCGTCGAACTGGCGCGCCCTCTGGCCAGTTCACTGTCGTTGCCGCTGCGCATAGACCTGCTGCAACGGGTTCGCGATACCGCCCCACAAACCGGCCTGGATGCACGCGCGCGACGGCGCAATTTACGCGGTGCGTTCATCGCCTCCTCGGCAGTTGAAGGCAGGCGCGTGCTGCTGCTCGACGACGTGATCACGACCGGTACCAGTCTGCGTGAGGCCAGCCGCGCCCTGCTGCGTGCCGGTACGACGGAGGTTCGCGCGCTGGCTATTGCACGTGCCGATGCACCGAAGCATCGCTGACCGACGCAATCGCCGGTAGCATGCTGTCCCGCCCTTCCTGAGCGATCCCGCATGACCGATTGCACTGATCTGGACATCGAAGCACAACGCGCCCTGATCAAGGCTTACGCCCCTTACTCCCGCCTGCGTGTCGGTGCCGCGGTGCGTACCCGTAGCGGTGCCATCTATCGCGGCTGCAATGTCGAGTGCGCCTCGTACACGCTGGGCGGCTGCGCCGAGCGTGCAGCCATCGCGGCTGCCGTGCAGGCCGAAGGGCCGCAGGTCGAGATTGTCGCGGTTGCCATCCACGCGCTGAACTCGCGCGACGAAGCGCAGATCATTCCACCCTGCGGCGGCTGTCGACAGATGATCATGGAGCTCGGCCCAAAGGCACGGGTGCGCTTTCTGGGCGAAGGCGGAACACCTGTCGATCTATCGATTGCGGAGCTACTGCCACACGCCTTCGCGCTGGTGCAGCACTGAATCGAGACGCCTCAGCCCTCCCAGGGCGTGACGCTGGTGAGTTCCATGCTGTAGGACGACTGGCCCAGCGAGTTGGCCTGATTCTCCAGTTTCAGTTTTCCTTCGATCCAGTACGCGGCCCAGATCTCGGTCATCTCGATGGGCTTCTCGGGTTTGACATAAATGATCTGATTGGGCGGTGGCGGCGGCACGTGGATGCAGGCACCGAAATAGGGCACCACGAAGAACTCGCTGATGGTGTTTTCCTCGGTGACCGTGATCGGGACGATATAGCCGGGGATGCGCCCCTCTACGCCATTCATCGTCAGCACGGGATGCGAATTGCTGTAGTCCGGCGCGATGGGCGTGCCATTGTGATCGACGATGGGCTGTGACTCCATCGCCTTCAACTCTTCCGGCGGGATCAATTCCAGCCAGTCGATACCGCGCACCTCCGCCATCGCGGCCGATTGCAGGCCGACCCAGATCAGCGCACTGAACACCAGCTGCCACATCGATTTGTTCCCGAACTGCATCTACCTACTCCGTCGTGGTCTGCGCGCCGATCAACACAACCAGCGCATCACTGCTTCACCATCATGCCGTCTGCGAGTGAACGGCGATAGGCCATCGTGGCAGGCACCGCCCCCACCAGCACACCCGACAGCAAGACCCAGCCCATCAGGCGCCACTCGCTCGCCGCTGGCCAGCCCAGGTCCAGTGCAATGCCGGTGGCCTGCAGGACGAAGGGCATCAAGGCAGCCGTGAGCACATAGAGCAGCAACAAGCCTGTCAGCAAACCCCACACGGTCAGCAACAAGGACTCCATGAGCAGCAAGCCAGACACCGTGGTTGGCCCAGCGCCCAACGCGCGCAGGATGGCCATTTCGCGACGCCGCTCGGAAAGGGTTCCGAGCAAGGCCGCCAACATGCCCAGCAAACCCGCCAGCACCACACACGCCGCGGTCAGCTGCAGGGCGCGTTCGACCAGACCGAGCATGCTCCACAGTTGTTGCAAGGCCACGCCGGGCATGATCGCCGTCATCGGTTCGTTGCGATCCTCGTTGACGGCACGTTGCACCGCAAAGGTCGCCATGCGCGAACGCAGGCCGACAAACACCGCCGTGACCGAACTGGGTTGCAGTTGTTCCGCCGTGGGCTCCGCCGGTGCGTTGCCGATGCGGGTACCGCTTCGCCAGTTGAGATGAATGGCCTGGATGGCCTGCAAGCTGACGAACACGCTTTGATCCATCGGCGTGCCAGTACGTCCCAGGATGCCCATCACTTTGAACGGTCGATCATCATGCTGATGTGGATTGAGGGCCGCCGTACCGTGCGCCAGCACCATCGAATCGCCCAGTGCATAACCCAGCTTGGCCGCCACATCCGCGCCGAGCACCGCGTCGAACAGACCATCGAACGCCTCACCCTGCACGAAGGCCAAGGGGCGATCCGCTGTTTGCAGGTGGCGGAAGTAGTCACTCGTGGTACCAACCACGCGATAACCGCGATGCGAATCGCCAAGGCTGATCGGCACCGCCCACGCGACATCATCACGCGTTGCGAGGCGCTGCACACTGTCCCAACCGACGTTGTTGGTGGCATCGCCCAGATGGAACACCGAATACAGGAGTAATTGCACCGGATGCGCGCGCGCGCCGACGATCAGATCGGTCCCGGACACAGTGCGCAGGAAGCTGCTGCGCGCCTCGATGCGCAGACGCTCCACACCCAGCAGCAAGAGCACGCTCAGCGCGATGGTGGCGACCGTCACCGCCACCGTGAAGCGGCGGTTGACCAGACTGGCCCAAGCCAGACGAAACAGTGCGCTCATGCGGCGATCTCGTTCTGCAGTGCGCGCAAATCCACCGCGCGGTCAAAGCGATCCATCAGGCTGCGGTCATGGCTGACGAACAGCAGGGCGGTATTGGCGGCCACGCATTCGTCCAGCAGCAGGCGCAGGAAATCGCCACGCGCATCGACATCCAGCGCCGAGGTCGGCTCATCAGCCAAAATCAACTCCGGCGCACCAATCAAGGCACGCGCTGCGGCGACACGCTGCTGTTGTCCCACTGACAGGCTGGACGCCGGACGCGCCCACGTCTCCGTTGGCAATCCCAATTCGCCCAACAATCGGCGGGCGCTCGACTCGATGTCGCCATCGCGGGACGCGGCACGCGCACTGCGCCGCTTGGAGAATCGGCAGGCCAAGGTGACGTTGTCCAAGACCGACAGAAAGGGCAGCAGGTTGAACTGTTGGAAGATCACCCCGATGTGGTCGGCGCGCGCCTGATCGCGTTGACGCGAAGACAGTCGCGATACCGCCTGCCCGGCGATCAGCACCTCGCCCTGTTGTGGCTGCAAGGTACCCGCGAGCAGGCCCAGCAGCGTGCTCTTGCCACTACCACTCGGACCCGCCAAAAAGACCCGTTCACCCGCTCGCAACTCGAACAGGCCCACGCGGATCAATGGCTCCGCACCCGGCCAGGCAAAACGCAGGTTCGACAGGCGCAAGGCGGTCTGCTCAAACGACGTCATGGCGTAAAGGTCACCACAGTGCTTTCCGCATTCAACTCGCCGCCACCCTGCGTAGCTGCGTTGATCCACTGCACCTCGATTTCGTCGGTCAGCGGAAAGCGCGCAAACCAGGGCGCGAAATCCAAGCTGGATATCGCCTCGGGATTCGCACAATCAAACTGCCATTCGGCCAGCACATTGGCGGGCGTGTCCTGCGCTGGCGCTGCATCCACGTGAGGCACCTTCACTTGCGTCGATGCCTGCACGCACTTCGCCGACGCGGGCAACACCAACCCGGCGGTATTCCGCAGATCCGCATTGACCGCATTGAGCGCCGCAGTCTCCTCGACCGTCTCCGGCGCATGCTCGAAGCCGACGAAATTATGCAAGGCACCACGCAACTGCAGACTGAGCTGTTTNNGATTCTGGCGCGCGCGATGTTTCGACGATGCATGGTGCTCACTCGCAGTGATAGATCCGTTACACATTAACACTCGCAGACACCATCGGGATCAGTCACCCGGTGTCACGATCATCAAATCCATCGACACTTCCGAGACGCCCGCCAACGCGAGTTGACCGGCGGGCCCCACCGCAAGACTGGGACGTCCGATGTCGATTGGCTTCGGCGAGCGCAGGGCTTCCGGCGCACCGTCCGGCAAACCTTGGCGCCACAGCTTCCCTTGTGCGGCGAAGTAGAGCCAGTCATCGCTCAGCGCAAACGCTTCGCTGTCGCCATCGTCCAGCAATGCTATCGGGTCAACGTGTCTTGGTGCCGCCAGTGTGGTCACACGCAATCCCGAATCGCCCGGCGCGCGCCACACCAACCAGCGCGCGTTCGCGCGGAAGGCGCTGACCGGACCAATCGGTATGACCTCCGCATGCGGCGCACTGCTCCGCATCTCAACCAGTTCGAAATGGCCCTCAAC
>DEHW01000036.1 GCA_002352135.1 Lysobacterales bacterium UBA2790
GCTGTTTCTCGACGAAATCGGCGACATGCCGCTCACCTTGCAAGCGCGCCTGCTGCGCGTGCTGCAAGAACGCGCGGTGCAACCACTCGGGGGTGGCAAACCGGTGCCGGTGGATTTCGTGCTGGTCTGCGCCACTCATCGCGATCTGGACGCCGCCGTCGAACGCGGCGAATTCCGGGCCGACCTGTTCTATCGCATCAATCAGCACGAAGTGCATCTGCCTCGCGTGGCTGACTATCCCGACCGCCAAGCCCTGATCGCGCAGCTCTGGAGCGGACTGGGCAATCCCCCCGAAGACCTGTCGGCCGATCTGCACTCCGCGCTGGCTGCCTATCATTGGCCGGGCAATTTGCGCCAGCTGGTCAGTGTGTTGCGGGGATTGGCAGTGCTGTGCGCGCACGGCGAAGTCCCCGGCATTGACGACCTGCCGCGCTACTGTCGCGGTCCAAGCGCCGCGGACAAACCGCACGCCACCAGCATGCCTGCGGGCTCGATTCGCCACAGCACCGAGCAACTGATCCAGGATACCCTCGCCCGCCACGACGGCAATATGAGCGCCGCCGCGCGCGCCCTGGGTGTCAGCCGCTCCACCTTGTATCGACGCCTGCAGGCCGGTGATTGATCCAGCCATTCTCCACTTCGCCCTTGCCGGTGACACGAGCCGCCTTCGAAATTCGTTGCCTGCCTTACGAATTTCGAGGATCGCACCATGCATCGCTTTCCGTTCAGCGCCGCCTCCATCAAACACCTTGCAAGCCGTAGCGGCAAGGCCATCGCGCTTTGCGGCCTAGTTGCCATCGCTGACTGCCGCGCCGCAACGGTTCTGGTCACCAATCTCAATGACGCGGGGGTCGGCTCGCTGCGAGCGGCCATCAGCAGTCTGCCGGTCGATCAGGACAACACGATCCAGATCACCAGCCCTTTCGGCGTATTGACCCTGCAATCCTCGCTGCCAAGCTTGCGCGGGACACACGTCACGATCAGCGGCAACTTCGTGATCATCGACGGCAATGCGCAATTCAGCATCTTCACCAGTGACTCGCCCGTGGACCTGCAGAACATTGGCCTGCGCAATGGCGCAGGAAGCGGTACAAGCGGCTGCATCGTATTTCGCAACGGCGGCAGTCTGGAACGCGTTCAGGTCACCGATTGCCGTGGCGGGGCCACCTCGTCCAACGGCTACGGCGGCGGCGCCACGCTAACCGGCAACGTCACGGTGCGACTCAGCTATTTCGCCAACAACCTTGCCAAGGGCACAGGCAGCGGTGGCAATCAGGCCGGAGGCGGGCTCTACCACGGCAATGGCAGTCTGCTGATTGAAGACAGCACGTTCGAAAACAACCGTGTCGAGGTCGGCAGCAGTCAGTTCTCGGATGGCGGTGCCATCTACACCTATGCCAGCAGCGCCGAACTGCGCCTGGTTCGCGTCATCAACAACCACACGCTGGGTACCGAGGCCAGCGGCGGTGGCCTGTACTGCGCGCAGAACAGCCAGTGCGTCATTGACCGGTCCTATTTCGGCAACAACAGCAGCCAGAACGCTGGCGGCGCGATTACCGCCCAGCAAGCCAGTCTGTCGCTGACCAACACTACCCTGTACGGCAACGAATCCGCCATTGGCGGCGGCATATTCCAGTACGCCGAATCCAGCGCCCGCACGCTGTCCCTGGTCAACAACACGTTCAAGCACAACACCACGCTGTCGATCGGCTATGGCCGCCAAGGCGGGCATCTGATGGTGAACGGCGCACCGACGGTGAACCGGTTTGCCAACAACGCCTTTGCCGAAGTGCGTGACGCCGGAACCGCCTGCTATTTCTTCAGCAGCGCCTTGCAATTCGCGGGCGACGGTTTCAATCGGACGATTGACAGCAGTTGCGCCAACCTCATGCAATCCAGCAGCAACGCACTGCTTGCGCCTGCTGATTTTGGTCTGGGCACACCGCTGTTCAGCGGCTATGTTGAAACGATCATTCCGCAGCGCCAAAGCGCGTTGATCAATGCGGGAAGCCCCTCCGATGTCGCCGGAAGCAGTCCCGATCGCTGTCCTGCCATCGATGCGCGCAATACGCCGCGCCCGCATGTCGGCTTCTTCGGCGGCGAACTTCGCTGCGATGTCGGCGCCATCGAGTTCACGGAGGCTCTGTTCCGCAACGGCTTCGAGAACTGAGCACCGCAACAACATCCACCACTCGCCAAACACTGGACGAGTGCGATCCTGCAGCCGCTGCGGACTCCCGGCGATAATGCCGCGCATTCATTGTCTGACATGCAGGAAACCAAGCCGTGGAACCCGACTTCTGGCACGCCCGCTGGCAACAGCGTCAGATTGGCTTTCACCAAGCCGACATCCACCCATTGCTGCGTCAGTTCTGGGCCACGTTGAATCTGCCCGCCGACAGCGAGGTCCTGGTCCCGCTGTGCGGCAAGAGCAAGGACATGCTCTGGCTGCACCAGCAAGGCCATGCCGTACTCGGCGTCGAGCTGTCCGAGATCGCCCTGCGCGAGTTTGTTGATGAGCATCAACTCAGCGCCGCACCGGTACAGCACGACCACTACTGCGGCTACGACCTCGCCGACATGACCCTGCTATGCGGCGACTTTTTTCATCTCAGCGCGGCGGATTGCGCGGAGGTACGTGCCGTCTACGACCGCGCCGCCCTCGTCGCCCTACCACCGGAGATGCGCCAGCGCTATGTCGAACACATGCTGACCGTCCTGCCCAGCGGCTGCCAACTACTGCTGATCAGCATGGAATCTGCAGAACTCGGTGATCGTGGCCCGCCCTTCATGGTGAACGAGGCAGAGATTCGCGAACACTTCCGCCGAGCCAGCACGATTGAACTGCTGCACACACACGCCACGGATCTGCGCGGCGTGCCGATGGATGAAAAGGTTTATCGGGTGCAACTCTAGGAGTCGGCTGAGCGCGACCTCAGCGGCACAGCCTTCACTCGCGCGCTGCCCGTTCCCAAAGCCCTGTTCACCCTCCAGCGCTGACCGGGAGTGTGCCAGTCAGCGCTGGCGCGCCGAGGGGAACACCAGAGGTTCCCATCAGCACGCCTGCGATCTGTCTTCCCACCTATCGCGCTGACTACTCGAAGCCGTTCCGGAACATTGCTTCCGGGCGGCGAATGTAGACGGTTCCGACCAACTGACGTCCGTTGAACAGGTTGCCGGTAGACGTGAAGGGAACAGTGCGCGCCTCGCCTGTAGTGATTTGCACGCCACTCGCTTCGAAACTGCCGACACTGCCTGAACCGGAACCACGATAGTTCGGCCCCGCATCGACAAAAACCAAGGCGATTCCGCGGGTTTGACCTGTGGTCAAACTGATGTCGGGAACAATGAAGGGCAACGAAAGCTCGCCCGTCGCCGCCTGCGTGACCGTGGCCGTCGTATGTAAGGTCCAGCCAGCGCTGCTGCTGCCCGGTCCGCTGGCCAAGGTGCCACCCAATGCGGTGCCGTTACGTGTGAACACCTGGACCTGGAACGTGCTGTCGGCTGGCGCACTGGAGGCCACACGAAATCCTCGGATCACGGCATCCGAGGGACCGACCACATCAAGAAACTGACCGGTACCCGCGTTGTTGCCATTGTCCGATGGCCCAGGATGGGCTGGCAGTTGCTGACCCATCGGTCTCCAGACAAGCGATCCCACCAACGCCCGCGAGGAAAACACCTCAGACACCGCGCTGAACGGTACCGCCAAGGCATCACCGGTGGTGAGTGTCAAGGTGGCATTGCCATAGGTTTCGAAGGGCGGGCTGCCGATGCCGAAGTACGCTGGCTGGACTCCCCGATAGACCAGTCCAACGCCCACTGTTTGGCCAGGTGGTACGCCAATAGATGGCAGGTTGAGCGGCAGGGTGTTTTCGCCAACCGCCTGCACGGCGGGCACCGTACCCCTGAACTGCCAACCTGCCGTGGAAGTCGCTGGCCCGGAACCAAACACGTTGCCGAGTGCCGTGCCGCTGCGGGTGTAGACATCGATCTCAAACGACGTGCCAGGCGTTGCCTCGGTGGCGGTGCTCAATCCCTCCAGCACAGCCCCGGTGTTCGATTGCAGATTGAAGAACATCCCCGAATCGACGAGGCCGAAATTGTTGGTGGGACCCACATTGGCCGGCATCACGGGGCTCGCCGGCCGGTAGAGAACGCTACCCACAAGCGTGCGGGAAGAAAAGAAGTCACCGCCTGTCGTGAACGGAACGCTGCGGACATCGCCACTGCGCAGCGTCAGATTGGCGTTACTGAAAGTCTGTATCGGCGGTGTGCCCGTACCCACGTACCTAGCCGTGGTCCCGGGCTGAAAACGCACAGCCATACCGACGACTTGGCCCGCACCGATGGCAACCGGCGTGATGTGGATAGGCAGTGAAATCTCACCCGCACCCTGGGTTACCGTGTACGACCCCAGATTGGTCCAACCATCCAACGAACTGCCCGGCCCGGTATTCACGGGACCGCCAAGCGCGGTCCCCGGACGGCTGTAGATCGTGACCTGATACGTGCTGCCCGGCGCGACCGTGCTCGCCGTCGTCAATCCGGTCACCACCAGATCGGTCGCCGCCTCCAAGTCGAAAAGCAGGGCTGCACCAACGCTGGTACCGTTGTCGCTTGGCCCCGCATTGGCGTTGAGAGTGGCTGAGGTTTGCGCCAATCCTAGACCTGCCCACAGCATGCCCAATGCAAGAATGAGTAATCGCATATCTTTCTCCTGCGCCGATAAGTTCATTCGTCCGATACGTTACGCATCGCCCAAACGAGACAAACGAGACAAACGAGACAAACGCCGCGATCCGGCAAACGGAGCGAACTCAAACCCGCTTGGCACCGTCAAAGCACGCCCGCTAATGCTTGGCATCACCTGCAACGCCCGCCTCACTGCCAATGTGGATTCGTCAACCACAACATCCCCACGAACAGCGCTGCCAGCAAGCAGGGCAAGGCCGAGAGGGACAGCACCAGCAGTGCCAACACCCATCGCGAACGACGAAACAGCAGCCAACCGCCGAACACGCTGAGACTCAGCATGCCAAGCAAGGCGATCCAGAGCACGATATTGAACTCGGACACCGAACCGTCGGCCAATCCGACCAGAAAGAAGCCAAGCGCCACCAAGGTAGTCAGCGCGGAACACACCAAGAGCACCAAAAACAGGCGATGACCACCTTTATCCGGTCGCAGCGCTCGCCGTCATCGAACCACCTCCGGCCCAGGATTCCGCACACAGCATCCCACCAAACCCCAGTGCAGGCAATGGGATCACAACGCACCGCGAGCCATGCACCGCCGACTCGCTATCAGGACGCCATTGATCTCCTGCCCCAGCCAGATTGCATACTCCGCAACCCACGCGTCGGCGCACGCCAGCGCGGTTCACAACGATCCCTGATGGCTGACGACACTCTGATGACTCGCAACCCCACTGCACCCAAGATCTCGCTTACACGTCGACGCCTGCTGATCGGTTCCAGCGCACTCGCTTTGACCGCGCTTGGCGTCGGCGTACAGCGCCTGCACCACGTCGACGCGAACGACCGCGACCTGCGCTTTGCCAGCCTCGACGCAGCGAAAGCGGAGCTGCAACGTCTGGCAACCGCCGCCACGCGCAAGTCATTCACCGCCTGGGAGTGGGCACCAACGCTCGTGCATTGCGCGCAAAGCATCGAGTACTCATTGCAAGGATTTCCGCAAACGAAGTCCGCGCTGTTCCAGCACACGGTGGGCGCTGCCGCCTTCGCCGTCTTCGCGTGGCAGGGCCGCATGCATCACACCCTCGCCGAACCCATCCCCGGCGCACCGCCACTGCCCGACGACAACCGCGACGCCGACAACGCACTCGCCCGCATTCTTCAAGCCATCGACCAGTTTCAAGCGCATACCGGCCCACTGCAGCCACACTTTGCCTATGGCACCTTGTCGAAACCCGACTACGAAGCCGCCCACGCGATGCACCTCGCCTCGCACCTCGGCTTTTTTCATGCCGAGGCTTGAGCGTACCTGATTAGCGCGATCCGTC
>DEHW01000201.1 GCA_002352135.1 Lysobacterales bacterium UBA2790
CAGCAAGGCGCACTGTTTGCCCAGCCCGCGACTCTTCAGATAAGAGGTCGGGTAGAGCATTTCCTGCATGCCGGGACCGCCTTTCGGTCCTTCGTAGCGGATCACTACGACATCGCCGGCCTGCACTTCTTCACCCAGGATGCCGGCCACCGCATCGTCCTGACTCTCGTATACCCGGGCGCTTCCGCTGAATACCCAGATCGACTCATCCACGCCAGCGGTCTTCACGATGCAGCCCTTCTCGGCCAAATTGCCGTACAGCACGGCCAGACCGCCATCCTTGGTGAACGCGTTTGCGACATCGCGGATCACGCCTTTTTCGCGATCCATGTCCAAGCTGCGCCAACGTTGATTCTGTGAAAACGCCGTCTGGGTTGGCACGCCACCCGGCGCGGCCTTGTAGAACTCGTGAATCGTCGCGTCTTGTGTCTGCGTCACATCCCAAAGCGCTATGGCTTCCGCCATGCTGTCGCTGTGCACCGTCGGCACGCCGGTATGCAACAAGCCGCCACGCGCCAGCTCGCCAAGAATGCCCAGGATGCCGCCCGCACGATGCACGTCTTCGATGTGAACATCCGCGGCGGCGGGTGCGACCTTGCACAGGCAGGGCACTTTGCGTGACATGCGATCGATGTCGGCCATGCTGAACGCGACCTCTGCCTCGTGCGCCGCCGCGAGCAGATGCAGCACCGTGTTGGTCGAGCCGCCCATGGCGACATCCAATGCCACCGCATTCTCGAAGGATTCGAAGGTGGCGATACTGCGCGGCAACACCCGCGCATCGTCCTGCTCGTACCAGCGCTTGGCCAAGGCAACAATGCGTCGCCCGGCCTCGCGGAACAGGTGTTCACGATCCGCGTGCGTCGCCAGCACCGTTCCGTTGCCGGGCAGGGACAGCCCCAGCGCTTCCGTGAGGCAGTTCATCGAATTGGCGGTGAACATGCCGGAGCACGATCCGCAGGTCGGACAGGCCGAGCGCTCCACCGCAGCGACCTCGTCATCCGAACAGTTCTTGTCGGCGGCCTTCACCATGGCATCAACCAGATCCAGCGCGATGGTCTTGCCATCCAGCTTGACCTTGCCCGCCTCCATCGGCC
The DNA here is from genome assembly GCA_002352135.1 of Lysobacterales bacterium UBA2790. GTDB lineage: Bacteria > Pseudomonadota > Gammaproteobacteria > Xanthomonadales > Xanthomonadaceae > Aquimonas. The sequence goes on from DEHW01000201.1 coordinate 1,098, forward strand.
CGCCAGAAACGAAGATCACCGGAATGTTCAAGCGCAGCGCGGCCATCAACATGCCGGGCGTGATCTTGTCGCANNTCGCGCGACGGCAGCGAGTACAGCATGCCGCCGTGGCCCATCGCGATGCCGTCGTCCACAGCGATGGTGTTGAACTCTTTTGCTACCCCGCCCGCCGCCTCGATTTCACGCGCGACCAACTGGCCGAGATCTTTCAGATGCACATGTCCCGGCACGAACTGGGTGAAGCTGTTGGCGATCGCAATGATGGGCTTGTCGAAGTCACCATCCTTCATGCCGGTCGCGCGCCACAGCGCGCGTGCGCCAGCCATGTTGCGACCAGCGGTGGAAGTGCGGGAACGGTACTGCGGCATGACGGACTCCACGCGTATTTGCGGACAAGATCAACGGCAGCGCCAATCGCGCTGACCTGAGCGACCGAATGGTCGATGGGCCAAGGACACTACATCAAGCCTGCGCTGGATGGGCGCGACATCGCAGTATGGGGCGAGGACGGCATGACAAATGCGGGCCCCGCAAACACGAACGCCCCCGGAGTCCGAGGGCGTTCGATTCACGGCAACGCCGTGTCAGCTCGCCATTGCCACTTATCCGCGACGCCGCAGCACCAGCATCGAGCCAAGTGCCAGCAGCACCAACAGGATCACGCCCGAAGTGCCATCCACAGGCACACGAACCAGCGCGATGCCCGTTCCACGCAGGGTGACATCCACGGAGCCCACATTGGAACTGACGGTAATCACCTGACTGAATGGGCCCGGTGCGCTCGGCGTGAAGCGATACAGCACCGTGCAACTGGCACCCGCGTTCAGTCCAAACGGTGTGACGCCACATGTTCCGCCTGCAATCGTGGCAAACGGCGCCGTCGCCGCAGTCAGACCATTGATGGTGATCGGGCTGCCGCCACTGTTGGTGATGGTCAGTGTCTGCAGTGCATTGTTACCCACCGTCAGGTTGCCGAAGTTCAGGTCTGCGCTCAGCACGCCCACCACACCCGCCGCCGAAAGCGTGTCGGTGTCTGTGGCGGAGTTGTTGCCTACGTTCGTATCCGTCACCCCAGCGCCAGCACTGATCGTCGCAGTGTTGGCGAGCGTCCCACTGGCCGCCGCTGAGATCGCGCAGCTCGCCGTGTAAGTCACTGAGCCACCAGTCGGCAAACCAACACTGTCATTGATGTTGCCGGAACCACCCGCCGTACAGGTGCCACCCGCCGCGCCGACACAGGTCCACGTGAAGCTCGTGCAGGCTGCCGGGGCCGTATCGGCGACCGTGCTGCCCGGCGCATTGCTGGGACCGACATTGCTCGCCACGATGGTGTAGGTGGTCGTGCTGCCTGCGATCACCGCGGCCACGCCATCGGTCTTGGTGATCGACAGATCCGCCTGCGGGGTCAATGTGTCGGTATCCGTGGCCGCATTGTTGGCCGGATTCGGGTCGGTGATCGCACTGACTACCGTGGCGGTATTGCTCAGCGTGCCGGTCGCACCGGCGTTGATCGCGCAACTGGCGGTGTAAGTCACCGAAGCGCCCACCTGCAGGTTCACCAGATCGTTGATGTTCCCGGAGCCAGCCGCCGTACATGTTCCACCGCCTGCACCTACACAGGTCCAGGTGCAGCTCAAGGAGGCAGGGAAAGTATCCGCCACCGTCGCACCGGTCACGTCATCACCACCGGCATTGCTGGCGGTGATGGTGTAGGTCGTGCTCCCGCCAGGCACCGAGGTCGTCGTGCCATTGGTCTTGGTGATCGACAGATCCGCACTCAGTGCACGGCAAGCCGTCACGCTGACGTCGTCGATGGCAAGACCGCCGAACATGACACTGGAATCAGAGTCGAGGTGGAACAGCAGTTCGGCGTTCGTTCCTGCCAAGCTGTCTACACGCCGCGAGTGCCGGCCCCAGCCGTAGCTTCCACCAATATTGTTCTGCGGATTGCCGGTTCCCGCAGAGGCGCTGATCGGTGTCGGATCCAGCCACTCGTACAAACGCACTGGATTGGCCCCACCCACCTCGCGGGCGTCGACGTACATGTGGTCAAAGTTGGCCGCCTCGACCTGATGGCGCTGCGCCCACGAGATGATCACGGGACCGGTCAAGCCAGCGAGATTGATGTTTGGTGACAGCAAATCCTGATTGCTGGACGCGTTGTAGGTGTTGTCCAGATCCGTCTTCCAGCAGTTGACTCCACTGTTGCAGGAGTTGAACGTCGCAACCGGATTGGCGGTCGTAGTGGCAACTGTGGCGGGCAAGCCAAGCTCCCACTCATCCTGCGCACCACTGTGGGTGAACCCTGCAGCGCCACTCTCGAAATCCGTGCTGTAGACGGTCTGCACGGTCGTGCCGGGTGGACAGCTCGGGGGCGGCGGCAGCTCGCAAATGCGCAGACTCCAGGAGGTCAATGTGCCTCCATTGGCACCCGCAGTGTCGTCACGCAAATCCAGCGTCCAGGTGCCGCCTGCATCTTCGCCATCAAACGCAGCCAGGCGATAGGCGCCGGACGTGCTGGCCGTGCCCGCTGTGCTGTTGTTTTCGGGCCGCACTTGAATACCGCGCAAGACAGTGAAGGCGGGTGTGCTGCCTGCCTCGTCATCCAGCACCAGATCCATCTGGGTCTGACCGCCGGTGGCCGCCGCACCAATGTCGGTGAACAGCCCATTGTCATTGCCCACCGGCGAACGCAGATGCGCGTCGATGTCCCCCATCAGGGCATGGTTGAGAGAAATCTGCACGTCAAGGTCGGCAATCCGCGGATTGCCTGGGACCGTGATGGTCGAGCTGGTCAGACCCGTCCCCGGTCCGATCGCCAGCGGCCCATCCGTGCTCGTATAAGTGGTGCAATTGACGCCCTCGGTGGTCGCCGGGTGCACGCTGACGCTCAGGTGATAGGTGGCGGTCGGTCCGCCCACCGCGGCACTCGCCGAGTCAACGAACGCGAAGTACGTACCGGCATCCTTGACGGTGAAGAACATCGCTTCCGAAGGGCGATTCGGGACGGGCGAGACATCGCCGGTACCGGCATCGTCAACCACCAGAATCTGGTTGCCGGCGTCACCGAACAGGCCAAATCCCAAGCGACCATTCCAGACCACGCCATCGCGCTCGGGATCGAGATCCAAAGACAGGAAAACCGTGTCCCCAGCGTTCAGATTCAGGCTGTACCAATCCTGCTCGGTCGCCAGTGCCGGGTCACGCGCACCGCTGACCCAGCCGTTTGCAGGTAGGGAATTGGCCGTGGCGGGCGTGTCGTTGGTTTCGACTTCGGCAGTGGGGGCACCGCTCTGCAGGCGAAAGTGCAGGTCGTAGGAACGTTCTGATGTTGTTCCAGCAGTGAAGTCGTTGACCTTCAGGTAGTACGTGCCAGCGGTGGTGATCTGTGCACCGGCAATCGTGGAGGAAAGCGCAGCGAAACTGCCATTGTCATCGTCGAACTCGACGACTGTTGTGCCATCACTGGCGAGCACCGTCAGCTGGCTGTCCGTGCTGCTACCGGCCGATCCAGAGGTCATGATCGCTGCGTAAACGCGATCACCCACGTTGGCTGTGAAGCTGTAGAATTCAACGTCGCCGTTCGGGAACAAGTTGCCGCGAACCACCAGATTGCTGCCGATCAGTGGTGTGGCAGTGCCCGTGGTGCCGTTCGGCTCGACCTCTCCCGCGTAGCCCTGCCCGAGCGGGACAAATGGCGCGGCCGCGATCGAGCGCGTTGCGGGTGTGCTGGCTCGTTCCGGCACCGCACCCTTGATTTCGCTGTCGAGCTGAATTTCCACCATTTCAATCTGGCTTGGCAGCGACGCCGCGCCTGCAGCGGCCATGGCATTGCCACCGACACCCACAACAAAGCCGACCAGCGCCCACGCGCCAGCCTTCACCATCGTCTTCATTCCATTTCCCCCTGAAACTGTGATGTGCGGAGCGGCAATCCCTGCTCGCACTGTGTCAAGGCTAGGTGCGTGTCAAAAAATTGTCCACAAGGTTAGCGCCAAAGAGCTGTTCGATAGCAAAACCCAATGCAATGGGCGGTTTTGTCATCGACAACCCCTATCGCGGGGTCACTTTGGCTGCGGTTTTCCCGTGCTTGGTACCCGTGGGAATGACCGGCGACTGTGACCACCCACCGCATGTAAAGGTTTTTTATTCAAAGGGTTGGATTGAACATCACATAAATGACATTCAATCCGCGCAGCCCACCCACCAGCAGGGATGGTTGAGGCCAAAATCCCGCAATGCCTGCTGTTTGGGGGTGTCCGGCTGGTCGAGAAACTCCACCGCACCCCAGGAACCCCACTTGCTGTAGTCGCCGGAAGCGGTGAAGTGCACGAACAGCTCGCCGCCCATCGCGTTCCATTGCGCCAGATAGCTGGCGTATGCCTGCCCCATGCGCGGATCGCGGTTGGCGCTGGTCAACAGGTCGGTGATGGCGTTGTTGTTCTCCACGCCGAAGATGCCCACCAGGTGCTGGCCGCCTTCATAGGCGATCAGTGACAGCGCGCGCGCCGTTGCCGCGCTGCGGTGGCTGGCGATCCAGCCTGCGGTTTCGGCAATGGCGCCGCCACTCGGGCCGCCGCTGAGCTGTCCGCCACTGTTGAGTTCGGCAAACAGATTGTCGAGGGTCCAGCTTTGCACCACGCTCTGGTGTTCAAGGCCGCCGATGTAGCCACCGAAGTAGGGCGCGATAGCGACCGCATCCAGCCCATGCGCCGTGCAAGGTCGCCCTGCCGTCCACATCGGGCAATCGGCGGCCTGCGTCTGCGTGTAGGCATTGGCAGCTTGTGCGCCAAGCACGCAGAGCACGCGGTTTGCCTGCGCGCCCCAAGCGGATTTCCACAGATCGCACATCTGCGCCGACCGCAGGCCATGCCAGTTGAGCCGCCGATCAAAGCCGGAGCCTTGCGCACCAAAGGTCGCCGTGCCCTGCGCTTCAGCGTAGTTGCCCTGGCTGAACTGTCCATTCCAGACCTCATTGGAGTATTCGACATAGACCTTGCGGTCCGCTCGCAACAGGCTCTTCACCTGAGTGGCGAACTGCGCCATGTAGTCATCCGTAGCCCGGTGCGGCATGTTGAACCACGGGTCGGCATTCACCCGGTTCGCCAGATCGACCATCACTTCGATGGGCATATGCCCATCGGTCCAACGCACATCATCGATCTCAGGCCGATCCACGAAGTGCTCGGCGGCAGAACCGTTGGTGCCCATCCAGTCCATGAAGCGCAGCACGCGGTTGTGCTCGATCAGTGCCAGAAAATCCGGATGAAAGCGCTGTGCCGGACCGGTGGTCTCATCAAAACCCGGCATCCAGACATGCATGTTGCGCGGATGATTGCCCGCCGTGATGGCATCGATCCGCATCATCCAGCCGCCATTGGCGGCGTTCACGTCCAGCACGTCACGACCCGGCGTCGACAGCGCCAGATTCTTGGTCGCTGCGAAGTGGTAGCTGATCGTGCCCTGGCCCTCATAGGTGACGATGTAGCGCCCGGACGGGTAGTGGCCGTTGAGATCACCAAAGAAGAACAGCGTGGCCACCGCGTTGTAGTTCGGTGACGCACAACCGGATAGCGGTGTCATGGACTGCACGTAGCCGTTCGCGTCCAGATCCAGACAGTCGGCGTCCTCGGTATCGAAGATTCCTCCCTGTGTGTTCTGCGTGATCCACGACCGCGACTGCTTCATCACATCGACGAAGTTGTAGCTGCTGGCGTAATCCGTCACGCCGTCGAGGTTGTTTCCCAAGGGTGTCGTGCGATTCGCGCTGCCTTCAAAGCCGTTCTCGAACAGGCTTTGCGCCTCAGTCTGTTGGCTTGCAAGGACAACCAACACACCCAGCAGAACCTGAACGCCCACGCGGTGATGCCATGACATGAATCACTCCCATCGTCTCATCGCACCGCTGCGGTGCCGTCACACTTACCCGACTCGCCGCCAAGCTCCGCCACTCAGAGACGCAGCGCGGCGTCCTGCATCGCGGGCAACAGCATCCGTTCGGCCCAATGCATGGCCGCAACAAGGTGCTCACTGAACTGACCACGCAGCCAGTTCGCTTCCTGTTGCTGTACATCGGCACCATAGGCGCGAGTCGGCGCTTTCGCATGAACCGAGCCACACGCCCTCACATGCGACTGCAGCAGATCATGCGGGATACCCAACTGCAGCCAGCGCGCGGCACTGTCTGCTGCGGCAAGAAAGTCAGCTCGCACCTGTTCCCAGTGCAGGATGCGCATTCTCGACGCGTCGCGACGCAGCCACTCCGCGATCACCTCACGTTGCGCGGCCCACTGTAAGGCTGCGCCACAGAGCGGATCGGGTGGCGCCAGGGCCGCCTCGGGCAGCCGTTCGATAAAATGGGATGCACGCAACGCGCGATCCGCCAGCAACGGAATCTTCTCCAACGTCTCAGCGGTCTTCTTGAGATGGGAGACCAGAAAATCCTCCAGCGACGACACCAGGACAATGCCGCGCGACTCGGGATACACCGCCATCAGATCCAAGGCGATGTTCAGCGCTGCATGCGTGGGCTTGACCAAGACCTTCCCATGGGCTGCCCAAGGGCGACACAGCCAAGGCAACAGTGCGCGCTGAAATGACTGTGTCTGCTGTCCGGCCCGACATGCATCCGACCAGCGGCGGAGCAGCAGCGGTTCCCGCAGCGCGACCAAATACGGCGCAACATGAAGCATCCTCGCAAGCAAGGTCGAACCGCAAAACGAGGTATGCCATAGCCAAACCGGCGGCGGTTGGGGAGACAGCGCAGGCAGGGCATCCAGCGGGACGATTTCCGCCGCGGAAAACTCCGCATCCAGCCGACTGTCGACGAATGACGACTCCTCGATGAGTCGTTCCGACACCCTCAGGAAATGCACTTCCCGGCGATGCACATCAAAGTCCACGGGGAACCAGCTCGGGTCCTGAACGTGCTCGATGTTTCGCATTGCAGTCCGTGCGCCGTCGTTCAAACCGTCAACCGCTGCAGTGCCTCAGCGTACTTGGCGCGCGTCGCCTCAATGATCTCGGCGGGCACAGACGGACCGGGCGCGGTCTTGTTCCAGTCCAGCGTTTCCAGATAGTCGCGCACGAACTGCTTGTCATAGCTGGGTGGGCTGATGCCGACCTGGTACTCGTCGGCTGGCCAGAAACGCGAGGAGTCCGGCGTCAGCATCTCGTCCATCACGATCAGCTTGCCATTGGCATCCAAGCCGAATTCCAGTTTGGTGTCGGCGATCAGAATGCCGCGCTCGGCAGCGAATCCGGCAGCGAATCGGTAGATCGCCAAGGTCGCCGCACGCACGGCCTCGGCCAACTCGCCGCCGAGCAATTCGACGCAGCGATCAAAGCCGATGTTCTCGTCATGCGCGCCCATCGCCGCCTTGGTCGAAGGCGTGAAGATTGGCGACGGCAACTGTTCGGCCTGGCGCAGCCCCGCGGGCAATGCAATACCGCAGACTGCACCCGACCGTTGGTAATCCTTCCACCCCGAACCAATCAGATAGCCACGTGCAATCGCCTCCACCGGCAGCCCGCGCAAGCGCTGAGCGACGACCGAGCGCTTCTCGTACAGCGCGAAGTCGGCGCTCTCGGGCAAGACCTCGCGCAGCGGGGTCGTGCTGAGATGATTGGCCTGAACATGCGTAGTCTTTTCGAACCAGAAGTTCGACATCTGGGTCAGGATTTCGCCCTTGCCAGGAATGGGGTCTGGCAACACCACATCAAATGCCGACAGGCGATCCGTTGCCACGATCAGCAATTCGTCGTGCGGCAAGGCATACACATCACGCACCTTGCCCTGATGGATCAGCGGCAGACCGGACAACTGGGACTGATGCAGTGTGGTGCTCACGGGCGGCCTACCAGCAAAAGGGGCACACAGTTTAGCGGACCCAACGCCGCCAGCCCCATGGCCGGGAGGGTCGCATCGCCATCGCCACTCCGGGATACTGCCGCGCGAACGGCTTTGCTTCGACTGGCCGCCGACGATTTCAAGGAGCCCCGCATGAGTGCCCTGTTCAGTCCCTTCCAGCTCAAAGACGCCCACCTGCGCAACCGCATCGCCGTGCCGCCCATGTGTCAGTACCAAGCCGTCGATGGCTTTGCCACCGACTGGCATTTGCCGCATTACGCGAGCATGGCGCGCGGCGGCGCAGGGCTGGTCATTGTGGAAGCCACGGGGGTATCGCCCGAGGGCCGCATCTCGCCTGCCTGTCTGGGACTGTGGCGTGACGAACAGCAAACTGGCTTGGCGCAGATTGCGGCGGCGATCAAGTCTGCAGGCGCCGTTCCGGGTATCCAGATCGCCCATGCGGGACGTAAGGCCAGCGCGCATTGCCCGTGGGAAGGTGATGACCACATTGCCGCAGGCGATCCCAGCGGCTGGGCCACGATTTCGCCCTCCGCCCTGGCCTTTGGCGGTGGCCTGTCACGCGTGCCACACGAGATGACATTGGACGACATCGGCCGAGTGCAAGGCGATTTCGTCCGTGCCGCGCAACGCGCCTTGGCGGCAGGCTTTGAATGGCTGGAACTGCACTTCGCGCATGGCTACCTGGCGCAGAGCTTTCTGTCGGTGCATGCCAACCAGCGCAACGATGCCTACGGTGGTAGCGCGGACCATCGAGGTCGTTTCCTGCGTGAATGCCTGGATGGCGTGCGCAAGGTCTGGCCGGAGCGTCTACCGCTGACTGCCCGCCTTGGTGTCATCGAGTACGACGGTCGCGATGAAGAGACCCTGTCCGAAGCCATCACCCTGGTGCGCCAACTCCGGGCGGGTGGACTGGACCTGCTGAATGTCAGCATGGGCTTCTCGACACCGGAAGCGCGCATTCCTTGGGGCCCGGCCCTCCTAGCTCCGGTCGCGCAACGCGTGCGCCGTGAAGCCGCGCTACCGGTCGCCGCATCGTGGGGAATCGATGCCCCTGAGCTGGCCGAACGCATGGTCGCTGAAGAGATGATGGACCTGGTGATGGTGGGCCGCGCCCACCTCGCCAATCCGCACTGGCCCTATGCCACCGCCATGGCACTCGGCGTCACCGACGCGCCATGGTTGCTACCTGCGTCCTACGCACATTGGCTGGCCCGCTATCGCTCAGCTGCGGCCAAATGAGAACGTCATGCGGACGGCCTCCGTCACGCGACGTCGCTATGGGTTCCGTTCGAGCGTAACCGGCTCCGAAACGTGCAGGACGGGCACGGTCAGTACGGCATCTTAGTCGCGATCCGGCCCGTCCAGAGTCGTCAGCAATGAGGCGTCGACAATGGGCTGTGCTGGCAGTTGTTGTGGGCCGCACGGCTGATCGCGTAGGCAGGCCCAGAAACCCGCCTCACGCGCGGAGACGTTCACCGTGCGCACACCAAGCTCGCGTAGATAGGCCGCCATTGGCTTCGGTGGCGCATAGCCTTCGGGAACGCTTTGTGGACGGACACTTCCCGGCACGGTCCAGCGCGCGTGGTAGTTGCCCGTCAGCACAATGGTCCGGGTCTGCGGCTGGGCTTCGTGTGCCAAGCGCAGGCGTTCGGCCATCCGCGCATTCCGGTCTGTGGCAGGCCCGTGGAACGCCGCATCATCGAAGGCCAACACATCGATGGGCGCACCCGCCACACGGGCCGAGCGCAGGGATTCCAGCAAGGCCAGCATGGCCTCGCTGCGACGACCATCGCTACGTTCGTGTGGCGTTTGCCAGAACTCACCCACCAGCAAGGCCTGACGATCCGCTTCGACGCCAGCACTCCGTAGAAACGCGTCCAAACGGAGCTGCTCCTGCGCGGGAATCTCCAAACCCACCTGCACCGCACCGCGATCCGCCCACAAGCGCGCCAACTCCGCCACCAAGGCGGGCGTTTCGCGCGTGCCATGCAGCTCGCCAATGATCAACATCGGCGCCTGTTCCGCAAGGCGATCCAAGGCATTAACGGGCGACTCCGTTGCCGTCAGATTCTCCGCATGGACGCTCAGAAAGGGATGGCAGACGCACAGCAAGACCCACAGCAAGCGTCGCATAGGTGACCTCGAATCGGCTGGTGATCGCCATCAATGGGGCCGAATGACGCCGTTCCAAGAATGTGCGCCATCCGATCGACGACGCTGGACGCCGCCGCCGTAGCGACGCTGCAGGTGGGCCACTGTCACGCCCTGCACAACCCACATGGCCAGCTCCCACAAGGTGGGCATTCGAATGGCACCGACTGAATCGCGACAGCGAACGATCAGTGCTGCGCTCCGTCCGGCTCAACCAGCGCGCTGTACACCAACGCGGCGCTGTCCTTGTCGATATTCACCAGTTGCGGATGACCCCAGCGGTTCATGACCTGGATCATGCCGATGAAGATCAGGTCGTTGACCGGATCGACCCAGAACCAGGTGCCCGCCGCGCCGCCCCATTCGTAGCTGCCTGCTGGTCGCAATGTGCCGGCCTTGGCCTGATCCGTGATCACCGCGACATCGACGCCAAACCCCCAACCGCTGTCGTGGTTGAAGCCTTCGCCCGGCGTGCTGCGAATCTGCTCGCTGAGCTGATTGCTGCACAGCAGTTTGACGGCGGCGGGCGACAGAATCCGCACACCATCGAGCTCGCCGTCATTGACCAGCATCTGCGCGAAACGCGCGAAGTCATGCACGGTCGAGACCAGTCCCGCACCACCGGAGGCCACGGCAGGTGGCTTGCTGTAGTCGAGCACCAGCACCGGATCACTGGCATCGACCAGCGTGCGCGTAGTGCTGTCGTAGGCACGCAGACGCACCAGACGCGACCATTTGTCGGCGGGCACATGGAAGGCGGTGTCGGTCATGCCCAAGGGGCCAAACACGTGGTTCTGCATGAACTCATCGAGCCGCTGCCCGCTGATCCGCTCGATGATGTAGCCCTGCACGTCGACCGCCGCGCTGTAGTGCCAATGCAGCCCTGGCTGGCTGGCCATCGGCAGTTCGGCGAGCTTGGCAATCGCTGCATCGCTGTTCGCGGCTTGCATGTAGTGATCGTTCCAGTAAGCGGCCTCGACCGGGGTGTCCTTGCCCAGTCCGTAACCGAAGCCAGCCGCGTGTGTCACCAGCTCGCGCATGGTCGGCGGGCGCTGCAGGTCTTCCAGTTCGAGACTGCCATCCTGGTTCTGCTGCTTGAATACGCGCAGGTGCTCGAACTCCGGGATGTACTTGGTGATCGGGTCATCGAAATGCCACTTGCCCTGCTCGAACAGCATCATCAGGGCGACGCCGGTGACGACCTTGGTCTGCGAATAGACACGGAAAATACTGTCCTCGCTGAGTGGCACCCGCTGCACATCGTCCGCCATGCCGTAGTGCGCCGCCCAGACCACCTGCCCCTTGCGCGCCAGCAGGGCGCTGTAGCCCGGCACCTGTCCGCTATCNNTGCGGGCGATGCTGCAATGACGCTCGGGTCAGCGCTGGCAACACTCAACGCCAGCATGCACGCCACCGCGAAGAGTGCGTGCTGCAAGTACCGCCGCTCCCTGGCCTGCTGCCGAATCAAGACGCCCATACCTGTCCTCCTCTGTTCAACCTTGTCCATCTCGGTACCCGCGCCCCGAAAAACTGGTTTGCGCCGGTAGTGGTTCAGCGCAATTCCAGCGTGACAATCGCCTTGGCGGGCAACTGCACATCCAGCCTGCCGTCATGCAGGGTGGCTCCCGCAAACGCCACGGGGTGTACCTGATCGGGCTTGTCAAAGGTGTTGTGGGCATTCAGCGCAGTCGCGGTCAGCAGCCGTCCGCTGACCTGCGTCGCGGTCATGCCGGGCACGGTCGCACGCAGTGAAATCGACTCCTTGGGATCGATATTGACCAGCGACACATGCAGCTTGCCCGCGGCATCGCGGGACACCGTCACGCTGACCATCGGCAGGTCGATGTCGCCATGCCGATAGCGCGGCGTGTCGAACGCGATCGGAATGAAGGTCGCATCCTGATGCACCTTGTACATCTCGAACACGTGATAGGTCGGCGTCAGCAGCATCCTGTCCTTGTCGGTCAGAATCATCGCTTGCAACACGTTCACCATCTGCGCAATCGCGGTCATGCGCACGCGCTCACCATGCGCGTGGAAAAGGTTCAGATTCAGTGCCGCCACCATCGCATCGCGCAAGGTGTTCTGCTGATACAGGAAGCCGGGATTGCTGCCCGGTTCGGGGGCGAACCAGGTGCCCCATTCGTCGACCATCAGACCGACCCTTTTCTCCGGGTCGTACTGATCCATGATCTTCGAGTGCTCGACGAGCAAGTCGTCCATGCGCAGGGTCAAGCGCAGGGTTTCGGCCCACTCATCCTCGTTGACCGAGGTCGCCAGTCCCTTGTTGGCCCAGCCACCCGGTACGGTGTAGTAGTGCAGGGACAGGCCGTGCATCATCGTGCCGGCCTGTTTCATCAGCACATCGGTCCAGTGGAAGTCCTCGCCGGAACTGCCGCTGGCAATACGCGGCAGGCTGCCGTTGGCCTGTCCCACGTACTGCGCGTAACGACGATATTCGTCCGCGTAATACTCGGGTCGCATCGCACCGCCGCAGCCCCAGCTTTCGTTGCCGATGCCGAAATACGCGATCTTCCAAGGCTTGTCGCGTCCGTTCTGGCGCCGCAGATTGGCCAGCGTCGAGGCCGAGTCAGAGGTCAGATATTCCACCCAGTCGCGCATCTCCTGCACGCTGCCGCCGCCGAGGTTGCCGCTGATGTAGGCCTCGCTGTCCAGCTGCTGGACCAGATCCATGAACTCGTGCGTGCCGAAGGCGTTGTCGTCGGTGACGCCGCCCCAATTGGTATTGACGCTGACTGGCCGCTGTTCGCGCGGGCCGATCCCATCCCGCCAGTGGTATTCATCGGCAAAACAGCCGCCGGGCCAGCGGATCGCGGGAATCTGCAGGTGCTTCAGCGCCGCCACCACGTCATTGCGCAGACCGCGCGTGTTGGGAATGGACGAATCCTCATCCACCCAAAGACCTTCGTAGATACCGCGCCCGAGATGCTCGGCAAACTGGCTGTAGATATGCCGATCAATGGTCCATTGCGGTGTGTCCGCATGGATGACCATCTCGGCGGCGCCAGGCGCCGCCTGCAAGTGCAGAGACGACGTAGCGGCAAGCAGACCGAACACCACGGTGGTCTTCGGAAACGAGCGCGTGATTGGCGTGGCGTGGAGTCGTGGCATGGCAGCTTTCTCCTGTGGGGAGTTCAGGTCTTGCGGACGCAAGGCGGATGAAGGACGTGGCACGTTGGGTAAAGCGCGCTTCCCCGCCAGCCGCGTCCGCGACGCTGTCGGTGCCGGGTCGTCGGCACACCCATGTGCCAGGAAGGATGCTGCCCGGCGCACCACAACCGGGGGCGCGTGCAGTGGATCAGCCGCGCTGCATCACCAGAACACCGCGTACAGCGCGATCAGAATGCCGAGCACGCCCAGCGCGCCGATGTTGAATGTCGAGCTGGTGGCGTAGTCGACATCATCGGTACGAATGATGTCCTTCTCGGGCGCATGGCGCGTCGCCAGCGAAACGCCGACCGCCAAGGCCAGCGCCAGCAGAAACACCAGACCAACGCGATCGATGAAAGGCAGTGCAGGCCAGGCCAGCTTCAGCACGATGGACAGCCCGAAGGAGCCGATGGCGGCAGCCAGCGCACCGGCTTCGTTGGCGCGTTTCCAGAACAAACCGAGCATGAAGATCACCACGATGCCGGGAGTGAAGAATCCGGTGTATTCCTGGATGTACTGGAAGGCCTGATCGAAGCTGCCGAGCAAGGGCTTGGCGGCCAGGATGCCGATCAGCACCGCCGTCGCCGCCGCGATGCGGCCGACCTTGACGAGCTTCTGCTGATCCTGCTCGGCCTTGCCCTTGGCGTAGAAGTCGAGGGTGAAAATCGTGGCCACCGAATTGATCTTGGACGCCAGCGAGGCCACGATGGCCGCCACCAGCGCAGCAAACACCAGACCGAGAATGCCGNNGCGGCGAACAGCACGCCCTTCTGCGCTTCGCCGATGTTCTTGGCAGCCAACGCGCGCTGGATGATGTACTGATTGAAGCCCCAGTAGCTGATGTTCATGATCCACATGCCGCCGAGCAGCACGCTCAAGCCCGGCAGATCCTTGTAGAAGGGACTGTCTTCGCTGAGGATCATCTGGAAATGCTCAGGATGCTCGGCCCAGAGTTTCTGGAAGCCGCCGATCACCCCCGCGTCGCCACCAATCTGTCCGANNAGCTGATACAGCAGGGCGAACACGCCAATCAGCACCAGGGCCAGCATCTGATCCATGCCGGACACCTGGGTGACCGCGATGGCACCCAGCCAGAGAATCGAGGTGACATTGACGAAGACGTACAGGCCCAGCCAGAACACCGCCATCAGGGCGCGGATGCGTCCGCCGTAACGCTGCTCCAGGAACTGCGGCATGGTGTAGATGCCATTGCGCAGAAACACCGGCAGGAACCACTTGCCGACAATCAGCAAGGTGGCGGCCGCCATCCATTCATACGAGGCAATCGCCAGCCCGATGGCATAGCCGGAACCCGACATGCCGATGATCTGCTCGGCTGAGATATTGGCGGCAATCAGCGAGGCACCGATGGCCCACCATGGCAGCGCCCGACTGGCCAGGAAGTAGTCCTTGGCGTCCTTGCTGTGCCCCGCCTTCTCACGCGACACCCATTGCGCCAACACGAAGATGGCGGCCAGATAGATCAGCACGATGGTGCTATCAAGCATCGACAGTTGCATTTTTCCCTCCCCGGAAAAACGGTGCCGCGCGTGGGCGGCACGCGTTCAGATCATGGTGCGCAGGCGACGCTGTGCTCGGCTTCGTTCAAGGCCCCCAGCGCCACCTTGGACAGCGACAACTCCAAGGCGCCGGTGCTTCGTAGTTGCAGCACACGATCAAGACGCGACAGATCGGCACCGCCTTGGGCAAAGCACTTCAAGGGCAGTCCGACGGTCGTCCACTGCTCGACCGGCAGCTCGGCGAGTGTCGCCGTCAAGGGCAGTTCGGCACCACAAAGCGGCCCACAACTCACCCCCAGCAGCACCTCACCGGTCGCCGCTTCCTCGGCACGCAAGGTCAGCACCAGCATCAGGTCACCATTGCTCTCGCGCTGCAGGTCGAGTGGCGACTTCGCCGCCAACACCAGACTGGCTTCGGTACTGCCGTCCCAGCGCAGACGCCAGGCATCTTCCTGGGCCAGATGATCGACTGCGGAGACCTTGAGACTGCCGTCGGCCAGCGCCACCGGCAGGCTGGTGGCGGGCATGTTCGCCTGCCCCGCATTGGACAACTGCACGGCAATCCCGAGCGCCGGTTTGCCCTTGGCAAAGAACACGCCGCTGGCCATCTGCTCGCCCGAGATGCCGGACTCTTCCGGCAACAGATCCAGATCGCCCTTGTCGGCGTAACGCAGACCATGCCCGAAGGCGAACAAGGGATCGTAGTTGGCCTGGCCGACGTTGTTGGCGTACTGATCAGCACGCTTGGGCCAGCTGAAACTGAGCTTGCCCTTGAAGTCGTATTGCACGCTGCCATCCGGCTTGCGCAGCAACACATCAGCAATGCCCGCACCTTCCGAACCCGGCAACCACGCGGCGACAAAGGCATCGGCGGCATTGATTTCGCGGTTGACCCACAGCGGCCGTCCGCTGAGGAACACCGCGACCACCGGAATGCCGTCGGCTTTCAGCTTCTTGAGCAATTGCAGATCGCGATCATCGCCGGGCTTGTACAGCAGGTTGGGCACATCGCCCTGGAACTCGGCATACGGATCTTCGCCGAACACCACCACCGCGACGTCGGGCTTGCGCTGGTAGCTTCCATCGGCGACGAACTCCGCACTGCCGCCCACGGCGTTGGCCTGCGCGGCAATACCTTCGAAGATCGTGTCGGCATTCGGGAAATCGCTGCGCCGCGTGCCGGTGCCCTGCCAGTTCAGCGTCCAGCCGCCCGCTTGCTTGCCCACATCATTGCCGCCATCACCAGCGACCAGAATGTGCTGCGTCGGCTGCAAGGGCAGCAGGCCTGCGTTGTTCTTCAACAGCACCAGCGACTCACGCACCGCTTGGCGTGCGATGGCGCGATGTTCGGGCGCCCTCAGCAAGGCAAATTGCCCACCCACGGCGCGCGTCGAAGGCAAGCCCGCATCGAACAGACCCAGCCGGAATTTGACGCGCAGTACGCGGCGCACGGCGTCATCCAAGCGTGCCGCACTAAGGCTGCCATCGCGCGCTGCCGCCAGCGTGGACTCGTAAAAGCCTTTCCAGCTGTCGGGTGTCATCGCCATGTCCAGACCGGCAGTGATCGTGGCCGGACAATCGGTGGCGCTGCATCCGCGAACCTGTCCGTGACCATTCCAGTCGCCGACCACGAAGCCACCAAACTGCATGCGGCCCTTCAACACATCGGTCAGCAGATGCTGATTGCCATGCATCTTCTCGCCGTTGAAGCTGTTGAACGAAGCCATCACCGACTGCGCACCGGCCGCGATGGCGGGCGGATAGCCCGCGCCGTGCACGCGTGCCAGCGTGGCTTCGTCGACCGCCGTATCGCCCTGATCCTTGCCGTCCGTGGTGCCACCGTCGCCAAGGAAATGCTTGACCGAAACGATGACGTGGCGGCCGTCCAGAAACTCCTGGCTGCCGACGCGTCCCTGCAAGCCTTCGACCATCGCTCCCGCATAGCTGGCCACCACGTCGGGCGACTCCGAATAGCCTTCGTAGCTGCGTCCCCAGCGGTCATCCTGCGGCACTGCCACGGTCGGCGCGAAGGCCCATTCCATGCCGGTGACGCGGGTCTCGATGGCCGTCACTTCACCCACCTTGCGCATCAGCTCGGGATTGCGCATCGCGCCCAGACCGATGTTGTGGGGAAACAGCGTGGCACCGACGATGTTGCTCTGCCCGTGGACCGCATCGATACCAAACAGGATCGGAATGGCCTTGCCGCCGGTCGAGGTGTCCATGGAGGCCGCATAGAAGGCATCGGCCAGCGCCAACCACTCGGCGGGACTGGCATCGTAACGACCACCCGGATCGGAATTGCCGCCCGCCAACACCGAACCGAGACGGTATTTGCGGACATCGTCCGGGCTGACGCTGGCGATGTCGGCCTGCACGAGCTGGGCGACCTTCTCTTCCAGGCTCAGGCTGCCAAGCAAGGCATCGATGCGGCTTTCCAGCGCAGCATCGGCGGGCAGTGGCCATTGCACTTCCGGCCACGGCGAGGTCGTCGGCGTGGTGGGGGCGCTGGCTGTCGTGTCCGGCGGCGGGTTGCTGCCACAGGCAGCCAAACCCAGGACCAGTGCGACGGCAAGCGCCGCATGGCGTGAAGCGATTGCGGGTTGGCGGTTCATCCTTCCATCTGCTCCAGTTCGCGACCCTTGGTTTCGTGCACGTACCTCAGCACGAAGAACACCGAGATCAACGCCGCCAGGGCATACAGCCCATAGGCCGCCGCAAGACCAATGCCCGCGAGCAGCATCGGGAAGGTCCAGGTGATCAGGAAGTTCGATCCCCACTGCGCCAGACCGGCAATCGCCAAACCCGAGCCGCGAATCTGATTGGGGAACATCTCACCCAGCATCACCCACATCACCGGACCCCAGGAGAGGTTGAAGAAGATGACGTAGACATTCGCCGCCACCAGGGCCAGCACGCCCATGTTGTCGGACAGCTGCAGCTTGCCTGCCGCATCCAGACTGCCGCTGGCGAAGGCAATCGCGACCAGTCCCAAGGTCACTGCCATACCTGCGGAACCGATCCAGAGCAGTGGCTTACGACCAATCCGGTCGACCAGCACCATCGAGACGATGCAGATGCCAATGCTCAGCGCGCCGGAGATCACGTTGATCAGCAGTGCGTCGTTTTCGGAGAAACCAACCGCCTGCCAAAGCACCGCGCCGTAGTAGAAGACCACGTTGATACCGACCAATTGCTGGAACGTCGCCAAGCCGATGCCGACCCAGACGATGGGACGGATCTTGCCGGTCGTCTTGCTGATCAGGTCCGACAGACGTGGCGCGTGATGATCGGAAGCCAGCGAGGCATCAATCTCGGCCAGTTTGCGCAGGCCGGCTTCGCTGCCATACAGGCGCTTCAGGACCACCAGCGCGGCGTCTTTGCGACCTTTGGCGACCAGAAAACGCGGGCTTTCCGGAATGAACAGCAAGGCGACGAGAAACAGTGCGGCGGGCAGGATTTCCACCCAGAACATCCAACGCCAGGCTTCGTAGCCCATCCAGAACGGTGCCACCGAACTTCCCGCCACCTTGGCCAGCAGGTAGTTGCTGAGAAAGGCCATGAACAGACCACTGATGATGGCGATCTGCTGCACCGTCGCCAGTCGCCCGCGGTACTGCGCCGCGGAGACTTCACTGATGTAGGCAGGCGACATC
This sequence comes from Lysobacterales bacterium UBA2790, assembly GCA_002352135.1. Classification (GTDB taxonomy): domain Bacteria; phylum Pseudomonadota; class Gammaproteobacteria; order Xanthomonadales; family Xanthomonadaceae; genus Aquimonas. The sequence goes on from DEHW01000201.1 coordinate 19,466, forward strand.
ACGCTGGCCGCACCGACCGCGAAACCACCGAGCACGCGATACAGCACGAATTCCAGTGATCCGGTGGCGATCCCTGAGCCCCAGGCGGAAACCAGGAAGAACACCGCTGCCACGATCAGCACCACGCGGCGCCCGTAGTGATCGGCCAACCAGCCCGCGAAGAAGGCGCCCACCGCGCACCCCAGCAACATCGAGGCGACATTGAAGCCGGTGCCCACCGAGTCCGAATGGAAGGCTTGCTGCAGCCCATCGACGGTGCCATTGATCACCCCGCTGTCAAAGCCGAACAGAAAGCCGCCGATGGTGGCGACGCAACTGATCAGAATGATGAACAGGGTGTTTTCACCCGCATCCGTGGATGCGGCTTTCTTGGTGCTTGTCATCAGGTATTCCCTCCCAGGAATTGTTTCGCCGCGTCAGCGCAGCAGGTATTGGTTGAGCAGGTTCTCATAACGCTCCTGCTTGCCGCTGATCTGCGTCGGTTCGCCATCGCGGGCCGCTATCGCTGCCAGGTCGACCAAGCCCAGCGCCCCATTGGCGAAGGCCAGTCCCTCGCCGCTGTCAAAACTGGCGTAGCGCGCCGTGCGCCACTGCTCCCAAGGCGATTCGGTCAACAGCGCGTGCGCGACTTCCAGGCCGCGTGCAAAGGCGTCCATGCCGCCGATGTGGGCGATGAACAGGTCTTCCAGATCGGTCGATTCACGACGCGGCTTGGCGTCGAAGTTCAGACCACCAACCAGACCACCCTGTCGCAGCACCACCAGCATGGCACCCACGGTGTCGTACAGATCGGTCGGGAACTGGTCGGTATCCCAACCATTCTGCGCATTACCGCGATTGGCATCGATGCTGCCGAGCAGACCGTGATCGCTGGCGACCTGCAGGTCATGTTCAAAGGTGTGGCTGCTCAGGGTGGCGTGGTTGGCTTCGATATTGAGCTTGAAGTCGTTTTCCAGACCATGTGCCCGGAGGAAGCCCGCCACCGTGGCGCTGTCGAAATCGTACTGATGCTTCATCGGCTCCATCGGCTTGGGCTCGATGAAGAAACTGGGTCTTCGTGAAATCGAGTGGGTGCTTTTGTGCACCTTCACAGCTCCGGCAGCATGCAGGTGAGCACTTTGAGGCGCAGGTACTCCTCGTCGCGCAGGCCGTAGGCGCGGCGCTGGATGACGCGGATCTTGTTGTTCAACCCCTCGACGAAGCCGAGCGAGACCTTGTTCTCGGGTCGGCAGTACGCGGCGATGCCGTCCCAGTGACGCTCGATCATCTCGGCGAATTTCACGAAGCTCGGCAGCCGTTGCCAGCGCAGCGACGATTTCCACTGCTCGAAGAACTTCCGCGCCCACGCCTCGCTGCGGTAGTCCCAGAGCTGCCCGAAGCGCTCCTTCAGCAAGTAGGCGGTGTTGAGCCGCTTGTTCGCCGCCAGCAGGCGGGCCAGCGCGTCCCGGCCGTCGAGGCTGAGGTTCTCGCGGCTCGACAGCAGGGTGTACTTCTGTCCCTTGATGTAGGACCGGTCCTTGCCGCTCAGACGGGCGTACTCGGCCTTGCGCACCGTATCCAAGGCGTCGCCCAGGTGGCGCATGACGTGGAACTTGTCGAACAGGATCGCGGCGTTCTTCGCATGCGCCTGCGTGGCGCTACGGAACGGCCGCCACATGTCCATCACCGCCAGCCGGATCCCCGCGGATTTCCTGGCGCCCAGCGTCTCGTAGAAGGTCGCCATGCTGGCCTCGGAGCGGTCGGCGCCACCGAACCAGATCGGTCGCTTGCGCAGCAGATCGCTGACCACGATGCGGTAGCTGTGACCCTTCCTGATCGAAATCTCGTCGATGCCGATGACCTGCGGTCCGGGCAGCCCGGCACGTCGGACCTGCTCGGCCATGTACTGCTTGTCCAGCGCCTTCACCGTCTGCCAGTCGAGCCGGAACTCCTTGGCCACGTCGCTGATCGTGGCCTGCCGACAGCGGCGCCCGATGTGCCAGGCGAAACGCTTGGTGTAGAACGGATTGTCGGCCAGGAAATCGAGCCGCTCGATCTTCACCTTGCCGCAGCTCCGGCAGTCGACGCGCCGGACCTCCAGTTCCAGCCAGACGCGCGTATCGCCGCAGGACAGATCGCGCACGCGCCGCGTCTTGCGGTCGTACCAGCCAGACTGGCACCGCCCGCAGGCAGCGCAAACGGTTTTTTTCCCCGCCGCACGAGCGTGACGACCCGCGCCTTGGGGTCGCCGAACACACCCCGGACCACCGCCTTGGGACGAAAGCCGGGGAACCGATATGCGTCGAGCAGGCGACGCGGCCTGGTACCTGATCTGGCCATCGATAGAGCGTGCCAGATTTCCAGCACCCATCAATCGGCCTCAACGGCAAGCCTGGGGCGGGCTGCAGCGTGAGCGGTGCAGCAGAATCACCCACTCGGAATCACGAAGACCC
>DEHW01000225.1 GCA_002352135.1 Lysobacterales bacterium UBA2790
GCCGCACTAGCCTATGCCGAGGCCTTGCCACTGCTGGAAGCAAGCTTGGGCGAAAGCGTGGAACTGGCGACCGAACTGATGAACTCGGCCAATGTGCTCAACACGCTGGAGCAGGCCGCGCTGGCGCGGCAGCGAATCGAGCGTGCCCAGGCAATGTTGCGCAAACTGGGTGACGTCGACACCGGCCATGACGGGCACGCCTTGCTGGAGTTGGCCAAGGCCAGTCTGACCCTCGGCGAGTTCGAACGCGCGCTGCACGAAGCCGAGTCCGCCGAGCGGGCCTTCATCGACACCTTGGGCGCGGATCATCCCTATGTCTGGTTCCCAAGCTTCAGCGCCGCAAGGGCAGAACAGGGACTCGGTCGCAGCGCGGCTGCCCAGCGGCGCATCGCGTCCACACTGCAGCTCTACCGCGAACAGGATGATCCCGGCATGCAGGTGCGCGTGCTGCAGGTGGAAATCGAGCTGGCACTGGATGCCGATCAGCGAGCGCGGGCGTTAACGGCGACCGCCGCGCTGCAGACACTGATTCAACCGATGCCGCCCTCTCAGAGCCTGTCTTGGCATTGGAGTCAGGCCCTGCTGGCCGCGGTGCGACTTCGCTGGCCTGAGGCGGATGACCGCAGCTCGGCGCAACATGAGCAGGACGTGCGCAGCCTCGACGCCGCGGCGGCGGCAATGACGGCGACGCTTGGCGATGCGCACTCACGGGTGCGGCGCATTGCTGCGTGGCGTGCGCAAGCCTCGCCTGCCGCTCAATGACCCATGACCAGCGATGGCGCACGCTCGATGAATACATCCACGCGCAAGCCGACAGGCAATGCCGGTGCATCGTCCAACTCGATGGTGACCTCGATGACCTTGACGTCGCGATATTCCGCCGGGTCGTCCGACAAGGCTTGCCGGGGACCCATGCGCCCCGCAATGCGTTGGACCTTTCCGGTGAATTTCTGCTCGGGAAATGCATCGCTACGCACCCAGACGCGCGCGTCCTGGCGGAGTCCAGCGATATCAAGTTCGCTGACTTCCGCGCGCACCACGCGCTGTCGCGTGTCGCCGAGATAGACAAATGGCTGCGGTGCCAGCATGGTGACCGTCTCACCTGCATTGAGCATCCGCTTCAGCACCACACCCTTGATCGGTGAGCGCACTTCGCTGCGCGCCAATGCGGCTTCGGCGGCCAACAGTTCGGCGTCCGCAACCGCCAGCGCCGCCTCCGCCTGGGCGATGTCCTCAGCGCGATTGCCCTGTTCCAGCAATTGCAGTTCGGCCCGAGCATGCTGCAGATCCGCTTCACTGACTCGGGCCTGAGCTTGGTGTTGCGCCAGTTCCTGCGCACTGATCAGCTTCTGCGCGACCATCTGCTCGCGGCGCTGCAACTCGCTGACTGCCAGATTGTGTTGTGCCTCGGCACGCGCCAATGCGGCGCGCGCGCGCGTCTTCTCCTGCGTGCGAGGGCCCGCACGCATCCGCTCCAGTTCGGCCTGACGCAAGGCACGTGCGGCCTTTGCCTGGGTGACGCGGGCGCTCAACTCGCTGTTCTCGATGACCGCCATCAACTGTCCCACCTCAACGGAATCGCCTTCTTCCACGAGGACGCGAACGAGACGCCCGGTGGTTTCCGGGATCACCACGCGCTCGCGATCTTGCGGTTCGATGCGTCCGCTGGCAGCGATCCGATCCGGCGACATGGCCAGCGCATTCTGTGTCGACTTGCCGTCGCCGCTGCAGGCGGTCAACAGCGCGGACAACAACAGACCGCTTGCGAGAAAACGCGTCATGGTTCTGGCCTCCGGCTCAACGGTGTGGTGGATGGACGGAAATGGAGTACGGGCGCATCTGCCCGTTGGCGTGTACGCGCTGATCGCTGACCAGTTCGCCGTCGGCAAGTGTCAGGACGCGGTCAGCGAAGGGAATCAATCGTCGATCATGAGTCACCACCACGACAGCGCAGCGACGCACGTGGGCCAGCGCGTTGAGGACGGCAGCTACTCGACGACCGGCTACCGTATCCAGAGCAGCCGTTGGCTCATCGGCCAACAGCAAGCGCGGTTTCATCAGCATCGCTCGCGCGATGGCCACACGCTGCTTCTGCCCGCCCGAGAGCTGATTGGGAAATCGCCTCTCCAACCCGCTCAGACCCAGTTGGCGCAGAAGGGTGCAGGCCTCCTCGGCATGACGGCTCAGCGAGCCTGTGGCGTCAACCACACTACGGGCAATGGCGACGTTCTCCCATACACGCAGCGTGCTGAGCAGGTTGTAGTGCTGGAAAACAAAGCCACAGTGTTGCCGACGCAATGCAGCCAACTGTTCCTCATCGCGACCAGTGATGCGTTGCTGCAGCAGATGCACCTCGCCATTACTGGGATGCAGCAGGGCACCGAGAATCTGCAACAGGGTCGTCTTGCCCGAGCCGGAAGGTCCAAACAGCAGGGTCAGCTCTCCCGCGCGGATGCCAAGACTGACATCGCGCAGCGCGTGCACGGCGGCCTCACCCTCGCCATAGCATCGTGATATGCCACGCACTTCCACGACAGCGCTGTGGTGGTCTTCAGTCATTGGAATACCGATGACGGTTCAATCCGAGCGAGCCGACGGATCGACATCCAGGCTCCCATCGCGCACATGCCCAAGGTCAGTGCGGCCAGCAACAGCGCATTCCAGATTGGCAGGGACACCAGCACGGTCGAGAAGGAACTGAGCTGCGCCGCCGCCCACACCAGCACGATGCCGACTGAATAGCCAAGCGAAGCACTGAGGACCGCCTGACTGAGGACGATGCGCCTCAACCAGGCGGCGCTGGCACCCATGGCGCGCAGCGTCGCGTACTCGGTCAAGCGGTCTATGGTGGAGGAGTACAGCGTCTGTCCGACGATCACCGTGCCAACCATCAGACCGAGACCAGCCGCCAGCAGCAAAGCGAATCCGGCACCGGTGATCACAAGCCAGTAGTACTGGGTGCGGCTCGCGAACTCGCCCGGCGTCACCACATCCGTGCGCGGCAATCGGGCTTGCAGTTGGCTACGCACCACGTCGACGTCTGCTCCCGGGCGCAGGCGCACCAACACGTAGGTCGTCTGTGTCGGGTGATAGTTCACGAAGCGGGTAGCACGCGCATGCGTGGTGAACACATAGGGGCTTTGGGTGAACGATCGGATGCCATCGGTGAAGCCGACCACGCGGGCGCGTTGCCCGTTGATTTCGACGATCTGCCCCAATCGCTCGACACCCAGTTTCTGCATGAACAAGCGCTCGACCAGGATGCCGTCATCAATCTGCAGGGCCCGTAGCGTGTCGTCATCCACGCCGGGGGGTGCGCCGACACGCGTTGCTGGGTCGAAGCCCACGATGCTGACACTTTCCGTCCGCCCGTCTGGTGTCTTCCAGAATGCGAACTGCACCAGCAGAGAATCCGCGCTCGCGACGTCCGGTAGGGACAGGGCTTCGATCTCGCGACGCTGCAGAAGTTGACCCGAGATGTCGACATTGGCCGTGCCATAGGGCAAGACCCAAAGGTCGGCGGGAGTGCTGTCAACCAGACCGCTGGCCGTGCGCGCAAACCCGATCAACAGGCCGAGCTGGATTCCCATGAGGGCGACGGAGAAAACCACACCGATCAGGGTGGCGGCAAAGCGCGTGCGCTCATGGGTTAAATTGCGCCATGCCAGCAACAGCGTCCCACTGATCGGCCATCTGGGCATCCACATGGCAGGCAGCGGCGTCGCCACTGCAGCATTGACGACTACCGCGTGGTTCGACGCGGCGAGCGTTGCCTGTGCCGCGTTCGCTGCCTCACCCATGGCAATTCAGCGCTCGGCGCTGGTCAAACCCAAACGGTGCGCAATAGACACCGCGTGGGTGCGATTCTGGGCACCAAGTTTGGCGAATATGCGCTTCAAGTGAAAACGCACGGTGGCTTCAACGATCCGTAGACGCGAGGCGATCTCTCTGTCGTTGCAACCCTCGGCAAGAAGCGCGAGCGTCTCCCGTTCCTTGGTTGACAGTGCCGGGCCACTGCATTCAATGCGCAGCGGATCGCGAACTTCCAATAGCGCCAAGCCCGCATGGATGGAAGGCAACAAGCGCCCCAACAGCGCGGCGAGACGACTGCTCTCGTGGGACTGTCGCCGATCCTGCGGCACCACCGTGTAGAACAGCTTGGATTTGCCCTCTTCGCCAATCGCGCCCGCCAGACCATGATCGGCACGACGGAAATCGGTCGCGGCGTCGGCCAATCGACGCACCCGGATTCGCAACGCCAGTGGCAGTCCACTGGCATAGCTGTCGAAACGCAATAGCGGCTGTGCCGCAAAGCAGTTCACTCCCGCGTCGGCATGCGCCAGAAGCGGATCCACTTCGTGGAAGCGTTCGCGCATGTATAGACGCATCCAGCCGGGTTGCTCACGCACACTCAGAATGCGCGCACGCTCAATGTCGTGACGATCTCGTCCATAGGCCACCAACATCTTGTCCAGTTCGAGCCAATCGGCGACGGACTGCAACAGGGTCATGAACACTTCGGCGTCAGGCGCGCATAGCAAGGCTTCGGAGTAGTCCAGAACACGACCCAACTCGGCTGCAGACAGGGGAGCGGTGGCACTGATTTCACGATGCCGGGCCAGCCCTCGAACCAGGACGTCCAGTTGTTCAGCGGCGTGCGCCATGAGGCTCTCCTGAGAAATGAATGCCATCCCTACCCCCTTCTCGATACCCCGCCAGTAGCCATGCAGCCAGCGGCGCGATCAACAACAGGAGTAGAGCGGGTGCCATCGCGAGGGCGTCGCGCACGCTCGACGCTTGTGTCGGCTGCGCTGCATCAAAGCCGATCTGCTGCAAGATCACACCGGCCAGCATCAGGCTGATGCTGCCGCCCAATTTGTAGCCCAGCGTGTAGAAGCCGATCCAGGTTCCTTCAGGTGCCGCCTCTCCAGCAGGAACCGATGCGCGCGCGCAGTCGCCGATCATGCGAAACGGCAAGGAGGAGAAGGCACCTGCGCCCAGGCCCTGCAACATCAGAAATGGTGTCAGGCTGTAGGCAAGGCGATCCGGTTCGAGCGGGAACACCCCCAAGCCCACATGCAAGACCGGGCCAAGCACGGCGCCGCTCAATGCAAAACCAGCCGCCCAGAACAGTGCTGCCTTTTTGCCGACCCGATCAGCCACGAACGCCCAGAGGAACTGTCCCAAGGCCGCTGGCAGCAAGACCGCGATGCCAAACAGTGCAATGAAGTGCGCACCCACCTGATAGGTGTAGGTGTAAACATGCGAGCCCAGCGCGATCCCAATCTGGAACGTCGTCTCGATACACAGGATCATGCCGAACAGGCGACGCGCATTGTGACTGCGCCATATTTCGCTGAGCTGCGGAAGGAATGCGCGGCCATGTTTCGGCAGCAGCGCATGCCTGGCATGCCGGGTTGTCCAGGCGCTGAAGCCACCGGCAAGCAAGACCAGCACTGCCAACGCCCAGCCCATGGGCGCATAGGCGTCGGGATTCAACTGCCCGCGCGGATACGCCTCGGTGGCGCGGAAAAAGATCAGGTTTCCCCCCACGGCAGTCACCACGATGGAGAGAAACTGGAACATGCCGCGCCAGGCATGCAGTTGCCCGCGCGCATGCTCGTTCTCGCCCAACTCGTCAGCCAGCGCGATATAGGGCACCACAAATACCGTCAGCGCCGTCTTGACCGCGAACACCGCCAAACCAAGTTGGGTGGCCGTCCACCACAGCGGCCCATCGGGGCGCAGACTCCACAGCCAGATACTGCTCACGGCGACAGCCACGGCACCCACCAGCAGATACCCATGTCGACGCCCGAAGCGCACGCTGCGGCTGGCGTCCGATAGCCAGCCCATCGGCATGTCGGTCAATGCGTCCCAGACCGTCGATGCGGCCATCAGCAGGCCCGCAACCCACGGAGGCAAACCCAGAATGCTGGTGGCAAACAGCATGAAACTGCTGGAGATGACGTAATAGGCGGCGAGGCTCAGATTGCCGCTGCCATAGGCAGCGAACAGCCATCGCGAATCGCGCCGGAGACCGCTCATGCAGCAACACTCTGCGCGTGCAGTGCGGCGCGAACCTCACGTCGCAGCACCTTTCCCAGCACGCTTCGCGGTAGCTCGTCCCAAACGTGAATCCGCGTCGGTCTGGCGCTTTCGGGCAAGGCAACCTGCAAGTGCGTGTCGATGCGCCGGATCAGCTCTTGCGACACGGGTGCGGGCGGCCGCCTGCGCGGAGAGATCACCAGATGCAGAACGCCAGCCAGCTCCACCAGCACCGCCTCCTTGACACCCTCACACTCATGCACGCGTTCCTCGATCTGGCGCGGATAGATCACCCCGTCGTTGCGGTAGATGAGGTCCTGAATACGATCGAGCACGTGCAAACGTTCCTGTGTATCGAAGTAGCCCATGTCGCCAGTGAAGTAGAACCCCGTCGCGTCGAAGATGCCTGCATTCAGTTCCGGCTGATCCTGGTAACCCGAAAACAGCGTTGGGGTGTTTACCCAGATGCGGCCAATCACGCCGGCAGCGAGCTTGCGACCTTCCTCGTCGCGGATCTCGACCCGCACCCCTCGGGCAATTCGACCTACCGAAGAGAGTGCACTGTTGGCAGGGTCCCGCGCATCATCCACATGCGCCAACGGTGGCAACATGGCGACCGGCGGCAAAGCCTCGGACATGCCATAGCCTTGCTGGAGTATCGGACCAAAGCGCTCGATTGCCTCGCGTATCCGTGCCACCGGCAAGGGTGCACTGCCATAGGTCAACTGCGAAACCGAGCGGAAGTCACTGCGGCAAACAGACTCCGCGTCCAGCAGATCGATCAACTGGCTAGGTGTCACAAACATCCGACCGGGTCGGTAGTCCCGCAGCAAGGTCAACAGCGACTCCGCGTCGTTGTCCGTCGGAATGATCGCAGTGCCCCCGGCCAGCAGTACCGGCATCAGAACGCCTCCGCCGGCGCCGTTCAGCGGCACGGCAATCAGCATGCTGACCTCCTTGTCGCGCACGTCCTCCACGTTCAGCAACATCAAGCGCATGCTCGCCAACAACTGCGCTTGCTGCAGCTGCATCAGCTTCGGCTGACCGGTTGTACCCGAGGTAAAGCCGAGGCTCAGCGGCACGTCCATCGGCACTTCATGTGCCACGGCGTGCGGCGGCAGCCCCATCACGCGTTGCTCCAGCTCGCCACCCGGTGTGAAGCGCCAAACCGAGAGGTCAGGCAAATCGGCGCGCAGAATGTTCGCCCAGCGCGCGTGCTGGTTGTGCTCAAGTATCGCGAGGCTTGGCGCGCCGCGTCGCGCGCAGGACAGTACGAACTCGTCCTGGTGACTTGGCAGGAAGGACATCTGTACGACACCCGCCTCGACGCAGGCGAATCGCAGTATCACTGTGGTCAGTGGGTCGTCGACAGCCACCAGCACGCGATCGCCGACACCCACGCCCGCCGCATGGATCGCCTGCGCCCATTGCCTGAGCTGTCGCTCCAGCGCCGCGAATCGAAGCGTGCGCGATCCGATCACCAGTGCTGTCCGTTGCGCGTAGCGGTGCAGCATCCAGCGCTGGATCTCACGCAGATTGGCGGCCCGGGAAAGTCGATGGATCGCCCAATGCTTTAACAGGGTTGTGAGCAATCGCATACGGAGTCCGTGCAAGTCGAGGGAGAGGGTCCTGCTGCACGAACAGTCAGAAGCGGTAACGCACACCCATGCCATAGCTACGTGGAACGGGTGCCATCACCAAGCCCTGGAAAACCTGGTAGCCGGGTCGTAGTCCCGCGACAAAACCGAATTGGGTCGCCGGGTTGGTCAGCAACACCGCTGACGCGGCTGCTTCATCCTGCAGCAGGTTCTGCGCCCACAAGCTGAACTCCCAGTCGCCGTGGCGCAGGCCGAGATCGAGGTCCACATAGGTGGCGCTTGGCAGATAGGCACCGCCATCTGGCGCAGCCAGCATGCGGTCACGATACAGACCATTCAGTCGGGCATAGGCTTGCGTCGTGGCCGTGATGGCAAACTCGTGACCAAGGCTGACCTGAGCCGACCACCGTGGCGAGTACTGCAGTGCGGTGCCAGACAGGTCGGGACTCAGTCCGATCTGCTGCAGGATCAGCAGTTGGTAGTCATCGAACGCCGCATCGACATAACTGAGCGAGAGTGAGGCGTCGGTGCCCCGCCCGTTGTTGATCTGCAACGCCGCCTCCATGCCTTGCGAATGGCTCGCCCCGGCGTTGACGTTGATCAACGCACCTTGCGTACCGATGGCACGGACGATCTGATCCTGCCAGTCGATGTCGAACACACTCCATTGCGCCAGGGCGCGGCCGTCCAACAGGCTCCATTTCGCTCCTAGCTCCAGATTGGTGCTGTGCTCCGCGTCGAAGCTGCGCTCGTCGTCAGCAATGACGCCGGTCAGGGCGAACACGTTGAACCCGCCCAACTTGCTGGCGCGAGCCACGCTCGCATACAAGGTCAGGTTCTGTGTGGCGGCGAAGCTCAGATAGGCGCCGGGCGTGAAGCTGTCGAAGTCAACCTCATCCTCGAACGGCAGGCTGACGCTGCCCTGCGCGGAGCGGACATCCAATGCCGCGCGCAACGCCTTGCGGTCGTGGGCCAGGCGACCGGACAAGGTCAAGGTCCATGCCGGTGCAAAGCGCCAGTTCAGTTGTCCGAATGCGGCAAACCCGTCGGCATCCTCCTCGTTCCAGCCTTGCTGCCCGCCGAGTGGCGTCGCAGGGCCAATGAAGTCGGTACCGTCCTGCCGCTCATTGCTGGCGTGATAGCCGGACACGCCAAGCATCCAGTCAAGGCCATCGCCCGCCTCCGCACTCAGGCGCAACTCCTGACTGAACTCGCGCTCGTCCAAGTCCAAATGCGACCAGGAAAGCGGTGCAGCCGAGTAATCGGCATCGTATGCGTGCCCCACGTCGAGGTGATTGAAGGCGGTGATTGAGGTCAGCGTAGTGACCTCCCACGCATAGTCCAGCGTCATCGCCAGAAGTTGGGTATCACGCTCGAATAAGCCTGGCGTGACGGCAAATCCCTGCGTCGGCGCATGCAGATCTCCGACGTATTGCTGGTAGTCATTCAACGGTGGAAAGAAGCTCGCATTGTTCTCGACAAACTGTTGCGCAAAATCATCCGCCCTGGTGCGGTCCAGCTTGAGCATCCAGCGTGCATTCAGTGGACTATCCGGCCGCATCGCCAGACTGAACAGCAAACCCTGATCCTTGCGCGCATCCAAGGCATCACCGGTCAGCTCGTTGGTCCAGTGGCCGTCGGTCTGCTGCCCATTGGCTACCAATCGGTAACTGGTCGAGTCGTTGCCGCCAACTGCGCCTGCCGAATGCCACTGCACGCTCCTCCGCGCATCCGACCCGATCCCAAGGCGCAGACTCTGCCCAGGATGATCTGCCGGATCCCGGGTAACGAAATTGATTGCACCTGCGAAACTGTTGCGACCGTAGAGCGCCGACTGCGGACCACGAGCAACTTCAACACGCTCGATTCCATCACCGAGCAGGAAGTCCAGTGCAGAGCGGGAGCCCACGTAGACGCTGTCGATGAAGAAGCCGACATTGGGTTCTCCGAAACTGGTCGACAAGCCACGTATCACCGGGCTGAAGCTGCCATTTCCCAACTGCGGAACCATTTGCAGACCCGGGACGAGACGAGCGATGTCAGACGCAGAACGAATACTGTCGCGCGCCAACTGCTCGCCCTCGACCAACGCGATGGAGGCCGGGACTTCACGGAGCGCTTCTGTCCGCTTGCGCGAAGTCACCTCGATCCGATCAAGCACAGTCGATGCATCGCTGGAGTTCGTCGCCTCTTCAGCGACCGCAGTCGCGGGCAGCAGTATCAGGGCCAGCCCCAGCGCGGCGGTGGTTCGTCCGTCAAATTCATTTTTCATGCGTCAGCGCCAATTGTGTCAATTTGCAAGAAGCTAGCCGTGACAAGGCTTTTCTACAACTATCGGTTCCGATAGTCCTGCGTGAAGACGTGCCGGGCTTCGCAGTTTTGCGATGCCAGTCCGAGGCCATTGCCTCCCGACCGAGCGCGCACCGGGAGGGCGAGCTCAATCCGTGTCTGCATCGTCGGCCGTCGGTAGAGGCTCGAACCCGGCACGGTTGTAGGTCGCGGCATGTTCGCGGAACTTCCGCTCGATCCACCATCGCTTCAGGCGTTGCAACGGTCCACGGTTACCCCATCGCAAGCGACCCGTTCTGTAGACGCCTTTGTACGGATCAAACTGGGCATAGCGTGGCAGTGCCATGGGCTTGCGTCGCCGCAATAGGATCACCAGCACTTCGGTTGCCAGGATGCCGGTCATCAAGGTCAGGGCGGCGGCGCTGGATGGCGCGGCCTGTTCGCCCGGTTCAACACACGACATATCGCTGTAACTCCAGTGCGTTCCTGCCGGAGTCAGACCAACAATGAACGCCGCCATGATCTGGAACGGCGTCATGCCCTCGCGGAGGTCGAAATAGTCTTCGAAGCTCATGCCGTCCGGCGTGCATACACCGATCGTGGCGGAGAACCCGGGAGGTGCGGAAAACACGACCGGAATCCCTTTGGCGCGGGCGCGTTCATACAGGAGCTTTCTTGCCGGCTGGGCAAAGATGTCCAGAGAATCGACCACGATATCGACACCTTCCAGAAAGTCGTCGATGTTGTGCAAACCGATGCCACTGGGGAAGGTTCTGACCTGCGAAGCAGGCTGGATGTCCTCAGCCATGGCCGCCATCACCGCGACCTTTGCGCGGTCCATGGTGCTGGACATGGCCCCCACCTGACGGTTGGTGTTGGCGACACTGAACGTGTCGTAGTCGGCAATGTGAAATCGACCGATTCCCATGCGAATCAAGGTCGTCAATGCCAAGCCGCCACCGCCACCCATCCCGGCAATTGCCACGCATGATCGGCGCAGCCGCGATTGTTCTTCACGACTGACCAAGCCGATATTGCGCTTGGTAGCCTCCTCGTAATAGGCGTCCCATTCGTTCATCGCTTTGCACTCTTCACTGGGCTGCATCACGGTAGGCAGGGAACAGGGCGCAGACAACTAGCGAATCTGGTAGTGGCGAGTCCGCCTTGGGCTGTGGCGTCGCGGCCAGCAAGTGCGCCCCGCTTCGTCTATTGGGTGCGCCATGCGTTTTGCCTGTGCAGTGTTGGGAAGGGCTTTCCTGCGCATTTCGCCGCTGTATGTCTGGCCGTGTCCGAACGCTCTCTTTGGCGACGAATCCTTGTCCTTAGGATGGGCGATGTCAGTGCCGTTCAGCCACAGGCTGCTTTCGGACGTGCTTGGGAACGCACAAGGATTCAATGCGACTCCCGTGGGGCCTCCGCAATTTGCGTATGCGCCTGCAGAGAGTGCCGATCTATCCGCATGCACTTCACGTCCATCCGCTACAATCCGCCGTCCTCAAGAATCATTGCCAAGGTCTCACCCCGCATGAGCGCACCCGCCGATTGGTATACCGAACACTTTGAAATCTCTGGCTCCTCCATTGGATTCCGGGTGACGAAGAAGCTCGACGAGGTGCAGTCCGCGTTCCAGAAGATTGAAATCTGGGAGACCACGGATTGGGGCAATCTGATGGTGATCGATGGCGCCATCATGTTGACCACGCGCGACAACTTTCTCTATCACGAAATGATGTCGCACCCGGTGCTGTTCACCCACAGCAACCCGAAGCGCGTCGTGATCATCGGTGGTGGTGATTGCGGCACTTTGCGTGAAGTGCTCAAGCACAAGGAAGTCGAGTCTGCCGTGCAGTGCGATATTGACGAGCAAGTCACGCGCATGGCGGAGAAGTACTTCCCCGAGTTGTGCGAGTCGAATGCCGATCCGCGCGCCCATCTGATGTTCGATGATGGCGTGAAATACATGCGCGACCTGGCACCAGAAAGCATCGATGTGGTGATTGTCGACTCCACCGATCCGGTTGGCCCCGCCGAGGGTCTGTTCAACGAAGCCTTCTACCACTCTTGCGTCAAGGCTTTGCGCCCGGGCGGCATGCTGGTGCAGCAGTCGGAGTCGCCGCTGGTGCATCTGGGGCTGATCAAAGCCATGCGCCATCACATGACCGCGGCGGGTTTCGCTGATGTGCGAACACTGCCGTTCCCGCAGCCTTGCTATCCCACCGGTTGGTGGAGCTGCACACTGGCCCGCAAGGGCGGCGAGATCGCTGGGTTCCGCGAACGTGGCGCGCAGAGCAAGTCCTTCAAGACGCGCTATTACAACGTCGACGTGCATCGCGCGGCACTGGTCATGCCCGAGTTCATGCGCGAGTCGCTCGGCGAGTAAGCACGCGCTTTGCCAGACCTGGGCGGCTACTGCGCCACCCAGGTCAGTACCAGTACATCACGCCAGGCCGGCTGAGTTGGATCTTCCGGCTCGACAGGCGTAACGCCATGCCACACGCGATGATCGTCGACCCATGCCGTATCGAGCGGCAAGTTCAAGGTGAACTCGCCCAGCAGCCGGCCTGACGCGTCAAGGATCTGTGTTGCGCCTTCGCGGATATTGTGGCGCTGGATCATCACCACCAGCACAAAATCCACCCCATCGCGATGCGCGCCTTCGGGTGTCGGCAAGCCCGGTTTGTCCAATTGGGCTTCAATGCGAAATTGGTGCATCTCGACACGCCAGAACCCGGATCGATTCGAGATTGCCTCGAAAACGCGGGTGCCCATGTCCAGCAAAGCGCGAAGGATCGGGCTCTGCGCTGCCGCGGTCGAGGCCGGGGCGAACCAGCGCTCGATGCCACCGTTCAGGGGGTTGTATTGCAAGGTTTGAAAGTGCGCCTGATCCGGCTCTCGCTGTGGATTCGTTCCGGTCCGAATCGTGAACACCGCATGGCGACGTCGTCGATATCTTCCGTGGTCCGCCATATGGTGGTCCACCACCAGATCGCTCCAAGTTGCCGCAAACGCCCGCCATTCAGTGGACTGCGGATCGACAGCGAGCAAGCCGCATTGCGCCGGAACCAACGCATAGCCGGACTGTAGGATTGGTTGTTGCAAATCGGTTGAATGCATCATGCCGGCACGATACGCGAAGCAACGGCTCCGCTGCAGCGCCCGCATCACTGGCAGGCCTGTGGGTGCTGCCGCAGAATGACGCCAAGGTCTGAGCAAGGGAGCGCCCTCGATGCACGCACACCGCTGGCGTCTGGATGGTCACGTGGCCCTCATCACTGGCGGCAGTTGGGGCATTGGTCTCGCTACCGCGCGTGAACTGATGGCGCTTGGTGCGCAGGTATTGCTGGTCGCCAGAGATGGGGACCGGCTGGCCGAGGTCGTGATCGAGCTTTCCGACGAATTTCCCGATGTGGACTGCGCCACGTTTGCCGCGGATTTGTCACGCAGCGAAGAGCGAGCCGCCTTGTTCGATTGGGTCGACGACCGTTGTCAGGGACTCTCGCTACTGATCAACAATGCAGGAACGAACTCGCCGCAGTTGGCGCCTGACTACGATGAGGCCGAGTGGCGGGCGATCATGGAGCTCAATCTCGCGGTCCCCTTCGAGTTGTGTCGAGCGGCCTACCCCTTGCTGAAGCAACACGCCCAGTCGGCGATCGTGAATGTCGGCTCGGTCTCAGGGCTGACCCATGTCCGCACGGGCGCGGCCTACGGCATGAGCAAGGCGGCCTTGCACCAGCTCACCCGCAATCTCGCCTGCGAGTGGGCAAAGGATGGAATTCGCGTCAACAGTGTGGCGCCCTGGTACATCCGTACCCGCCGCACCTCACCCGTACTGTCGGATGCGGATTACTACGACGAAGTGGTCGCTCGAACCCCTTCGGGTCGCATCGGTGAACCCGAGGAGGTCGCGGCAGCGATCGCTTTTCTTTGTCTGCCTGCGGCCAATTACATTACCGGGGAGTGCATCGCCGTGGATGGCGGCTTCCTTCACTTTGGCTTTTGATGCGCTGTTCTTGATCGAGGTTAAGCACGGCGACAAACCCTGACCCTATGCTGTAGCCATTGCTTCGCACCACGCCCCCAAGGAGGTCACATGTTTCCCGAACACCGCGAGCTGATCACCCAACTCAAGACCAGCGATGCGCACTTCCTGAATCTGTTCGACAAGCACAACGAACTGGATCAGAAGATCAAGAACGTCGAAGCGCATATCGAGCACGGAACACCCGAGGAAGTGGAAGAACTGAAGAAAGAAAAACTTCGGCTCAAGGATCAGATCTACGCGATCCTGCTGAAAGCAAGCCAAGCCTGAGTCGGCGGATGGGTGCCACAGTTGGTCGGCACCCATCCCTACTCGCGAATCCACTACGGCGTAGTGGGCATCTCCATGCGCTGCAGCAACTCGATGCCTTGCTCGGTCACGACCATCTGCATGGCGATACGACCGAACATCTTGGCGTACAGCTCGCGTGTCACCTTCAGCATCTCGGCAGCATCCTTGGCTTCGGCATCGTCGCCCATGGCCAGCATCATGGGTTCCAGCATGCCAAGGAGTTCACCGTACAGAGCGCCGTCATAGGCGACGGTCATCAGCGGTTGCAAGGTGCTATCCATCTGCATCGCCGCGCTCAGTGACGCGTCCTCGCCCTCACCAAACGCCACACCAAACACCTTCTCGGTTTGCGCCGCAAACATCGGCAACGCAATCGGCATGTCGGGCAATGCAGGCAACGCGGTCGCTGTGCCATCCGCAGGCACCTCCAGCGCCGCCATTCCCGGCACGTAAGCCTTCAACATCGACACCAAGGCCGCCGGGCTGGGTGAGCCGATCAACAGCTTGCCCTTGAACTCCGGTTGCGTCATCTCCGGCGATGTCTTGAAGTGCGTCAG
Organism: Lysobacterales bacterium UBA2790; assembly: GCA_002352135.1. Taxonomy (GTDB): domain Bacteria; phylum Pseudomonadota; class Gammaproteobacteria; order Xanthomonadales; family Xanthomonadaceae; genus Aquimonas. The sequence continues at coordinate 14,826 of DEHW01000225.1, forward strand.
CAGCACGTTGAAGCTCTGAACCACGGGTGCCGCCGCGTAGATTCCAGGATTGGCTGCACCAGTCCGAAGATCGGCAAAGGCCTGATTCATCGGCTGCAGGAATTCACACTGCCAAGGCGCGGCGGCGACTGCATCCGCCCAGCGGTTTGCAACCGGCGGAATCGCATCTATCTTCATGGCAAAGCTCATGTTGAACAGCGCCGACTTCGCCGCCGCCAGGCCCGGCGTGGGCGCTTGCAGGCTGCGCAGATCGCTCAACACCTGCGCTGGCGCTTCAGTCACCCAGCGCATGTCGGCAGTACGCGCGTCCAAACGGGTGTAGCCGAAACTGCTGCGCGGCCAGGCCTTGGTCAGCGCCGCCATTTCCTGCTTGCAGGCCTCATCGAGTTCAGGCGGGGTGAACTCGAATGCCCGCATGAATGCCGACTGCAGAGGCGTGCTCGGCTGGGCGATCAACTGCCAGATGCGCTGCAGATCAAAGTAGCCACTGCCATTCGGAGCGAATCCGTAAGTGGTGTTGAGCTTGGCCAAGCCATCGGAATCGACAATCGATGTGGCCGGCAGGGTCAGGCCGAATACCTGCTTCAACAGCGCGTCATCCGCTGCCGTCGGCGCGACGGACAGGACCAACTGGTTGTCGATGATCGCCATGACACCCATCAGCTCCGAGTCCTTCGGTGCCAGCTTCCAGTAGCTCAACTCGCCCACCTTGGCGGTCGGCAGTGGCTGTCCGGCCTTCGCTTCGATGCGCGCAATCGCGGCACGCGTCGCATCGGGATCGGCCAGTTCAACCCGCGCCACCGGCAGTAGATCCAAGCCATAGAGGGCGATCCGGGTCTGCATGCTGTAGCCGAATCCCTGAAGAATCTGCTCGAAGCTCTTGCCCTCGATCTCCGCCTGCAGGCCATCAATCACGCCGAGCAAGACCGGGTCGGCATCACCCTCACGTTGCAGCGCGGCGCGAACCTGCTTCAATTGAAGGGTATACAGGCGCGGCAGTTCGCCGAGCATGGCGAGCCAGGCTTGCGACACGTCGGCCGGCATCGGCTCAAGATTGCCAAATACATATGGCGAATCGGCGGGAACAAATGCGAGCGGGCTGGAAGTCTGCTTGGCGTCATCGCCGCAGCCGCCCAGCGAAAAGGTCAGCGCAGCCGCACAAGCCAACGACAGCAATCTGTTACGCATGATCACGCTCCTTCAGAGACAAGAAAGTTTGCAAACGCCCATGCTACCAGCCTGACGGTCCGGATTGACGGCTTGCCCAGTCGCGGCTTGCCGAGGCCAGACGCCTGCGTTGCGCTGACGTGACCTTGGTCGGCTTAGAACGGTGGCGCCTCGTCGCTCGCCACCTTGCGCGTGGCCGCTTTCTTGGCAGCGGTCTTGGTGCCAGTCTTCTTTGCAGCCGCTTTCTTGGCNNCCCGCCGCGCTTGCCGCCGCGTTCTGGTGCGGCTTCGAGAATCTGCTGGCACTCGGCAAGGCTCAGCGAACTCGGCTCGGTGCCCTTTGGAATCTTGCCGTTCTTCTTGCCATCAGTGATGTAGGGACCGAAGCGGCCGTTGACGATTTCGATGTCGGTGCCATCGAACTTCTTGATCAGGCGATTGGCGGCGGCCTGACGCTTTTCTTCAATCAGTTCGATGGCGCGCGGCAGGTCGATTTCGTAGGGATCGTCACTGACTTTCAGCGAGGTATAGCTGCCCGCGTGCTTCACGAAGGGCCCGAAACGACCTACCCCAATGGTGACCTCAACGCCCTCGTACTCGCCCAAGTTTCGCGGCAGACGGAACAGATCGAGTGCCTGTTCGAGCGTGATCGTGTGCATGCTCTGACCGGCACGCAACGAGGCAAACTTCGGCTTGTCGACATCGTCCTTGTTGCCGATCGCGGCATAAGGCCCGAAGCGCCCCAGACGCACGCTGACCTCCAAGCCGGTCGACGGGTCCATACCGAGCACGCGCGCACCGGTCGCTTCGCTCTTGTCGACTGACTCGATCTTGTCGCTTACCAGCGCCTTGAACGGCTTCCAGAAGCGATGCATCAAGGGCACCCAATCTTCCTCACCTCGACTGACCGCGTCGAGCTCGTCTTCCAACTTGGCCGTGAAATCATAGTCAACGTATTGCGTGAAGTGCCCGGAAAGGAACTTCGCCACCGCACGACCGACGTCGCTGGGTTTGAATCGGCGATTGTCCAGCACCACATACTCGCGCGATTGCAGAGTCTGGATGATGCTGGCATAGGTCGACGGTCGGCCGATGCCAAACTCTTCCAGAGCCTTCACCAAGCTGGCTTCGGAAAAGCGCGGCGGCGGTTCGGTGAAGTGTTGGTCAACCACAATGGCCGCCAACGGAACAACGTCACCGGCCTTCATCGCTGGCAACTTGCGGCCTTCGTCGTCGGCATCTTCAGACTTCTGATCGGTGCCTTCCTCGTAAACCGCCAGGAAGCCCGGATCGACCACCGTCGTGCCACTGGCGCGGAAACTGTGTTCGCGGCCCGCAGCCAGATCGACGGAAACGGTGTTGAGCGTGGCCGGAATCATCTGGCAGGCGACGGTGCGCTTCCAGATCAACTCGTAGAGTTTGGCTTCGTCTGCATTGAGGAAGGCCGCCACTTGGCGCGGGCTGAGTTTGGCCGAAGTAGGGCGAATGGCTTCGTGCGCTTCCTGCGCGTTCTTCGACTTGGTGCGATATTCGTTGGCCGCTGCAGGCAAGGCATGCGGTCCAAATTCGCTCGCAATCACCTCACGCAGTTCAGCGACCGCCTCCTGCGACAGGTGTGTCGAGTCGGTACGCATGTAACTGATCAGACCGACCGTGCCTTGTTCGCCCAGACTGACGCCTTCGTAGAGTTTCTGCGCCACACGCATCGTGCGACTGGTGGTAAAGCCAAGCTTGCGCGCGGCCTCCTGCTGCAAGGTGGAAGTAATGAACGGCGGCGCGGGACGGCGTTTGCGTTCGCGGCTCTGCAAGTCGGAAACGTGCAAAGCGTCGCCAGCGGCCTTGATCAGCCGCGCGCGGGCGGCTTCGGCTTCCGTGGCATTGGTCAGCGTGAACTGCTCGAACTTCTTGCCATCCAGCTTGATGAGCTTGGCGTTGAATGGCGTCGTGGCATGCGCCAATTGCGCCTCGGCTGTCCAGTATTCGCGCGGCACAAAGGCTTCAATTTCCTCCTCGCGCTCGGCAATCATGCGCAGTGCTGGGCTTTGCACACGGCCAGCGGACAGACCACGCTGCACCTTGCGCCACAGCACCGGCGAAAGATTGAAGCCAACCAGATAGTCGAGCGCGCGACGCGCCTGCTGCGCGTTGACCAGATCACCGGCCACTGCACGCGGCTTGGCCATTGCCTCCTTGATCGCCCGCGGCGTGATCTCGGTAAACACCACGCGATTGACCGGCTTGTCCTTCAGCAGACCACGCTCGCGAAGAATCTCCGCGATGTGCCAGGAAATGGCTTCCCCTTCACGATCCGGGTCGGTTGCCAGAAAGATCGCCTCGGCGCCCTTGGCTGCCTTGGCAATCGCGTCGACATGCTTCTCGTTGCGTTCGATCAGCTCGTAGCGCATGGCGAAGTTCTGCTCGGGATCGACCGCACCCTCCTTGGGTACCAGATCGCGGACGTGACCATACGACGCCAGTACCTGGAAGTCCTTGCCAAGGTATTTGTTGATGGTTTTCGCCTTGGCAGGCGATTCAACGATAAGCAGGTTCTTAGACATTTCAATCCAGGCGCCACGATCACGCGGCGCGAAAATACGCGATGGAGAATGCGGACAAGCCACGGCGTGTGAGCCGCCGTCCGATGTGACCCGCGTGAGACACCGCAGGGTGTCTTCAGCGGATCGCTTTATTCAGTGTCGCCACAAGCAGGCGCAGCCTGTCAAGCGATGCGTGAAAATCTGCACGACGGACGTGAAGCGGATGGCACTCAGGACTAGCGCTGCACGTATCCCTCATAGGCCGGGATGGCGATCGCTGCAAGGATGCCAATCACCGCAATGATCGCAAACAGCGCCATCACCACCAGAAACGCCACCGCACAACCGTGCAACTGGCGCTGCTGCTTCTCCGGCTGATCGGTGAAGGCCCAGCGATCAACCACGAGTGTTCCTGCGACGAAGTCGTGCAGCGCCTGCTTACGCTCGGTCCAGCCAGCAAGAAAGAAACCGATATAGAAGGTCAGGTAGGACAATGACGCCGAAGCCCAACGCGCCAGTGCATGCACGAAACTCAAACGCTGACCATCGCGGTCGGTGACCTTGATACCCAGCGCCATCTTGCCCACGGTCGCTTGGTTCGATGAGCTTTCCAGCAAGCTGTAGTAGGCACCGGCCAGCAGAAAATAGAACAGGTACATCATCGCGAAAACGCCATTGAGCGCCGCGCTACTGCTGCCATCCAGAGCGCCGAGACCGGCACTGCCGAACACCGCGGCCATGCCGAACAGCATTATCAAGGCATAGAAGACCACACTCAGAATGATCGAATCGATGAACAGCGCCGCCCAACGCCGCAGGAACCCGGCGTAGACGATGTC
>DEHW01000098.1:0-1062 GCA_002352135.1 Lysobacterales bacterium UBA2790
CTGTCATCGACCAGTTTGAATTGCCAGTGATTCGCCGCGCCGGAACCGCGCAGCGAAAACGCCAGCGCGAAGTCGTCGGGAAAATCCAGCGGCAGTTCGCGACGCGCCAGCGCAAAGCCCGAAGCGCGCGAAAAATCGTAGTCCAGACAAAGTGCGCGGCCTTGCACGCCATCGACCCAGCGCAAGGCCGCACCGACTTCATCGGTGCCCTCGGCCGACCAGTCATCCAATGTTTCGAAATCATCCAGCACGTTGGCTGGCGACGTTGCCAGCTCCGCCGCGACGACGGGCACGAGCGGCAGTATCCAGAGCAGGCCGCAGCACATCCAACACGCGCGTCGTCGCCAGTCGACAGCTCGCCAGAATCCGTTCTTCATGATTTCACCCTTTTACGCTGCCCAGCAGCAGTCCCTGCAGGTAGTAGCGCTGCAGGGCGAGAAACAACAGCAGCACTGGCAACACCGTCAGGACTGATCCCGCCATCATCAATTCGCTGTCCTGCACGTGTTCGCGGGCGAGGTTCGACAGCGCCACCGGCAAAGTGTGCAGACCGCTATCGCTCAGGACGATCAAGGGCCACATGAAGTCATTCCAACTGCCGAGAAACGTGAAGGTCGCCAAGGTCACCAGTACTGGTTTGAGCAGCGGCAACACGATTTGCCAGAAGATGCGGAACTCACCCGCGCCATCGATGCGCGCGGCCTCGATCAGTTCATCGGGAATGCCCCGCGTGTACTGCCGCACCAGAAAAATGCCGAACACGCTGGCCATGGCGGGAACCACCACGCCACCCAGGCTGTTGACCAGGCCCATCTCCTTCAGCAGAAGGAACAACGGCATCATCGCGACCTGAGCGGGGATCACCAACGCACCCAACAGCGTCTGAAATAGGCGCTCGCGACCGCGAAAAGCCAGCTTGGCGAAGGCGTATCCGGCCAGCGTGTTGAACAGCAGGGAAAGCGCCGTCACCAGCAAGGCGATCCACACGCTGTTCAAGGCATACCGCCCGATGCCCATGCGCGAGAACAACAGGCGGTAGTTGTCCAGCGTGGGCGCACTGGG
>DEHW01000098.1:1149-7857 GCA_002352135.1 Lysobacterales bacterium UBA2790
TCGAACATCAGATAGAGCACGCTCAAGGTGCTCTGCACCGGACCACCCTCGGTGATGACATAGGGCTCGGCGAACAACTGGAAATAGCCCGCCGTGGTGAGAATCGCGACCATCAGCAGCATCGGCTGCAGGCCGGGCAAAGTGATGTGGCGGAACTGCTGCCAACGATTCGCGCCGTCGATGCGCGCCGCTTCGTACAGATCCGTGGGAATGGCCTGCAAGCCGGCCAGCAGGATGATCATGTTGTAGCCGAAGTTCTTCCACACCGCGAACAGAATCAGGGTGGGCATGGCCCACTGCGGATCGCCCAACCAATTCACTGGAGCGATGCCAATCCCATCCAGCGCGTAGTTGATCCAGCCATAGCGCGTGTGGAACAGGTAACGCCAGATCACCGCCACCGCCACCACGGTTGTCACCACGGGCGCAAACAGGGCGGTGCGGAAGAAGGCCGTCGCGCGCGCCGCAGCGTCCTGCAGCAAGACCGCCGCCGACAAAGACACCAGTATCGATAGCGGCACGCCGACGATGACGAAGTACAGCGTGTTGCCCATCGCCTGCCAGAACAGCGGGCGCTGCAGCAGTTCGGTGTAGTTGTCGAAACCCACCCAGCGCAGATTGAGTGGATCGGCCAGCGCGTACAGATCGAAATCGGTCAGGCTCAGCAGAAAGGACGCCGCAGCAGGCAGCAGGAAGAACACGCCAATGACCAGCAGCGCGGGTGCGATGAACCACCAAGCGGCACGGCCTACGCTCACTGCGTCGTTACTCCATCCGAGGCCACGCGTTGATCCAACATCCAGCGGCGTTTCTCCAAGATCCGGTCAGTGCGGCGGTCGAGCTCCACGGCAGCCGCCGCGACATCGAGCTTGCCGTGCACCAGGAGCTCACCGACCAGACGCATCTCGGTGGCGATCTGCTCCCACTCCGGCACGGCGGGCGTCGGTTTGCTGCGCTCCAGTTGCTCGCGAAACGCCTTCGCATACACATCGGTCGCCAAGCTGGATTCGTCCCAACTGCTACGCCGCGGCGGCATGTCACCAACGCGTTGATGAAAGGCGCGCTGGACCTCCGGCTCACTGAGGTATTCGATCAGTTGCCAGGCAAGATCCGCCTGCGCGGAGCCGCGCGTGATCACCAGACTGGCACCGCCAGCAATCGACGCACCCGGCCCGTCCGGTCCGGGCAGCGGTGCGGTCATCCAAGCCGATTGCAGGTCGGCAGGAAGGCGCTGCTGAAACTCGGCGATGTTCCATGGACCGGAAATGTAGAAGCTGAAATAGCCGCGCCCGAATTCCGTCCATGGATTGGAAATCTGCGTATTGCTGGCACGCGGGGCGAAATCCCGCGCGAACATCTCGGCGTAGAATGCCAGACTGCGCTGCAGTTCGGGATGACGGAAATTGCCATAGCGTCCACCGTCGCGCAGCAAGGGCACCGACTGCTGCAACGACAAGGCGAGCAGCGGCTCGAACTCATTGAGCGGCAACAGCACGGCATAGCCCTGTTCGCCCACCTGCGCCTTGATGGCCGCCTGCATCGACAACCATTCTTCCCAATGCTTCGGTGGATGGTCGAAACCGGCCTTGGCCAGCAAGTCGCGGCGATAGAACAACAATCGGGTGTCCACATACCAGGGCACACCGTAGAGCGCGCCGTCGATGACATTGGTCGCCCAGATCCCCGGGAAATAATCCGTCTGCGCGATACGCGTGGTACCCGCCAACCGCGCATCCAGTGGCTGCAAGGCATTCAACATCGCAAACTCGGGCACCCAGGTATTGCCCAACTGCAGCACATCGGGCAGAGAGTCGGAGGCAAATGCAGTCAGCAACTTTGCGTGCGCGGCCGTCCACGGCAGTTGCTGCACCTCGACGCGCACACCGGGATGACGTCGCTCGAACTCGGGAATCAACGCCGCCACGGCTTCGGCTTCGCGCCCCATGGCCCAGAAGCGCAATATCGTTCCGGTCGGCATGGAATCATCCCGACCGCAGGCGGACAGCAGCAATAAGGCACCCAGCAACACCCGCTTCATTGGCCCTGCGACGCCTCGGCCGCTTGGTCCAGCCAGCCACCCCGGAAACCAGCCCGCAGCAGACCCCGTCGGATGTGCGGATTGCGTCGCATCACTTCCCAGACTCGGCCGTTTCGATAGTTGGCGATCATGGTCAGAATCGGCCCCTGATCGATACCGATGTACTGATCGGCAACCCAACCCCAACCTGGCACACGTCGCCCCACCGTCAGCGGAACGTCGTAGTCGAAGGTAAGGTTGAAGGCATCGATGAAACCGTAATCGCCAAAGATGTGGCGACCATGCCGCTGGTGCAGCACGCGGACCGAGCGCTTCACTTCGGCGGGCGCGAAGGGCAGCGATCCCAACATCGCGGTCGGCGCGATGGTGCCGTCGTCAAAGGCATCCTTAAGACCCGCACCGCGCGCCGAGTAGCCACGGAAGATGCGCGTACTGCCGTTGTAGTCCTGCGCGAAATGCCCCGGCCCATCGCTGGCCGTGAGACCCCACACATAGCGGTCATAGCCCTTGAAGTCCTGCGGGTTGTCGATGGCATAGGCGCGTTGCGCCAGCGTGGCACGACGACTGTTCTCGAAGTAGTCGATGCCCTTGCCACGCGTGAATGCGTCCTGGATGCCGCGAAAGTCGATCCAGACGTGGCTGTACTGATGACCGAACAGCGGCCCGAAACCCAGATGTGACTGACCGTAGAAGCGCCCCCAACTCTTCGCGTAGTCGCCCTGCCAGGCCGCCCAAGCGTCTTCGCCAATCGGATGCGTGGGTGATCCCAGCGCCAGCACGTAGACCAGCATGCCCTCGTTGTAGCCAACCCAGTCGTGGCTGATGAAGCCGCTTTCCGGATGCCAGCCCATCGACAGCAGAGGCGCACGCACCTGCAGAAACGTCCAGTCGACGCGCTGATAGATCGCTTCGGCCAAGTCCCGGATGGCCTGCTCGTCCGGTTGGTCCTGATCAAACCAGCTCTGCGCGAACAACACACCACCCAGCAGCAACGCCGTATCCACCGAGGACAACTCGACCCAAGGCGCATAGCGCGCGCCAGTATCGAGATGCAGGAAGTGATAGAAGAAACCGTGGTAACCCGCCATGCCCTGCTCACCGCTGCCTTGCGGCGCGTCATGCAGGAATCGCAGGGTGGCCAGCGTGCGTTCACGCGCCTGCTCACGACTGATCCAGCCACGCTCGACACCCAACGGATACGCAGTCAGTGCAAAACCAACTGCCGCTACGCTGGCAAAGGGCTCGTCCCAAGGCACGCGATCCGGCGCAAGTCCATTATCGGCGCGGGTTTCCTGCCAGAAGTAATTGAAGGTGCGGCGCTCGATGTCGCGCAGCAGTTTCGGCACGCGATGACTGCGTTCCGCGCGCTGTCCGTCAGCAGCAAAGGCCACCCGACCGCAGAGCGGCATCGCCTGCAGAACAACCAACAGACCCAGCACCGCAGCCTGAACCGCTCCCATCACCCGCCCAAACCGCATTGTCATCGCGCTCTCCACCGCACCGTGGCACGGCGCTGACGCCACACCGCATCCTTCCACTGGCGCGATGTCAGGAGGTGCCATCCATGGCACCTCCTGACATCGGCTCACTACCTCGCCCTTACCAGTTGAAGCCAACCGACAACTTCATGGTGCGGGTGGGCAACAGAATGCCCAGACCATGCGTGCCGAAATCGGGGTTGGTTTCGCCCGGACCACCGCGCCAGTTGTTGTATTCGTTCCAGTTGCGGTAGTTGAAGACGTTCAACACGTCGATTCGGAAGTTCAAGCGGTAGTCGGCACCGAACACGATGTCCTTCGACACCGCCATGTCCAACTGGCGACGACCGAAGGCGCCACTGGGCGTGAACGGATCGAAGAAGCAGTTGTTCCAATCCACGGCATTAGCGCAGTTGACCGCCTCGTAGGTGCTGGGTGTTTCGATGGTCGCCTTGGCCGAGAAGAGCATCTCCCAGGGACCTTCGACGATCCCGGTGGCGACCAGACGATGCCGTGCGATGCCGGTCGAGCGCTTCCAGCCGAAGCCCTCGGTGTTCGGATAGTCGAACAGATAGTGTTCGTCCGAAGCCGCCGCATTCGAGCGGTTTTCCTCCGCCTCGCTGAAGGTGTAGGCAAAGGTCGCACCCCAGCCCGCCTCGGGCGAGTAGGGCTTTTCCAACGAGAACAGCAGCGAGTTCAGGCGCGTTTCGATGCCGTTGTCCGCCAGAATCAGGGTGCCGAAGCCCGGCACACCGAAGCCCCAGGGTTGTCCGCCCCATGTCGTTCCCGAGGGTCGGAAACTGCCATCCGGATAGCGGTTACCCAGGGTGAACACGATGCCGTCATGGCTGCGGACGTGCGACAGCGTGACCGAGCTGTTCCACTGGCCAAAGGTGTTGCGGATACCGATGCTGAACTGGTCGGAATACGGCGTCTGCAGGTCGTTGGCGATCATGTTGACCTCGCCGCCGAGATTCGGATTGGCGGCGACCAGTGCACGAAGGTTCGCTTCATCCAGATACGCGGTGTTCCATTCCAGACAGGTGGCACCGGCGCACTCATGTCCCGGCGTGTTGAAATCGAAACCGTAGCGCGGGAAGGTGCCTTTCGACTGTTCCAGAGCCAGATAGTCGAACAGGTTGCGGTCGTACGAGCGCCCTGCGCCACCGAAAAGCACCCGCGATTCGTCGTCGCTCAGGTCATACGAGAAACCCACGCGCGGCTGCCAGGCATCCTTGAAGGCATCACGATTGCTGCCATCGCTGATGTAGTTCTCGATGTCGTAGTCGGTGTTCTGGATGTTCGCCCAGCCACGCAAGGCCGCCGCCAGCTCGGGCCGCGTCACGTAATCCAGATAGCCAGGGGTTTCTTCGTAGTCCCAGCGCAGGCCGAGGTTCAGGGTCAGACGGTCATTGACCTGCCAGTCGTCCTGCAGATAGATGCCGAACTGCTTGTTGCGCGAGGTGATGTTGCGGTCGCCCACGCCCGGCACGACCGAGCCGAACTCGACCCGATACGGCACGCTGGTGCTTTGCGTGATGTCGTAGAAGAACTGCGGGTTGTAGGGCTGCTGTTCGAAGGCATCGACGCGCACCGACTTGTACTTCACACCGGTCTTGATGGTGTGGTCGCCGTGCCAGGCGAGGTCGAAGAAGGTGAGGTCATTCTGGAAGCCGATGCCGCGCTGGCCCTTGTCCTGGAAGTCCTGCCCGCCACCGATGTTGAGAATGCTGCGACGATCCGGCGTGGTCAGACGCGAGCCGTTGCCGAAGGTCAGCGGGCGCGGATTCCAGTAGGCGTCCTCGAAGGTGATGTGCGCATCATTGAGGAAGCTGGCCCCGCTGAACTGGTGTCGCAGGTCGATGCGGGTCTCGTCGTTGTCTTTCGAGCTGGCATACGAGCGCGCATTGGTGCCGCCGATGCCAGTGATTTCCGACTCGGTGCGGTACTTCGCGGTCAGCTCGAACAGGTGCGCATCGCCCGGTGCAAAGGAAAGCTTGCCGAAGAACAGGTCGAGATCGAACGGTGAATTGGTTGGCCCCACCTGCGAGGCATACTCGGGCGGCAGCGCGCTGGCCTGGACGTTCTCACCAGGAATGATGTCGCGCGGCGAGAGGATTTCCTTCTTTTCGTAGGTCACGAAGTAGTGCAACAAATCACGCACAATCGGACCACCGAAGCTGAAGCCGTACTGCTCGTCTTCGGTCTCCGGCTTGGTACCGGAATCGATCTCGCGCGGTGTGGAGGCGCGCCAGTTGTCGCTGGTGCGGTCATAGAACACGCTGCCCTCAAATTCGTTGCCGCCCGAGCGCGTGACCGCCGTCACTGCGGCACTGCTGATCTGGTCGAACTCGGCTTTGTAGTTCTGCGTGATGACCTTGTATTCGGCAATCGCCATCTGCGGGAACGGACTGCCGCGCGAGGAATCCTGCGAGCTGATGCCGCCTTTCAGCACGTAGTTCTTCTGACCAACGCCGTCGATGAACACGTTGATGCCATTGGAAGACTGTGCACCCGAGCGCAATTGTGTGGAACCGTCGGCGTTCTCGGTGAACTGCACGCCGGGAACGATGTCGGCAAAGGCCAGGAAATTGCGCGAGTTCTGCGGCAGCGCCGAGATCTGCTCCGGCGTCACGTAGGTCGCAATTTCCGAGGTCTTGTTCTCGAACAACGCGGTACCGACCACCTCGATGGTATCCAGGGTCTGTTCGCTGGCCGCTGCCGCGATCGGCAGGTCGAGCGTCGCGGTTTGGCCGACACGCAGGGTGATGGTCTGCGAGCTGGTCTGTTCACCCGAACGCACATCCACTCGATAGGTGCCCGGCGGCAGCCCAGGCACGGAGTAACTGCCATCGGCCTGCGCCTGCACACTGCGCGAGAATCCACTCGCCACGTTGGTCAAGGTCACTTCGGCGGCTGCCGCCTGCGTGCCCTGCACAACCTGGCCGCGCAGCGTGGCCGAGGTGCTCTGTGCCAGCGCACCGCCACTGGCGACAAGCAGGCAACTGACCAAGGCCGAGGCCAGAAGCGAGCGCTTCGGCAGCATGGCGGCGCGACGGCGGGTTTGAATCGACGAATCGGTTGTCATGATTTCCTCCCAAGGGATATTCGGGGTTTGATGTAGCTTTGTTGTTATTCGGTGCAACGATGAAAAACGTGCTGTGTCCGTTGGCGGCAGCATCGCTGCGGACA